>CANBRQ010000231.1 GCA_947371955.1 Paracoccaceae bacterium | reverse complement strand
GCATCGCTGCTGTCACGACCATGGCAAGAGCAGATGTCTTGACGTCCTTCATTTCGCGTACTCCGTTAAAAAACTCGGTAAAAGTATCGTAAATCACCATATGGAACGCAAGGATAGCTATCCTATCCCAATGCGTGAATGTCCAGTCTATAAGACAATATACGATACTATAGACTTTCATTTCGCAGGTCGTGCTATCTTCCGATAGCGCATAGATGATAGACATTGGCGGCGAAATCTGGTGAAAGGGGTCGCAAATGGAGGCTAAAATCTGCGAGAGAGATCAATCGTGATGGCAAAAGGAATATCCAAAGTATACCATAAAATCAGTATTTTCGCGATTATTTTCTCCTTAGGTCTATTTTATCTATCTTTAGAGCGCTTTAATCGAAAAGATGCATCCGTCACTATGCTTTTGGGGCAAGACCTCGAACCTGTTTTGCAGTTGCGCAAGTTCGACCAAGGCTGGTTGACATACAGCGCAAGCGGCCTGGATGACCTGCTGCAAAAATGTGCGGATGCCCTACTGACGAATGAATCGGTCCGAATATCGTCACAACTTCAGGGCGATATTGGCGCTTCGCGTCAAGCGGCTGCGCAAGCGATTCTTGCGAAGAATCCCGGCTTTCCCCGCGCTCATGCGGTGGGATTGATCGTAGCACCCGGCGTCCTGACGGCGGAGGCTTATGATCTTGCCACAGCCGCAGCCCCGTTTGAGCCTTCGGCGTTGAGTGTCCGTCTTCTGGCGGCCAGGAATGGCTAGGAATGTTGCTCAGGCTCCGATCCGGCCCGAACATGGCGTGGGGCGTCTGAAAACCCGCCTGGCCGTAGCGCTGGCACTTCTGGCGGTGGCTAGTGCCGTCCCGCTGGCCAGCAACCGGCCGAGCTGGTGGCTTTTGTGGACGGCGGTGCTTGGCCTTCTGGGGGCGGTGCATCAGATTGCAACCTTTCGGGTCGTGACAAACGGTCCGGCGCGACTGCGGCCCTTTGCGGTGTATTTCCTTCTGGCCGCGCTCGTTCCGGTCTGGGCCATCCTGCAGGCACAGCCATTTGCCGGGCTTTTGCCGCAGGGCCTGCTGGCCGTGCCGTCAGGGATGGCGGCTTTGGCGGGACGCGCGATTTCGGCGGTGCCCGATGCCAGCCAACTCGGGGCACTGCGCTTTGTTGGTTATCTGATCCTGCTGGCCTTGGTGATTGATGTGTCCAGCCGGCGCGAAAGGGTGGGCCTGATCAGCCGGCTTCTGTTCCTGGGCATCTTCCTGCAGGCCGTCTGGGCACTTGTCGCCCTGAAGCTGCTGGGTGATATCGCACCTTTCGGCGAGAAGACCGCCTATCTGGGCATGGCGACGGGCACCTTCGTCAACCGCAACTCGCTGGCGACCTTTCTGGGCTTTGGCCTTATCCTCGGGGTCAGCCTGATCGGGCGGCGGTTCGAGGCCCCCGAGATCCGCACCTCGCGCCCACGCGGCGCGTTTGAGAAGTTGGGTGCAGAGGGTCGGTTGGTGCTGGTGGCCATGCTGATCATCCTGCTGGCGCTTTTGGCCACGCAGTCGCGGCTTGGCACGGCGGCCTCGATGACGGGGCTCGCGGTGACCAGCCTTGTGCTTCTGGGCTATCATGGCAGGCTATCGGTCGGGCTTGGGCTGGGCATCGTGTTGGGCGGTGTGATCCTGATTGGCGGGGCGGTTGTCTTCACGGGTGCGGGCCTCTCGGACCGGGCGCTGTTTTCCGAGGCCGACAGCACGACAAGGTTCGACCTTTACCACCAGATCCTTGGCATGATCGCCTTGCGGCCCTGGACCGGCTTTGGCTTTGACGGCTTCGGCCCCGCCTTCGAGGCCTTCCGCGCACCGCCTCTGAATGGTGCTGAGACCTTTGATCTGGCGCATGACAGCTATCTGATGCTGTGGTCGGAACTGGGTCTGGTGGTTGGATCGCTGCCGCCTTTGTTGCTGGCCGCTGCGGGGGTGCTGCTGGTGCGGCGCCTGCGGCGGGGTGATGGCTTTGCCGCCAATGCCGCAGGTGCCATCGGCGTTCTGGTCCTCGGTGCCCTGCATTCGCTGGGCGACTTCAGTCTGGAGATGCCGGCCAACAATTATGTGCTGTTGGTCATCCTTGGCATGGGGCTGGCCCTGCGCAACCAAAGCCCGAACAGCCAGGCTGCGCAGCCGGGCCCGCCGTCCCGGACAAAGCCCGCATGACCTGGCTCACCTCCTTTCTCGACCGGCTTGGTGGCCGTCCGACGCCGGGCGTGGCGCTGGTTCCGCTGGATCTGGCCGTGGGGCCGGTTTATGCGGTGGGGGATGTGCATGGGTGTCGCCACTTGCTGATAGGGCTCGAGGCCCTGATCCGCGAGGATGCGGCGCGGTTTTCCGGCCGGCCGCAGATCGTGCTTCTGGGCGATATGGTCGACCGCGGGCCCGATACGGCGGGCCTTCTGGACCATCTGATGCGGCCCCTGCCTTGGGCCACACGTCTGTCCATTCGTGGCAATCACGAAGAGATGATGCTGGCCTTTCTGCAAGAGCCCGCCAGAAACAAGTCGTGGCTTGATCAGGGAGGCTATGAGACCTTGCGATCCTACGGACTGGCACTTGACCCTGCGGCCCCCCTGGACCTGCCGATGCGACGGCTGCGCCAGATGCTGGCCGCCCATCTGCCGTCCGAGCACCTGACCTGGCTTGCAGCCCTGCCTTGCGGCCATCTGGTCCGCGATGCTGCGCAGACCTGGGTCCTCGCCCATGCGGGCTTTGACCCCGAGCGCGGGGTCATTGATCAGCCCGCCCGTACCCTGGTCTGGGGGGGGCGCCGCCCGAAGCCTGGGGGGCAGATCTGCCTTGTTCATGGTCATGTAATCCAGACCGACGTATATCTCTTCGAGAACTGCATAGGAATTGACACAGGCGCCTATAAAACGGGCGAATTGACAACGCTGCGTCTGGCCGGGGGCAATCCGCCGGCGCTGCTCAGCTATACCGCCCCCCCCAATTGAGCCAGACAGAGAGCATCATTCCATGACAAGCCTTAAGGCGAAGGACATTCCCTTGGACCCCGTTGATATCGATCTCAAGGAGATCATTGCGATCCTCAAGCGGCAGCGCAGGCTGATCGTGGTGACCCTTGCCGTGGTTCTGGGACTGGCCTTTGCCTATCTTCTGACCGCAACGCCGATCTACCGCGCCACGACCCTTGTGCAGGTTGATGCGCAGGGCACCAACCTTCTGGACCCCAGCGCCGACAACCCGCAGCAAAGCGCCATCCTGAACTCGCGCCTCGACAGCGAGGTCGAGATCATGCGGTCCTCCAGCACGGCTCTGGCCGTTGTTCAGGCCGGCGATCTGATCCAGGCCCCTGATTTTGGGCCGCAGATCGGCTGGACCGAAAAGCTGGGCATCACGCTGGGGATCGATCTGTCCGGCGATGCCATCCGCAAGCGCCTTGGCCTTGGGCCAAAGGGCGCGCAAAGCGCCGATGATCTGGTCAATGCCACCATTCTCAAGCTGCAAGGGGCGGTTCAGATCCAGCGTCAGGGCCTGACCTATCTGATCGGCATCTCGCTGGCCTCGCCCGATCCGGACCGGGCGGCTGAGCTCGCCAATCTTTATGCCCAGACCTATATCGAAAGCCAGGTCGCCACCAAGACCTCGTCCCTCTTGGGCGCGCGCGACGTGCTGCGCCGCCAGATCACCACGGCGCAGAACGATCTGTCCAATTCCGAAACCGCCGTCAACGGCTTCATCGAGACCAACCTCGCCCGGCTGGAAAGCGAAAGCGGCGATCCGGCCGTGGCCGCACTGCGCCGCCAACTGGAATCGGCCAAGAGCGATCAGTTGGCCAAGGGTGTCAGCATCGCCTCTGCCGAGGGGGCCATCGGGTCCAAGGACTGGGACACCGTGGCGCAAAGTCTGGGCGATGCCGCTCTGCAGGAACTGGCCCGCCAGCGCAAGGACCTGCAGAACCGTCTGGGTCAGGCCGCCAAAGGCACCGCCGAGGCGCTGGACCTGACGGCCCAGCTTGATGTTCTGGACAAGAACCTCGCGACCCGCTCGCAGGCCACGCTCGACTTGGTTCAAGCCGACGTCAAGGCGCTTGGCACGCGCGAGGCCACGGCCCGCGACCAGCTGCGCACGACGCTTCTGCAATCCAACCTGTCAGCCGAAATGCTGACCGAACTGTTCGACCTGCAGCAATCGGCCACGATTGCGCGCACCCAGTACCAGACCCTGCTGTCACGCGAACAGGACATGGGCACGCTGGCCAATCTGCAGATCGCCGATGCGCGCATTGTGTCCAAGGCACTGCGGCCTGCGACAGCGGCATCGCCCAACAAGCGGCTGATCACCGCACTGGCCGTCGTGGGCGGGCTGGGTCTGGGCATTCTGCTGGGGTTCCTCAAGGAATATTACATCGGCGGCGTCACCTCGGCCAGCCAGCTGCAGAACATCCTGCAGGTGCGCGTGCCCGTGACCGTGCCCGAGATCGACCAGCCCGAAACCGGCTCGCCCGCCGACATGGTGACCACGGCGCCGATGTCGCCCTATGCGGAAACCTTCCGCAAGCTGCGCGCCTCGCTTGACCTTGGCATGCAGACCACGGTCAGTGCCCGGGCCAATGCCGGGATCATTCTGGTCTGTTCCGCCCTGCAGGCCGAGGGCAAGACCACGACGGCCATCGCCTTGGCGCGCACCTATGCGCTGTCGGGGGCGCGCACGCTTCTGCTGGATGCCGACCTGCGCAAACCCTCGGTGGAGGTGCGGATGGGCTGTTCCAGCGAGGTGGGCCTTCTGGATTACCTGACCTCCTGGGGCACCGGGGCGGCGCTGGCACCGCTGGCCGCGCAGGACCCGCTGTCGCCGCTGGTGGTGCTGACAGCGGGCGGGCGCAGTTCTGTTCCGACCGACCAGTTGATCAACAGCAAGGCCTTTGATCAGCTGATCAAGGGCCTGATGGCCGAGTTCGACATGATCGTCATCGACAGCCCGCCGCTTTTGCCGGTGGTTGACACCCGCTACCTCGCCCGCCACGCCGATGCCGTGGTCCAGGTGGTGCGCTACATCAGCACAACGCAAGGCGAGGTGCGCGAGGCGGCGACCCAGTTGCAAGACATGATGCGCCCAGATGCCAGACTTTACGGCATCCTCAGTCAGGAAGAACGCGGCAGCCGACGCTATGGCTACTACGGGCGCTATGGCAGCTATTACGGGCAAGACGAAGCCTGAGCGCTATCCAGGCATGCACACTCTGTCCAACAGAATATTCTTCGCGATGTGCCTGACAGAGAGGGCACAGAGAAACCGCCCGACCAAGGTCGGTTGACATCTATTGGTCAACGACGTGACAAAGTTCAAATCAGCGTGCCGCAATGATGACAAGATTGGCTGCCACACAAATTGGTGCGGTGATAATGCGGTGTTAAGAAAATGCGGCTAGAAGATATCTGTCAGACAAAGGTCTTCTGAATGACAAGAAACCCTGATGCCCCACTGTCCAAAACAGCGCGCAGGGCCGCATCCCGGGTGTCTCCGAAGGCCATGGGAGAGCCGCTGGAAGAGGCGAACAGCCCGCCCCGACGCTCAGTGTGGATTGTACCCAGCATTTGCCTGGGGGCACTGATCTGGGTGGGGATTATGGTCTGGACCTTTGGCTGAGGCGAAGACCAACTCCTCGCCGGTCGTCTGACGGTGATGGAACCCGCGAATCGATGTTTGCTGGTGTTCACGAACGAAGAGATTGGCCGTCTCCCGCAAGACAATGAAACGGCTAAGGCCGAAGGCCATCATCCCGCCAGCCGCTTGTCCTGCCATCCTGCAAACGCTTTGAGCGGAGCCCGGAGTAAAGGGCCACGACCAACGTTGCCGGACGTTTCGCAATTCTTGCGCGCCAACCAACAAGCGCCGTTCCAAGCGCCTGAAGAACCGGAATTCGCCGAGACCCATCCCCTGCTTCAGTGACGGCTGGCGCTGTGCTTCAGGAGAAGATCCAAAACAGCACTCCGACCCAGACCAGCGCGCCCAAACAGATACAGGGCACTAGCCAGATCGGCCGACCAGGGGCACTGTCTGCCTCCTCATGAGACCTACGTGTCGCCTTGAAAAACAGCCGCAGGGCAATTTCAGCCGCTTGGAACAGCGGAGCAAGACGTGTTCCCGCCATTCAGACACCCTTTGTCTCATATAGATCTTAACCTGACGTCGAATGTCGCAGGATGGTGACGCTAATTCAAGGTCGACTATCTATAGCGTTACGCGGCTATCCTTCTCTTCCCGAGAGATCACGCGACCTTAGCAAGACGCACCCTTTCGCTGCTTCCGTAGGATATCCGGGCGACGAGTTGCGGGTAAATGGCCGGGTATGGGGAGGTGCATGCCTGGATAGCGCTCAGGCTTCGTCTTGCCCGTAATAGCTGCCATAGCGCCCGTAGTAGCCATAGCGTCGGCTGCCGCGTTCTTCCTGACTGAGG
>CANBRQ010000230.1 GCA_947371955.1 Paracoccaceae bacterium | reverse complement strand
CGTGGCCTCGATGCTGGAAATGCCCGCCTGCATGTTCCCCATAGCCCCCGACATGGCAGAGGGTCTGGACAAGCAACTGATCGCGCTGGCGCAGGCCACAGGAAAGCCGATCAAGGCGCTGGAACCGCCGGACGCCATTCTGTCGATCTTCGGCCAGATCACTCCGACCCAGCAGCTTGACATGCTGATGCAGACCGTGGCCACCGATGCACAATCCGACGACATGGCCACCACCCTGTCCGACGCCTATTTCTCCGGCGAAAGCCGCCTCTTCTGGGAATTCACCGCCCTTCAGACGCAAAACCTGCCCGGCATGACGCCCGAGAAGGCTGCGGCAGAAATGGCCCTGATCGATCACGCCATGATTGCCAGCCGCAACGCCACCTGGATCCCGGTGCTAGAGGCAGAAGCCGCCCATGGCCCGGTCCTCGCCGCCTTCGGCGCGCTGCATCTGCCCGGAGAGACCGGGGTTCTGAACCTTCTGGCCCAAAGCGGCTGGCATCTGTCGCCTTTGGCCCCGTAAACCCGCCGCAATCCTGCTAGGTCCTCCGGGCACCCCAAAACGACGGACGCCATGGCCCTCAGCCCCGATCACCGCACCGGCCTGATCCTCGTCTTCACCTCCACCCTCGCGTGGAGCACGGCGGGCCTGTTCACCCGCGCCATCCATCAGGATGTCTTCACCGTGCTGGTCTGGCGCGGGTTCTTCGGCACGCTGGGGTTGCTGGCGGTGCTCTATGCCCGCGAGGGCGGCGCGGGGTTCCGCGCCTTCCTGCGGCTGGGCCGCGCGGGCTGGGCCTATGCGCTGCTGTCGGGGGCAGGCATGCTCTGCTACATCACCTCGCTGCGGCTGACCTCGGTGGCGCATGTGGCGATCATCTACGCCACGGTGCCCTTCATGACGGCAGGCCTTGGCTGGCTGATGATGCGCGAACGCCCTTCCCGGGATGCGCTGCTGGCGAGTTCCGTGGCCTTTGCCGGCGCGGTGATCATGGTGGGGCTGGGCGGGGATGGCACCGTGGCGGGCGACCTTCTGGCGCTGGTCATGACGGCGACCATGGCCGTCATGATGGTCATCGCCCGCAAACACCCGGGCATCCCGACCCTGCCCGCCGGCACGGCCTCGGCGATCATGGGCGTTCTGATCAGCCTGCCCTTCGCCGCCCATTCCCTGCCCGCACCCGACCAACTGCTGCTGCTGGCAGGCTTCGGCCTGATCAACGCCTCGCTTGGCTTTGCCCTGTTCCTGATGGGCTCAGCAAAAATCCCCGCCATCGAAACCGCCCTTCTGGGCGCGATGGAAGCCTCGCTCGCCCCCGTCTGGGTCTGGCTCGTCTATGCCGAGACGCCAACCCTGCCCACTCTGATCGGCGCGGCCGTGGTTCTGACGGCAGTCACTTGGCACATCGCAAGATCCTATCGGCGCTGATGCCGCATTGCGGCACCCAACCGCGTGACAAAACCCCAGCCTGCCCCTATAACCCGGGCCAAATCCTGCATTCCAAAGGGCATCCCAATGACCATCAAGGTTTTCGGCCACAAATCCCCCGACACCGATTCCACCGGCTCGCCGATCATCTGGGCCTGGTATCTGTCCGAGGTGAAAGGCACCCCGGCCAAGCCCTATTTGCTGGGCGAGCCCAACACCGAAGCTCTGTTTGTTCTGAAACACTGGGACCTGCCCAAGCCCGAAATCATCTCGGACGTGACGGCAGACGACACGGTGGTGATCGTCGACACCAACAACCCCGCCGAACTGCCGCCCTCGATCAATGAGGCGAAAGTGGTGGGCATCATCGACCACCACATGCTGGTCGGCGGCATCAAGACCAGGACCCCGATCGACATCACCATCCGCCCCTTGGCCTGCACCGCCACGATCCTGTTCGACCTGATCGGCCATGACATCGCCAAGGCGCCGCGCGCCATCAAGGGCGCCATGCTGTCGTGCATCCTGTCCGACACGCTGGAATTCCGCTCCCCCACCACCACCGACCACGACCGCGACGTGGCGCAGGAACTGGCCGCCGATCTGGGCGTCTCGATCCACGACCTTGCCACACAACTGTTCGAGGCGAAGTCCGACATCTCGGCCTTCTCGGACGCGGTGCTGCTGCGGTTGGACAGCAAGGAATACACCGTCGCAGGCAAGGAACTCCGCATATCGGTGCTGGAGACGACCGCGCCCAAGGTGGTGCTGGACCGCAAGGCCTCGCTGATGGCCTCGATGGTGGACGTGGCGACGGAAGACAATGCCGATCAGGTCCTGCTGTTCGTGATCGACATCATTCGCGAGGAAGCAACGCTTCTGATCCCGAACGACTTCGTCCGGCACCTGGCCGAAGCGTCGTTCGGCGTCAAAGTCACCGGCGACACGGTGGTGCTGCCCGGCATCCTCAGCCGCAAGAAGCAGATCATCCCGTCCCTGAAGCTCTGACCCAGCATGGGCCAATGGCCCATCCTACCTTGTCCCACGGGCCGGAGAACCTTACCGGCCCGTTAACCCTGCGTCCCGCGTGTCGGTACAGATGCCATACGGATGCCATACGCAAACCCGACGTTTATCCGACAGCCAAAGGCCGCCCCATGACCGAGCTTATCGCCTCTCTCGCCCAGATCGGCCGCCGCTATGACGCGGTGTTCTGCGACCTCTGGGGCTGCCTGCACAACGGCAAGACGCCCTTCCCGGCTGCGGTGGCGGCGCTGCAAGCCTACCGGGCGGCGGGCGGAAAAGTGGTGCTCTTGACCAACGCGCCCCGGCCAAAAGCCAGCGTTGTCAAACAGTTGGACATGATGGGCGTGCCCCGCGACGCCTGGGACGAGGTGGTGACCTCGGGCGATGCCACACAATACGCGCTGTTTTCGGGGGCTTACGAAAAGGTCCACTTCATCGGCGCGCTGAAGGATGAACCTTTCTTCACCGATTTCCCCGATGATCTGAAACCAGCACCCATTCAACGGGTTAGCATCGAGGAGGCTGAAATCGTCATCTGCACCGGCCTATCGGACGACCTGACCGAAACACCCGAAGACTACCGCCTGCACCTGCTGCGCGCCCAGAATGCCGGCCTCACCATGCTCTGCGCCAACCCCGACATCATCGTCGACTATGGCGACAAGCGGCTGTACTGCGCGGGCGCCTTGGCGCTGGAGTATGAAAAGATCGGCGGCAAGACGATGTATTTCGGCAAGCCGCATCCGCCGGTTTACGACCTCGCCCGCCGCCGTCTGGCCGCTTTGGGCACCCGGTCTGACCCGCAGATCCTTTGCATCGGCGATGGCATCGGCACCGATGTCCAAGGTGGCATAGCCGAGGGGCTGGATACGCTTTTCGTCACCGGAGGCATCGCCGCGGCCGAATTCGGACCGGATTCCGACAATCCGAACAAGGACTTGCTGGAAGAATGGCTGACCGTGCGTCAGATGTCCGCCACCTTCGCGATTCCCAAGCTACAGTAACAAAGTTACCCAATAGCCACGATCCGCGCAAATTTCTTGCGCGATGGATTGCGCTGCATCGCAGCATCAGCTAGTGTTCTTCAAACCTCGGAGGAATCATGCTCGACAACCACGCACCCGGCACGATCTGCATCGAAGACATGGAAATCGGCATGGTGCGGTCGCGGTCCAAACAGATCACCGACCGTGACATCCGCCTGTTCGCCGAGGTGTCAACCGACCATAACCCCGTGCATCTGAACGATAATTACGCCCGCGACACGATCTTCGAGGGCCGCATAGCCCACGGCATGCTGACCGCCAGCCTGATCTCTGCCGTGGTGGGCGAACAGCTTCCCGGCCACGGCACCGTCTACCTTTCCCAGAACTTGCGCTTCATGGCACCGGTCCGCCCAGGTGATATTCTGGAAGCTTTTGTGAAAGTCACCGCGATAGACTATGCCAAACGCCGGGTCACCCTTGAAACCCACTGCATGGTGGGCAATACCGTTGTCCTTAAAGGCGACGCGCTGGTTCTGGCGCCAAGCCGCAAGTTCGACTGACGGGGGCTGCCCCCGCATGGGGTAGAAGTGCGAATTCACAAGCATTGGCAAGGGCTTGCACCAGACGCGCGCGGAGCCTCCGTGGCCATGGGCAACTTCGACGGCATCCATCTGGGCCACCAGTCGGTGATCGATCTGGCCCGCAACGACGCGCCCTTGGGAATCGTCACCTTCGAGCCCCACCCGCGTGAGGTCTTCGCCCCCGACGCGCCCCCCTTCCGCCTGATGAATGCCGAATCCCGCGCCAACCGTCTGGCCAAGCTGGGCGTTGCAGAATTGTACGAGCTGCCCTTCGACCATGCGCTCTACTCCCTGACCCCCGAAGCCTTCGCCCGCGACGTGCTGGCTGAGGGCCTCGGCGTCTCCCACGTCATCGTCGGTGCCGACTTCCGCTTCGGCAAAGGCCGCACCGGCTTCGCGCAAGACCTTGTAACGCTTGGAGAAACCTACGGTTTCAAGACCACCGTCGCTGATCTGGTCCACCACGACGGCACCGAAATTTCCTCGACCGCGATCCGCCAAGCGCTGGCGAACGGCCACCCGCGAGAGGCGGCGGCCATGCTCGGCCATTGGCACCGCATCGACGGCGAGGTGATCCACGGCGAAAAGCGCGGCCGCCAACTGGGCTATCCCACGGCCAACATGTCGGTCAAAGGCCTGCACCTGCCCAAACTCGGCGTCTATGCGGTCAGGGCCGAGATCCTGACCGGCCCGCAAACCGGCCATTACATTGGTGCCGCCTCCCTTGGCGTGCGCCCGATGTTCGGCACCAACCTGCCCAATCTGGAAACCTTCATCTTTGATTTCACAGGGGATTTGTACGGCAACCACATTTCGGTGGCCTTGGTCGACTACCTGCGCCCAGAGATGAAGTTCGACGGATTGCAAGCGCTGATGGACCAGATGGCCGCCGACTGCACCCGCGCCCGTGAAATCCTGTCCTGACATGGCCAACCTGCGCCCCAAGTTCTGGACCCTGCCGCTGGCAAAACTGACCGCCCCCGAATGGGAGGCGCTGTGCGATGGCTGCGGCAAATGCTGCCTGAACAAGCTGGAATACGAAGATACGGGAGAGGTCGAATTCACCCGTGTGGCCTGCAAGCTGCTCGATGGTCAGACCTGCCGCTGCACCAAATACGACAACCGCCACCAGTATGTCCCTGAATGCATTCGGCTTTCTCCAAAGACCCTGCCGAAGATCGCCTATTGGATGCCGCGGACCTGCGCCTATCGCCTTCTGCACGAAGGCAAGCCACTGCCCGACTGGCACCCCCTTCTGACCGGCGACCCCGAAAGCACCCACAAGGCCGGCGTTTCCGTGCGCGGATGGACGGTTTCCGAAGTTGAAGTCCCCGAAGACGAGTGGGACGATTACGTCATAGATGAGAGACCCTGATGTTCTTCGCCTCCGACAACGGCTCCGGCGCCGCCCCCGAAGTGATCTCCGCCCTGACCCGCGCCAACGAGGGCTACGCCCGCAGCTACGGTGCCGACCCGATCATGGCCCGGGTGAAAACCCTTGTGCGCCAATTGTTTGAGGCGCCCGAGGCTGAAGTCTACCTCGTCGCCACCGGCACCGCCGCCAACTCGCTTTCAATCGCCCTCCTGTCGCCACCCTGGTCCGCCATCTTCGCCCATGTCGACGCCCACGCGGCTATGGACGAATGCGGCGCGCCAGAGTTCTTCTCGGGCGGAGCCAAGATGATCCCGGTGGCGGGTGCTCATGGCAAGATGACGCCTGACACGCTGAAAGCGGCACTGGCAAGGATCGGCGAGGCCGGCGTCCACGGCGTCCAGCGCGGCATGCTGACCGTGACCAACGTGACCGAGGCCGGCACCGTCTACACCCCCGCCGAGATCGCCGCCCTGACTGCCGTGGCCAAATCGCGCAACCTTCCCAGCCACTTGGACGGTGCCCGCTTCGCCAACGCCCTGGTCGCAACCGGCGCCACCCCGGCAGAGATGACGTGGAAAGCCGGCATCGACGTCCTCTCGCTCGGCGGCACCAAGAACGGCTGCCTTGGCGTCGAGGCCGTCGTCCTGTTCGACCCAACGAAGGCCTGGGAGTTCGAACTCCGCCGCAAACGCGCCGGCCACCTGTTTTCCAAGCACCGTTACCTCTCTGCCCAGATGGAGGCCTACCTGACCGAAGGCCTCTGGCTCCGCCTGGCCACCCAGGCCAACGCCATGGGCGCGCTTCTGGTCCAGGGTCTGGCCCAAGTCCCCGGTGCCAGCCTGTTGCACCCGGCCCCCGCCAACATGCTCTTCCCGCTCTGGCCCATAGGCACCAATGACCGCGCCCTGTCACGTGGTGCCATTTACTACCCGATGCAAGGCCCCGAGGGCGTCGACCACGGTCGCCTCGTCGCCAGCTGGTCCACGACCGGAGAAGACGTCGATGCGCTCCTCACCGCGCTAAAGCCCTGATTCCCTTTCATTCTGGCACAAATATCCACGGGGTATTCTCAAAGGGGGGCGTGCCTCCCTTTGAGGCGGGGGGTGCGGGGGGCGGC
>CANBRQ010000229.1 GCA_947371955.1 Paracoccaceae bacterium | reverse complement strand
CCGACCCGTCCCACGCGCTGCGGCTGTTTGCGCGGCTGAATTCTGTCGCCGGTTAGAGGCTGGTTAACCAGTTGGCGCTACTCCTGAGGCATCAAGAATTGGTGCAGGCCTCGGACCATGCTGGACGAACCCAACAGTGAAGCGGCGATCATTCAAAGCATCATCAACCGGATGGATGGTTTTCTGTACCGGTGCCGCAATGACAAGGCCTATTCCATGATGTTCATGGCGGGCGATGTCCGGCTGCTGACGGGGTTCGATGCCGGCGCCTTCACCGGGGCCGAGGCCCGGTCTTACGCCGCGATGACCCATCCTGAAGACCTTGACAGCGTCTATGCCGCCGTTGATGCGGCTTTGGCGGGCAAGACCAACTGGTCGGTCGACTACCGCATCCAGCGGGCCGATGGCAGCGACCGCTGGGTCCATGAAATCGGCGGCGGCGTCTATCAGGGCGACGAACTGCTGTATCTGGAAGGGGTCGTGATCGACAGTGACCGCGCGAAACGCGACGAATTGCACAATGTCGAGATGCTGGCGGCGATCTCTGAAAAGGCGCGTCTCCTGCTCTGCAACACTGTCCCGATTGTTGAGGTTCTGCGCACCCTGCGAATTCTCGCCATCAACGCTAGGCTGGAGGCGGGGCGTGCCGGCCCCACGGGCGCGAGCTTCGGCTTTGTAGCGCATGAGGTGTCGCGTCTGGCCGAGGAAACCTCGGTTCTGGCCGAACGCATCGCCACCGTCACAGGCCAGTTGCAAGACTTGCTGAAAACCGGTTGACCGCCTAGCCTTGGGGCATGGAACCCCACATCTTCACCCTTCGCGTATATTACGAAGACACCGACCTCGCCGGGATCGTCTACTATGCGAATTACCTGAAGTTCATCGAACGCGCCCGCAGCGAGTGGGTGCGGGGGCTGGGCATAGATCAGGTCCGGATGCGCGCCGAACAGGGCCTTGTCTTCGCTGTGCGCCGGGTCGAGGCGGATTATCTGGGGCCTGCCCATTTCGATGACGTGCTGACAGTCGAAACCCGGGTGCAATCGCTCAGCGGGGCGCGGATTGGGCTGGCGCAGGATGTCATGCGCGCGGCGGAGAGGCTCTTTGCCTCCACCGTCGTTCTGGTATGTCTCAACGTGGCCGGTCTTCCCGCCCGTCTTCCCGCTGATCTGCGCGGCGCGCTGCAGACCGGCTTGCCGCAGGGGTGATGGATGCGTTTACAGGATTGCCATAATTTCAGCGACTTCCGCGAACTGGCCCGCCGCCGTGTGCCCCGCGCCATCTTCGACTATATCGACGGCGGTGCCGATGACGAGGTCAGCAAACGCCGCAACGCTGCCGCGATCGAGGATTGCGATCTGGTGCCAAACATCCTGCGCGGGGTGAAGGACATCGACTTGTCGGTCACCGTCATGGGCCAGAAACTGGCGCTGCCGGTCTATTGCTCTCCGACCGCGCTACAGCGCGTGTTTCACCATGATGGAGAGCGGGCCTCGGCTGCGGCTGCGGCGAATTTGGCACGATGTTTGGCGTCTCCTCGCTAGGCACGGTTAGCCTGCAGGAGATTCGCAAAGACCACGCAACCCCGCAATGCTATCAGTTCTACTTCCACCGCGACCGCGGCCTGAACGCCGCCATGATGCAATCGGCGCGCGAGGCCGGGGTCAATGTGATGATGCTGACCGTCGACAGTATCACCGGCGGCAACCGCGAGCGTGACAAGCGCAGCGGCTTTGGCATCCCGTTCCGGCCCAAAGCCTCAGCCCTGCTGGATTTTGTCTTGAAACCAGCCTGGGGCCTGAACTACCTGACACATGAGCGGCTCTCCCTGCCGCAACTGGATGCTCATGTGAAGCTCGGTGGCACGACGATGTCCATCAGCCGCTACTTCTCCGAAATGCTCGACCCCGACATGCGGTGGGAAGATGTGGCGGCCATGGTCAAGGACTGGGGCGGGCACTTCTGTCTGAAGGGTGTCATGTCCGCCGCCGATGCCCGGCGCGCTGCCGATATCGGCTGCGATGGCATCATCCTGTCCAACCACAGCGGCAGGCAACTGGACGGCACCCGTGCGCCCTTTGACCAGTTGGCCGAGGTGGTGGATGCCGTAGGCGACCGGCTGGATGTCATGGTCGACGGCGGTTTCACCCGGGGCAATCACGTCATCAAGGCGCTGTCACTGGGGGCAAAGGCGGTGGGGCTGGGCTCTTACTACCTGTTTCCGCTGGCTGCCGCAGGCCAGCGCGGTGTGGAGAGGGCGCTGTCGCTGCTGCAGGACGAGTTGATCCGCGACATGAAGCTGATGGGTGCCCGCAGCGTCGCCGACTTGGGCCGGTCAAACCTGCGCGCCCGGGCCGCCTTGCCAAAGTAATCCCCGTGGACTGATCCCAATTCAGCAACAATGCGCCGCCTGACGCTGTTGTGTTGGCATTCCCCCTTATTTCCATGTAGAATCGAGGATAGCTGGGGCAAAAGACCCCGAATAAACGAGCAGGCGTAATGGACCAGACAACACTTGCGGCAGCGCCGGAGATCGATTTCTCCTTGCTTGCTCTCTTCTTGCGCGCGACCCTGACGGTGCAGATCGTCATGATGGGGCTGATGCTCATGTCCTTCTGGTCATGGGCGATCATCATCCAAAAGCACATCCTGTTCCGCGCAGCGCGCAAAGAGGCTACGATCTTCGACCGGGCCTTCTGGTCGGGCGAACCGCTGGACGAGTTGTTCGAAAAGATCGGCAGTCAGCCGGATGGCCCGTCCGAGAAGATATTCTCCTCCGGAATGCTGGAATGGCGGCGCAGTCATCGGCAAGATGGCGGGCTGATCGCAGGGGCGCAGGCGCGGATTGACCGGGCGATGGATGTCGCCATCGGCCGCGAGTCGGAACGGCTGACCAAGGGGTTGAGCTTCCTTGCCACAACCGGCTCCACAGCCCCCTTCATCGGGCTGTTCGGCACGATCTGGGGCATCAAGCATGCCTTCGAACAGATCGCCATCAGCCAGAACACCAACCTCGCTGTCGTAGCCCCCGGCATCGCCGAGGCGCTTCTGGCCACCGGGATCGGCCTTGTCGCGGCCATCCCGGCGGTGGTGTTCTACAACAAGCTGAACACCGACAGCGACCGCATCCTTGGCGGCTACGAGGCCTTTGCCGACGAATTCGCCACGATCCTCTCGCGCCAGCTGGACGCCTGAGCCATGGGGGCAGGGGTCATGAAATCCGGGCGCGGGGGTGGCAGCAGACGCCGCCGGGGCCGCGCCGCCGCGATGAGCGAGATCAACGTCACGCCCTTTGTGGACGTGATGCTGGTCTTGATGATCATCTTCATGGTGGCCGCTCCGCTGCTGACGGTGGGTGTTCCGGTCAAGCTGCCGGAAACCGCCGCCACCGCCATGCCGACCGAACAGGAAGAGCCGCTGACCATCACGCTGACGGCGGATGGCTTGGTCATGCTGCAAAAGACCGAGATCGGCGATGAAGAGCTGATCCCCAAGCTGAAGGCCATCGCAGCGCAGCGCAAGTCCGACAAGGTCTTTGTCCGCGCCGATGGGGCCGTGACCTATGAACGCGTGGCCCAGTTGATGGGCGCGCTGAATGCGGGCGGGTTCAACAACATCGGGCTTGTGACCGATCCGGGCGGGCCCAAGTTCGGCGGCAGCAACTAGGGTCCGGGGATGAACAGGGGCCTTCTCATATCGGGCATCGGGCATGTGAGCCTGATCCTCTGGGCACTGCTCGGGGGCTTGTTCAATTGGAACACCGATACGCCGCAGATGCAGGCCGTGTCGGTGTCGATGGTGACCTCATCCGAACTGGACGCCATGCAATCGGCGGCACCGCAGGTGACCGATACCGCCCCCGCGCCCGCCGAACAGCCTGCGGCGACTAAGACGCCGAAGCCCACGCCCAAGCCTGAAACGCCAAAGCCCACCCCCGCCAAGCCCGCGCCGAAGCCGGAAACCCCCAAGCCCGAGGTTCCAAAGCCTGAGGCGACTCTGCCGGAGCCTACGCCCAAACCCAAACCGGCGGAAAAACCGCAGCCGAAACCTGCGCCAACGCCTGATCCGGCCCCCACCCCCGACGCGGTGCCTGCGGCGGAACCTGTCCCCGCAGAGCCTTTGCCCACAACCTCTGACACGCCGCAACCGGTCCCCGTGCCGCCGACCACCAAGCGCCCGGCGCCGCGCCCGGCTGACCGGATCGCCGACAAGCCGGTTGAATCGACCGATCAGCCCAACATCGCCGATACGCCGTCCCCGGCGCAAACCGACTCGCCCAGCCCCGATGCCACGCCCAAGCCGCCAGAGCCGCCCGCCGCCCCGCCAGAGACGGTGACGCAGGTCACGCCCGACGCCAAACCGGCGCCGGAGAACACCACGCAACTTGCGCCGCAAAGCAGCCCCCGCCCGGCCTCGCGCCCCAAGGGCATCGACAAGCCCGACACCAAGACGGCGCAGGCCGATACAACCACGAAGCCTGACCCGACCGCCACCGACACAAAGCCGGCTGACAGCCAGACGGGCGCTGCTTCGAGTGACCAATCCTCCACCGCTCAGTCCGCAATCGACGCGGCTCTGGCCGCTGCAACCGCCTCTGACGCACCTGCCGCCGACGCCGCCAGTTCCGACACCGCTGCAGCCGACCCGCAACCCTCGAAGTCCGGATCCGGCGGGACGGGCGACCAGGCTTTGGGGGCGGCGCTAAGCTCGGGTGAAGTCGACAACCTGCGCCACGTCATAGGGCCCATGTGGAACATCGGCTCGCTCTCGACCGAAGCGGCGCAGATCACTGTGACGATGCGGGTCAAACTTAGCCAGGATCAGAAGGTCCTCTCGGTCGAGATGGTAGATTTCACCGGCGGATCACAGGCCGCCGCCCAGCAAGCCTTCGAGGCCGCAAAGCGCGCTGTTTATCGCGGGGCGCAAAAGGGCCTCGGCCTATCGCCTGACAAGTACGACACCTGGAAATCCATGCTTTTCACGTTTGACTCGAGCAAGGGGAAACTGCGCTGATGCATTTCCCGCTCTTTTTTCGCCATGAGGTCCGAATGACACTTCGCCATTCCCTGCCCCGGCTGCTGGCCAGCCTTCTGTTGTGCCTTGGCGTTCTGGCCGCCCCTGCCGCGCGCGCCGAAGAGCCGCATATCATCATTGATGACCCGGTCATTGAACCGATGCCCTATGCCGTGCCCGACTTCGTCGCCGAAGGCGGCGGGGCTGGAGACGCTGCCAAGAGCATCGCGCGCGTGGTGGCCGATGACCTGACAGGCACGGGCCTGTTCCGGGAAATCCCCGCCAGCGCCTATATCAGCGGGATTTCCAGTTTTGACGCGCCGGTGGCCTATGCGGACTGGCAGGCGATCAACGCGCAGGTGCTGATCACCGGGGCCGTTCAGGCTTCGGGCAACAAGCTGACGGTGAAGTTCCGGCTGTTCGACGTGGCTTCGGGTGCGCCGCTAGGCGATGGCTTGCAGTTTGCAGGGTCCGCGAAAAGCTGGCGGAGGATGGCGCACAAGGTGGCCGATGCCGCCTATAGCCGGATCACGGGCGAGGGCCCTTATTTCGACAGCCGTGTGGTGTTTGTCTCGGAATCAGGCCCGAAAGACGCGCGGCAAAAGCGGCTGGCCGTGATGGATTACGATGGCGCCAATGTGCAGTACCTGACCGACAGCAAGTCGATCGTGCTGGCCCCACGCTTCTCGCCGACCGGTGACCGCATCCTTTATACATCCTACGCCACCGGATTTCCCCGGGTGAACCTTATGAACACCGCCAACCTGAAGACGCAGGTGCTGGATGAACAGCCCGGTTCGATGACCTTCGCGCCGCGCTTTGCGCCGGATGGGCATACCGTAGTCTTCAGTCTGGAAAAGGACGGCAATACAGATATCTACACCATGAACGTCGACAGTGGTGCTATCAGCCAACTGACCAACGCGCCCTCGATCGAAACGGCGCCCTCGTTCAGCCCGGATGGCAGCCAGATCGTCTTTGAAAGCGACCGTTCGGGCGCGCAACAGATCTACATCATGCCGGCGGGCGGCGGCGAGCCGACGCGCCTGTCTTCCGGCAAGGGCAAATACGGCACCCCGGTCTGGAGCCCGCGCGGCGACTACATCGCTTTCACCAAGATCGCCGAGGGACGGTTCTACATCGGCGTGATCCGGCCGGATGGCACCGATGAACGCCTGCTGACCGCCTCGTTTCTGGACGAAGGCCCGACTTGGGCGCCGAATGGCCGCGTGATCATGTTCAGCCGCGAAAGCGAGGGCGCCTCGGGCTCATCGACGCTCTACTCGGTCGACATCTCGGGGCGCAATCTGCATCAGGTCAAGACGCCCGGCGCCGCCTCGGATCCGGCGTGGTCGCCGCTTCTGCCCTGAATTCCGGCCCAGAACTTGCCCCAGACAGTTAACAGCTTGGGGCAAAGCTGCTATCTTCCGCTCAATCGAGCCGCCAAGAAAAAGGAAATACCCATGTCCATCCGCTTTGCCGTTCCGATCAAGGCCCTGTTGATCGTCTCTGCCCTAGCCCTGTCT
>CANBRQ010000228.1 GCA_947371955.1 Paracoccaceae bacterium | reverse complement strand
GCCGGCGACGTGCATTACTTCGAACGCATCGTGCGCCCGACCTTTTCAGACAAGGCCGAACTGCCGCAGATCATGGACATGACGATGCAGCGCTTCGTCGACTATGCCGGGGTGCTGAACGACTTCTTGAAAGGTCGCGAATGGCTGGTCGGAAACCGGCTGTCCTATGCCGACTTCCGCGTGGCCACGCTGATGCCCTTCGCCCGCGCCGCCCTGCTTCCGATCGACGATTTCCCCCAAGTGCTGCGCCATGCGGCACAACTGGACGAATTGCCCTTCTGGCGCGACCCCTTCGTCGGTCTCTGACGCCCTTGCAAAGGCCCGCGCTTGCCCCCAAAGCGGGCCTCGTCTATCAGGGACAAAAGGGGATTTCATGCGCATTCTCATCACCAACGACGACGGCATCAACGCCCCGGGCCTTGTGGTTCTGGAGCGGATCGCTGCCGAAATCGCAGGCCCGCAGGGCGAGGTCTGGGTCGTGGCCCCGGCCTTCGAACAGTCCGGCGTCGGTCACTGCATCAGTTACAGCCACCCGACCCTGATCGCCGAACTGGGCCCGCGCCGCTTTGCCACCGAAGGCTCTCCGGCCGATTGCGTGCTGGCGGGGCTTTACCATGTGATGAAGGACAACCGCCCGGATCTGATCCTGTCCGGCGTGAACAGGGGCAACAATTCGGGCGAGAACGTGCTCTATTCCGGCACGATCGGCGGGGCTATGGAAGCGGCGCTGCAAGGCATCAAGTCGATCGCCCTGTCGCAATTCTTCGGCCCCCTGAACGCCAAGCTGGCAGACCCATTCGAGGCCGCCGTTCAGCATGGCGCCGCCCTGATCCGCCGGCTGCTCGACAAGGGCATCTGGGATGAGGAAGACTACCGCATCTTCTACAACATCAACTTCCCGGCCCTGCCCGCCGCAGGCGTCAAAGGCGTCAAGGTCGCCAACCAAGGCTTCCGCCGCTACACCGCCTTTTCGCTGGAACCCCACACATCGCCCACCGGCCGGCAGTTCCTGTGGATCAAGGGCGGCGAACAGGGCCGCGCCACGCTGCCGGGTGCCGACATCACGGCCAATGTCGAGGGCTATATCTCGGTCACACCCTTGCGCGCCGACCTCACCGCCCATGACCGCCTCGCCGAGCTTGAGGCGGCCCTTGCATGAATGACCCCACGCCACAGGATGACAGTGCCGCCGAGCGCCAGATGCGCTTCGTCTTCGCACTGCGCAGCCATGGCGTGACCGACACCCGCGTTTTGCAGGCGATGGAACGCACCGACCGTGGCGCCTTTGTCCGCGGCCTCTTTGCCGAACGGGCCTATGAGGATATGCCCCTGCCAATCTCCTGTGGCCAGACCATCTCGCAGCCCTCGGTCGTGGGCCTGATGACGCAGGCGCTGGACGTCCAGCCCCGCGACAAGGTGTTGGAGGTGGGGACCGGCTCCGGCTACCAAGCCGCCATCCTCAGCCACCTCTGCCGCCGCGTCTATACCGTCGACCGCCACCGCCGTTTGGTGCGCGAGGCGGCCGAGGTGTTCCGCGAACTTGGCCTTGTCAACATCACCGCCTTCGCCGCCGATGGCAGCTTTGGCCTGCCCGATCAGGCGCCGTTTGATCGCATTCTCGTGACCGCCGCCGCCGAGGACCCGCCCGGCCCGCTCTTGGCGCAGTTGAAGATCGGCGGTATCATGGTGTTGCCCGTCGGGCAGTCCGATGCGGTGCAAAGCCTGATCAAGGTGACGCGCCTGCAATCAGGCTATGACTACGAAGAACTGCGCCCGGTGCGCTTTGTGCCGCTGGTCGAAGGTCTGGGAACGGAATGACAGAATGGCCCCGGTCACGTGGACCGGCTAAGGGCCTCGGGTAAGTTGGGTTGGGCGAAAAGCCAGACGGGTGGGATCGGATGCGTTCTTTGAAGCGTTTTGACGGCATAATTCAAATGGGTGCCTTGCCGCTGATGGCGGCGCTGCTTTTGTCGGCCTGTGCGGGGACCAGCAATCTGGATTGGGACCTGCGCAACAACGCTGGTGACACGTCTTCGGCGGTGGAGCGGGCAACAGCCTCGCGCCCGGCGGCGGATGGCAATGGTGTGATCTCCTATCCGGGCTATCAGGTCGTGGTGGCGCGGCGCGGCGATACGGTGGCCTCGGTCGCTTCACGGCTTGGGCTCAGCGCCGGTCAACTTGGATCATACAACGCCCTGCAGCCCGACGACACACTGCGCTCGGGCGAGGTTCTGGCTCTGCCGGTGCGCGTGGCGGCCCAGCCTGCCGCGATGGCCGGGGACACGGGGGCCATGATCCCGAATGATCCGGGGGCCGCAGGCACAGGTGCTGCCACGGGTGGCATCGACGTCGAGGCGATTGCCACCACCGCCATCGACCGCGCGGGCACCGGCACAGCGCAGACGGGCGCTACAGCCAAGGCCGGGACGCTGCCCTTCTCGACCGAGGGATCCGGCGCGGTGCCAGTGCGCTATCAGGTCAAGCGCGGCGAGACCGCCTTCACCATCGCGCGCCAGTTCAACATCTCGGCCAAGGCGCTGGCTGACTGGAACGGCCTTGGTCCCGACCTGTCGGTGCGCGAGGGACAATTCCTGATCATCCCGACCCCGACTGCCTCGGGCAAGCCCGCAGCAGACACGGTGGACGCCACCACCCTGCCCGGCCAAGGCTCTCCCACGCCCGAGCCGCCTTCGGCCAAGCTGCCGCTGCCGACCGAAAAGACCCTGACCGCTGCCGAGGCAGCCAAACAGGCCCCCGCCGCCCCCGACCTGGGCGCGCAACGCACCAAGGCCTCGGCTGCCGCGATGGCCATGCCGGTCGATGGCAAGATCATCGCGGGCTATGGCGCGAAACTGACGAACGGCAAAACCAATCAGGGCATCGACATCGCGGCCTCGGCTGGCAGTACCGTACGGTCCGCACAGGAGGGCACCGTGGCCGTGATCACCCACGACCCCGCCTCGGGTTCGCTGATCGTGATCGTGAAACACGCGGGCGGTCTTCTGACGGTCTATGCCGGTCTGGACACCGCCTCGGTCGCAAAGGGTGCCGCCGTGAAACGCGGTCAGGCTCTGGGCACGGTCAAATCCGGCGACCCGGCGCAGCTGCACTTCGAAGTGCGGCAAGGCCAGCAATCGGTCAACCCGCTGACCTATCTGCAATAACCGCCGCCGCGTCCTTGGCTGGCCGCCGGAGGGGTTTCACACCCCTCCGGACCTCCCCGTGGGATATTTGGACCAAGATGAATTAAGGCACAATTAACCTTCATCCTCGCTGTGCAAATATCCCACGGGAGGGTCTGGGAGGGTGTGAAACCCTCCCAGCCGGGTCCGCAGAGCGGCGCTTTAACGGGTTAAAGCGCTACGCCTTCCCGGGCTGCGAGGTCGCAGAAGAATTGCCACGCCACCCGGCCCGAGCGGGCGCCGCGGGTGGCTTGCCATTCTATGGCCTCGGCCCACAGGCGGTCTTCGGTTATGGCGACGCCATAGGCGCCGCAATAGCCGCGGATCATCGCAAGGTAGTCGTCCTGCGAGCAGGGGTGGAAGCCCAGCCAGAGCCCGAAGCGGTCCGACAGCGAGACCTTTTCCTCGACCGCCTCGCCGGGGTTGATGCCGGTCTGGCGTTCGTTGTCGATCATCTCGCGCGGCATCAGGTGGCGGCGGTTCGAGGTGGCGTAGAACAGCACATTCTCAGGCCGCCCCTCGATGCCACCATCCAGTACCGCCTTCAGCGATTTGTAGTGCTGGTCGTCGTTCGAGAAGGACAGGTCGTCGCAGAACAGGATGAAGCGGCAGGGGGCGGCGCGCAGATGGGAGAGGAGGCGCTGGACGGAAGGAAGGTCTTCGCGCGACAGTTCCACGATCTTCAGATCCAGCCCCTCGCCGCGCACCTGGGCATGGATCGCCTTGACCAAAGAGGACTTGCCCATGCCGCGCGCGCCCCAGAGCAGCGCATTGTTTGCCGGCAGCCCGCGCGCGAAATGGCGGGTGTTTTCCAGCAAGGTATCTCGCGAGCGGTCGATGCCGATCAGCAGGCTCACGTCGACGCGGGATACCTTGGCCACTGGCTCCAGCCGGTCGGGCGACGTGTGCCAGACGAAAGCCTCGGCCTTGATGAAATCCGGCGGGGGCAGTGGCTGCGGCGCCAGTCTCTCCAGCGCCGCCGCGATGCGTTCATATTCGGTCATTCGTCTTCGGGCTCTTCCCAGGTGCCATCCAGCTTGGCTTGCTTTTCGGCCTGCTTTTCGAAGTAGACAATAATCCAGATCGACACTTCGTACAGCGGATAGATGACCGCAAAGAGGATCATCATCGAAGTGACATCCGGAGGTGCGATCATCGAGGACAGGATCATGATCCCCACAACCGCATATTTCCGCGTCGATTTCAGCCCCTTGGACCCGATCAGCCCGGCCTTGCCCATCAGCGTCAGCAGAACCGGAAGCTGGAAGCACAGGCCAAAGGCCATCAGGAACTGCATGGTCAGTGCAAAGAACGCCTCGACCGAGCCCTGAAACACCACGCCATGCGGCACCTGCGCCAGCGAGTTGGCGCTTTGCATGGCACCCTTGAAGCTGTCCTGATAGCTCAGGAAAAAGTCGAAGGCGAAGGGCAGCACCACCAGATAGGCAAAGCCGCCGCCCAGACAGAACATGATGGGCGATGCGAAGAGGAAAGGCAGGAAGGCCATCTTCTCGTTCTTGTACAGGCCTGGCGCAATGAAGCGCCACAACTGCACCGCGATCACCGGGAAGGCCAGCACGAAACCGCCCCACATGGCGATCTTGAGGGTAACAAAGAAGCCCTCCTGCACCTTGATCAGCACGAATTCGCATTCCTGATTGCGCGCGGCCAAGGCCTGGCACATCGGCCGCGACAGGAAGGCGAAGACATAGCTCCATTCCACATAGCAGATCATGAACGCCACCAGATAGGCGACGATCGACATGATGATCCGGTTGCGCAGTTCCTTCAGATGCTCGATCAGCGGGGCGGCGCTGCTGTCAAGGTTTTCGGTCTGGCTCATGCGTTGTCCGCCTTCTTCTTGCGAGAGGTCTTCTTGGACGGCTCTGCCTTTGTGTCAGCGTCGGCCGAGGTTGTGTCCAAGGCCTTGACGGTCTCGGCCTTTGCCTTGGTCGTGCGTTTGCGCGGCGCTGGTGTCTCAACTGGCGCGGCAGCGGCGGGCGGGTCCGCTTGATAAATGCCGGCCTCGATCGCCTTCAGCTTTTCGGTCTGCTCGGCCAGAACCTTGGCGCGCAGGGCCTGCTTGTCATACAGCGCCTGGGTGTTGGGTCCGTGGATCGTCGGTGTTACAAGCTGCGGCGCCGGTGTCATCGGGGGCTTGGCCATCGCAGCAGGTGTCGGCCTTGATGAGGCCAGCGCTGCTTCAGCTTCGGTTTCAGCCAGGTCTGCCAGATCGTCCCCGACTTCATCTTCGACGGTGGAGTCTTCGATGGCGGACTGGACCGCATCGCGTTCCGCAACCGAGGTCAGGCTTGATGCCTCCGGTGCAGGCGTGGCGGGTACAGGCGTGGCGGGCATCGGCGGCGGCACAAGCGTACGGGCCGGCATGGTGACGGTCGGCTTGGCCGCGTTCTTGATCGGATCCCATTTCTCGAACTTGTCGGCAGCCTCGCGCACCTTGTCCAGACCCATCGACTTCATCGAGGTCGAGGTCTTCAGGTCCCGCGCCACGTCGCTGACCCCGGTGTCCTTGGCCGCCTGTTCCATGGCGCGCGAGAATTCGCGGCTCATCTGGCGCAGCTTGGCCGTGAACCGACCCAACTGGCGGAACATGTCGGGCAAGTCTTCGGGGCCAATGAAGATCAGCGCCACGATGCCGATGATGATAAGTTCTGGCCAATCAAATCCGAACATGATGCGTCAATCCGGCCCGTTCAGGCCTGATCTTTCTCGATCGGCGTCACGTCCTTGGCGGCAGGGGCAGCGGCTGCGGCCTCGTCCTTGGCGATGTCGGCCTTGCCGTCATCGATGCCCTTCTTGAAAGCATTGATGCCTTTGCCCACTTCCCCCATCAGGTTGGACACTTTGCCCTTGCCGAAAAGGACGAGAACGACGACGGCGATCACCAGAATGCCAAGCGGCGATGTCATGTGCATGGAAAACTCCTTGGGGGCGCGGGATGCGCCTCGTGCTGGCGGCTACTCTGCGCGTCGGGGGCCGGCGCGCAAGGCGATGTTTGCGCCAAAGCCCGCAGCCTGTTGCAAATGCCGCGACTTACCGACATAATTCTGTCAGTAGCCCGCGCGTTCCGTCGCAAAGTACCGCAGATCATGCCCCGTTCCGACCGCCTGTTCGACCTGATCCAGATCCTGCGCGACGGGCGGTTGCACCGCGCCTCCGATCTGGCGGAGGCTCTGGGGGTCTCGGTCCGCTCAATCTGGCGCGACATGGCGGTTCTGGCGGCCTCCGGCATGCCGGTGGAGGGTGAACGCGGCGTGGGGTATATCCTGCGCACGCCGCTGACCCTGCCGCCGATGATGCTGTCGCCGGCCGAGATGATGGCGCTGCGCGAAGGCGTCCGTCTGGTGGCATCCGGCGACGACCCCGCCCTCGCCGCCGCCGCCCGCAGTCTGGCCGCCAAGATCGCCACCGTGGCCCCGGCGCCCCGCGACGAGGGCGAGGATC
>CANBRQ010000227.1 GCA_947371955.1 Paracoccaceae bacterium | reverse complement strand
CCGCGATCAGAGAGGCCGCGATCAGCAGGCCCATTGCCACCCGTTCGGTCTGGTTGCGGGCGCGGAAGTCCGGATTGATCCGGCTCAGGCCCCAGACAAGACCCGCAGCCCCCAGCGCAAGGGCCAGAACGGTCAGCAGCAGGCGCGAGTACCAGGCGGTCGACTGCACGGCCTGAGCCGCGGCGATCATCGACGGGTTCGGATCGTGGCCCATGGCCACTCCGGCGGCCTGAAGCGCCGTTTTCAGCGCCTCGGGGTCCTTGGCAAGTGTCGCCACATCGGCGCCCTGCCCGGCCAGCGTGGCAAGGGCGGTGGACAGACGTGTCACGTCGGCCATGACCAGATTAAGGCTGCTGTCCGCCGGCACATCGCCCGGGGCGATATGGGACAGCGCGTTGGATTGAATGACAAAACCCTCGGCAAAGAGCCAGACCACCAGCAAGGCGGCGGTGGGCACGATCACGCTTAAAGCGGTGATGCTGCCGTAGAAGTTCGGGAGGGAGTGAAGCTTGCGGATATCTCCGCCGGCCGAAGCAACGGCCCTGCGTTGGCCCAGCACATAGGCGAGCGTCGCAAGGGCGAGTAGGATAAGGCACAACAGGCCAAGGCTCATGATCGACCGTCCGGGCAAAGGAAAGGCGCGCGGGAAGGCCCCGCGCGCCTGGATGACTTGATTACTTCAGCGGATCCATGACCTTGTCGGCCTTCACGTCGGCCTGGGTCTGGGCAAGTTTCGGGTCAGACACCAGACCGTACTCGATCAGCTTGCCTTCCGGTCCGACCATGTCATCGGACACGAAGAAGTCCAGATATTCCTGCAGGCCGGGGATCACGCCGATGTGCTGCTTTTTCACATACATGAACAGCGGACGCGACACCGGGTAGGTGCCATCGGCGATGGTCGCGGTCGACGGGACGATGCCTTCGACGGTGGCCACTTTCAGCTTGTCGGTGTTGTTCTCATAGAACGACAGGCCAAACACGCCCACGGCGTTCTTGTCGGCGGCCAGACGCGACAGGGTCTCGGTATAGTCGCCGTCGATCTCGGTCACGACGCCGTCGGTGCGCAGCGTGTCGCAAGCCTTGGTCGCATTGGCGGCCTTTTCCTTGTCGTCAGCGCCTTCGGCTGCAGCGAGGAACAGGTCATAGGCGCCGGTGGCCTTGCAGCCCACGTCGATCAGCTTGGTGGTGAACACTTCACGGGTGCCGTGCTTGGAGCCGGGGATCAGCGCCAGCAGGTTCTGCGCGGGCAGCTTGGCGTCCACGTCAGCCCAGGTCTTGGCGGCGTTGTCGACCAGAGCGCCATCCTTGACGACCTTGGCACCGATGGCGCCGTAGACGGCGGCAGCGGTCAGGGCGAAGTCCGGGCCGGCGATGTCAGACGCGAACACCACGCCATCGTAGCCGATGCGGATTTCCATGATGTCGTTCACGCCATTGGCCTTGCAGGTGTCAATGTCGGACTGCTTGATTTTCGAGGAAGAGTTGGCGATGTCGATCGTGTCTTCGCCGACGCCCTTGCACAGTGCGGCACGACCAGCGCCCGAACCGCCGCCTTCAACGACCGGGGTCTTGAATGTGCCCTGCTCGCCGAACGCTTCAGCCACGATCGTGGCGAAGGGCAGAACGGTCGAGGAGCCGGAAATCTGCAACTGATCGCGTGCCGAAGCGGTCAGAGCCGAAGCCGCGAGGATCGCCAGCACCGAGGCAGAAACTTTCATGAGGTACATCTTTAATCTCCTATACTAACTAAGCGTGACTTGCGTTTACGCTCTTCATGGCCCGCTGGTACGACGGTTCTGCGCAGGTTTTGCGACATTTTTGTAACCGATTGGTAACAGGCCTTGGGCCAACGCAGGTCAGGAAGGGGTGCCTTTTCATCGGCTAAATCCCCGCACCACCGGTGTTTTTCGGCCAAATCCGCAAGCGTGCAGCACCCCGCGACAGCCTGTCACAAAAGCCCGGGTGCAAGGATTCTTCCCCGCAAAAACCCGTCAGACCGGCAGCAAGATCGAGAAGGTCGAGCCCTGCCCCACCACGCTATCGATCAAGAGCCGACCCCTATGCCGGTGGGCGATATGCTTGACGATGGCCAGCCCCAGCCCGGTGCCGCCTTTCTCGCGGCTGCGGTGCCCATCGACCCGGTAGAATCGCTCTGCCAGGCGCGGCAGGTGGAAGGAATCGATTCCCTCACCCTGATCGCGGACCGACAGCCGGACCTTCGGGCCACGCGGGCTGTCTTCACGGCTCAGCGAGACGACAACCTCTTTGCCCTGCCCGCCGTATTTAATGGCGTTCTCGACCAGATTGGTGGCGACTTGGGTGATCTGGTCGGGGTCCGAGAAAATCTCGACCGGCTGATCCAGACCCGTCAGCACCAGCCGCACGCTGTTCGCCTCGGCATAGGGACGCAGGGTGTGGATGGCCGACAGCACCAGACGGGCGATGTCATGGCGTTCCGTCGGACGCTGGCGCTCTTGCGCCTCGACCTTGGAAAGTTGCAGCAGGTCGCGCACCAGACGGACCATGCGTTCGGCCTCGGTCTGCATGATGGCCAGAAAGCGGTCGCGCGCCACCGGGTCCTCTCGCGCGGCCCCGCGCAGAGTCTCAATGAAACCAATGACCGAGGTCAGCGGCGTGCGAAGTTCATGGCTGACATTGGCCACGAAATCGCGGCGCATGGCGTCCATCTGTTCGCGGTCCGACAGGTCTTCAAAGCTGCACAGCACGCCCCGGCCCACGGCGGAAGCGGTTACGCGGTGGATGACTTCATGGCTTGGCCCCGGGATCACATGGCGCGCTTCCGCCGGGCGGCGGGTGCGCGACGCCGAGGTGATGGCCGCCAGAACCTCGGGCTGGCGCAGCACGAAGGCATGGTGGCGCCCGACAAGCTTCGGCCCCAGCAGGGTTTCCGCCGCCGCATTGGCCGCCACGACCCGTTCATCCGCGCCGATCATCAGCGCCGGCAGTGGCAGTCCTGCCAGAATTTCCGCCATCAGATCCTGATCCATGCAGCCCCCCGCAATCGCCCACCTGTTGCATGGTGTCCATAATGCTCAACCGAATGCATGGAACCCTGCAGCACAGTGGAATTTGCCTGTCACAAGGTTGATCCTGTGTCCAGACATACACTTGATTCGGTTTCGATGGCCCCGCTCCAGCCCAATCCCTACCCAAGACTGGTAGACCTGCCACAGGCCGCGGAAGAGCGTTTCCTGGCCCTGGAATGCGCGCTTCTGCTGGCGCCGGATGGACCGATTGACCTGCCGGGCGTCGTCCATGCGCGCTTTGCCACACTGACCGCCGCGCTGTTGCTGGAGGTTGCCCCCTCCACCGTCGTCCTGCCGCTGTTCGCGTCAGAGCATGACGCGTTGAGCATGGTGGAACGGCTGGAGGAACTGGGCTTTGCCGGCCGCATCCTTGTGATCGCCCCCCGCTTGCCGCGCCCGCAACTGGTGGAGCGCGAGTTGCGCGCTGCCGGTCCGGGTCAGCGGCTGCTGCTGGTCTCGCCCTAGGACGCCATCTTCCAACTGGCTTCCGCCCCCAGCGCCTGCATCGCTTCGGCCCCGATGCGGAACGAATTGAGCCGCGCCTGATGGCTGTGCATCATGCCCGTCAATATCACCTCATCCGGCTGATATTGCGCAATCAACGCCGCAAGCCGCGCCTTGACCGTGGCAGGCGATCCCACCGCCGCACAGGACAGCGCCTGCTCCACCCCCGCCATCACCTGCGCCGGAATGGCCGAAAGGTCATGCTGCGGCGGCGGAAGACGCCCGGGTTGCCCGGTGCGCAACCGGGCAAAGGACAGCACTTGAGATGAGCGCAGATAGACCGCTTCCGCGTCTGTCTCAGCCGCACTCAACCCCACCGCCAGCATGAAATAAGGGCGCTGGTGCCAGACCGAGGGCCGGAAGGTCCGCCGATAGGTTTCAATCGCCTCGCTCAGCATCGCGGGGGCGAAGTGGCTGGCAAAGGCATAGGGCAGCCCCAGATAGGCCGCCAGTTGCGCGCCATAGAGGCTGGAGCCGAGGATCCAGACCGGCACCTGTGACCCCTCGCCCGGGAAAGCATGCACCGCCGACCTTGGTTCCGGCGTGTCGAGGTAATGGATCAGTTCCATCACATCCTGCGGAAACTCGTCCGAGGCTTCCATGTGCCGCCGCAGCGCCCGCGCGGTCGCCATGTCACTGCCCGGTGCCCGGCCCAGCCCCAGATCGATCCGCCCGGGATACAGTGCATCCAGCGTGCCGAACTGTTCAGCGATGATCAGCGGCGCATGGTTGGGCAGCATGATCCCGCCAGAGCCGACCCGGATGCGCTTGGTCCCCGCCGCCACATGCCCGACAACCACCGCCGTCGCCGCCGAAGCGATGCCGGGCATGTTGTGATGTTCCGCCAGCCAATAGCGATGATAGCCAAGCGCCTCGGCATGGCGGGCAAGGTCCAGCGTATTGGCAAGAGCCTGAGACGCCGTCTGCCCCTCTGCCACCGGGGCGAGGTCGAGGATGGAATAGTGCATGGCAAAAGCCTTCCTGGGACCGGATTTACGATTTCTTCACCAAGCCTGCGGCAAAGTGACCGGCATGAACACCATCTCGCAACCTTTTGTCGCCAGTTTCAAGCCCAACCCAACCTGGGCCGAGGCAATCTTTTCGGCCAAGGCAGTCAAACGGGGCGGCATCGTGCGCCGCGCGGTGCGGGATGTGGAGCGTGAGATGGGCCGCGCCGCCTTCGTGGCCGAGGTGCAGCAACGCGGCTACCATCTGGTGGAATGCGGCGGCCAGTTCATCGTCATCTGCAATCCCGGTCAAATGAAGGTCATCTGCTGACCGTGCCGCACCCCAAGAATTTTCGCCGAAAATTCTTGGGCTTCCGTGTTCCTCCGACAGGCTTGACCCGCCGGTCAGGCCAAGGGTCCAGATCGCATGGGTCACGGCGATGGCCGACCCAAGAATTTTCGGCGAAAATTCTTGGGCTCCTAAACCGGCAGACACCAAAGCGCCAGAAACGGCGTCCCGCCGGACCGCATCGCGTGGCGGATGCCGGGCGTGTTGTGGAAACTCTGGCCCGCTGTCCGTGGCAGCCAGTCGGCCTCACCATGCTGGAAGGCTCCTTCCGACAGCGCCAGATACACCTCCTCAGGCGCATGGTCGTGGTCGGGATAGCGGGTGTTGGGCGCCATCAGGCTCAGGCCCAGCCAGACATCCTCGCGCTCTTCCAGCCCGCCGGGGCCTATCAGCATGGCATTGGCATGAGCGGTGGCAAAACCCTCGCTTGCCGTGGGGCCGATCCGTTTGCGGGTGGTCCAAGCCAGACGCGGTGCCAGATCAGACAAAGCCTCGGCCAGACCCGCCAAGGCAGCGCCCTTTCCCGCCAAATCACCCAAGGCAAGACGCATCAGCGCCACAACCTCCAGCGCCTCGCCCGTGTTCTGGCCCGCCGAAGCGGGCCGTTGCAGCCGGGCAAAGACCCTGTCCAGTGCCACCCGCGCTTCAACCGTCAGATCGGCCTCGGCAAACGCCGCTTCCAGCCGGTCCACCACCACTTGCAGATCGGCGGACCGCATCACTCCGCCGCGACCGAGGGGTTGTTGGGATGCGTCGTCCAGTTGGCATAATCGCCCACGGGCCGCCCGGTGCGCTGGTCAACCGTGCCCTTTGGCAGTTCCACCATGGTGATGCAATCCTCCACCGGGCAGACGTTGACGCACAGGTTGCAGGCGACGCATTCGTCATCCATCACCGTGAAGGTCCGGTCCGGCCCCATCGCAATCGCCTGATGGCTGGTATCCTCACACGCCGCAAAGCAGCGCCCGCATTTGATGCAGTCGTCCTGATTGATCCGCGCCTTGGTCACATAGTTCAGGTTCAGATCCTGCCATTCGACAAAATTCGGCACCGCACGGCCCACCAGATCAGACAGACCCATCTCCTTCTCATCCAGATACTGCGACAGGCCCGAAATCATCTCTTGCACGATCTTGAAGCCATAGGTCATCGCCGCCGTGCAGACCTGCACATTGCCCGCCCCCATCGCCATGAACTCCGCCGCATCGCGCCATGTGGTGATGCCACCGATGCCGGAAATCGGCAGGCCCCGGGTTTCGCCATGGCGGGCAATCTCGCCCACCATGTTTAGCGCAATGGGCTTCACCGCCGGCCCGCAATAGCCGCCGTGGCTCCCCTTGCCGTCGATCATCGGGAAGGGCGAGAAGTTGTCGAGGTCGACATTGGTGATCGACTTCACCGTGTTGATCAGGGACACCGCATCCGCCCCGCCCCGATTGGCCGCCGAGGCTGGCGGCAGGATCGAGGTCACGTTCGGCGTCAGCTTCACGATGCAGGGCATGCGCGAGTATTGCTTCACCCAGCGCGTCACCATCTCGATATATTCCGGCACCTGCCCCACGGCCGAGCCCATGCCCCGTTCTGCCATGCCATGCGGGCAGCCGAAGTTGAGTTCCACCCCGTCGGCCTCGGTATCCTCGATCCGCGCCAGAATATCCTTCCAGCTTTCCTCGTCACAGGGCACCATCAGCGAGATCACCAGCGCCCGATCCTTCCACTTGCGCTTGACCTGCTTGATTTCCTGCAGGTTGATCTCCAAAGGCCGATCCGTGATCAGTTCGATGTTGTTCAAGCCCAGCAACCGCCGA
>CANBRQ010000226.1 GCA_947371955.1 Paracoccaceae bacterium | reverse complement strand
AGATTTCGCTCAAAGGCGGATCAAAGGCGGATCAAGGGCGGCAAGATGGCGAGCTGGCTGGCTAAGGCATGGGCGGCAGGGTTTCTTCTGGCGGGTGCGGCACCCGCCGCAGCGACCGAACTTTGGTTCTGTAACAACACCAGCAAGCCGATCTATATCGCGGTGGCCTATTACAACACCGACCATGGCGACTGGTATCTTTACGCCTATGAGAACCTGTACGAGAATTCCTGCGGGTCCTTGTTCAACATCGCACCCGGCGATTTCTATTATCACGTCTTCAACGAGGATCGCTCGGTGCATTGGCCGGCGGATAATTACGCCTCGGACTACTACTGCATTCCGACGCAGGGGGTGAACCGGCGGATGCGCCCGGGCAACTGTGCTGAAGGTGAGACGCGGGCACCCTTCTATCAGGACCGCGCCTCTGGTCAGCGCTATACCGTGGACATCAATCCCTGAGGGTGGGTGCGGGGGCAACCCCCGGACCGCCGCGTCAGGCGACAGACATCACCCCCAAGCCCTTCATCAGGTTCGAACAGGCGCAGACCCGCTTGGCCTCAGCCACAAGTCTGTGGCGGTCGTCTCCCGCCACGCCCGGTGTGATGGCCACCAGATCGGCGGTGATGCCATAGGCGCCATCCTCGCCCACGGTCAGGCCTGCCTTGGCCGATACCGTCACATCGCCTGCGTCTAGGCCGAGGGACTTGGCCGAAACCCGCAGCGAGGTGTTGAAACAGATGGCAAGGCCCGCCGCGAAAAGCTGTTCGGGGTTGGTGCCCGCCCCGCTGCCGCGCTGCGCTGCCGGAAACGTCAGGGTCAGGTCCAGCTAGCCATCCCGCACCACGGCCCGCCCCTCGCGTCCGCCCGCCATATCCACCGTCGTCGGGAACAAGGTTTTCATGGCGCTCACCGGTCCGCCGGTCTGGCTGCGATGGCATAGAAGGGCGCGGGCAGGACCTCGACGCCCATCTGCACGAAAACGCGTGTCCAGTCGAACTGGTCCCAATGTTCGTAAAGCTGGCCGTCCTTGACCATCCGGACATCAATCGCGTCGAACTCCAGCTTCTGCCCGGTGGGGGCCGCGCCCAGCAAGGCATCGCCGGTCATCGTGCCCGACCATGTCCAGCGGTTCACCACCCGGTCCTCGGTCGCGAAAGCGTCGTGCAGGGTGAAATGGGCATCCGGCCTGATCGGGTAGATCACCGGTTTCTTGCGTCACCACCTGACCCTCGCCCAATCACCGCAGGTCGAGGCGCGCGCCGCCGCCCTGACCGGCACCGTGGTCGCCATCATGACTCTGGCCCGGGCCACATTCGCCACCATCGAGGCCGTGACCGGGCAGGCCGTTCACGCCTTTTGCCGCTCGTGCCAGCGCGCTTCCCGCCCGCAGCCTGAGTCCGCGCCGCCACACCTGTCCCCCCATATCTTGCGCCGTCACATTCCCTCTAGCCGAAACTTGGCTGATCCCCCTATAGTTAGGCCCAATAGGGGGGCTCACCCCCAGACGACCCGAGGCAGGTACAACACGAACAAAAGGTGACAGCCCATGCGCTGCCCATTCTGCGGCAATATCGACACGCAAGTGAAAGACTCCCGTCCGGCCGAAGATCACGTCTCGATCCGCCGCCGCCGGTTCTGCCAGGCCTGTGGCGGCAGGTTCACCACCTACGAACGCGTGCAATTGCGCGACCTCGTGGTGATCAAATCCTCCGGCAAGCGCGAGGATTTTGACCGCTCCAAGCTGGAACGCTCGATCCGCATCGCCATGCAGAAGCGCCCGATCGAGCCCGAACGCATTGACCAGATGATCTCCGGCATCGTGCGGCGGCTGGAGAGCCTTGGGGACACCGACATCCCCTCGAAGACCATCGGCGAGATCGTCATGGAAAGCCTCGCCCGGATCGACACCGTGGCCTATGTCCGCTTCGCCAGCGTCTACAAGAACTTCCAGGCGGCGGATGACTTCGACCGGTTTGTCAGCGAGCTGCGCCCGACCCCCGGCGCCGAGGAATAGGGCAGGGGCCCTGAAAGGGGCCCTTTCCATTTGCCATTGCAAGTGTTCAGCGGCGGACCTGCGCGTCCGTCGCCCCGCTCAAGTCTTCTGGAAACATCTTGGTTTGAAAGTCTGCTGTGCGGACGGAGTTGTCGTTCATTTTTGTCGTTTGCAGTGCTACTCGAACCTGTCGAGAAGTCTTCGACCCAAGTCCGTCCAGCTTGCGAAGCGCGCTCCGCCATCCGGCCACGTCACGAGTCCATGTTCGGCCAGAACCTCCAAGGCGAGTTCGCCCGAACTCTGGGCCAGGTTGTCGAGGACGTCGTGATTGCGCCCGAGGTAATAATCGGCCATCCAAGCCAAGGCCCTAAGGGCCTTTTGCTCCGCGTTCGCTCCCTCAAAGGTCTTCCATTGGGGCATCTGCCGCGATCCCACCTTGAGTGTCTCTTTCATGTCGGTCAGTCGTGCATGTAGAATATCATACATACGACTGACGGCTACGGGCGCGAACCTCCCTCCAGGATCTCTCAATCATCGCGCCAACCTCTCCCCTTGCCCCCCCTCTCCCCTTGCGCCATCCTGCCGCCCAAACAGGGGGACACCATGCACATTCTCATCCTAGGGGCGGCCGGCATGATCGGCCGCAAGCTGGCGGCAGCGCTGGCACCAGACCACACACTGACCCTGGCTGATGTCGTCCCGCCCCCCGCCTTTGCCGGTGCGACACTCCTCACGCTGGACCTGACCGCCGCCGCCGCCCAGACCCTGATCGCAGGCCGCCCCGATGCGATCATCCACCTCGCCGCCATCGTCTCGGGCGAGGCGGAGGCGGATTTCGAGAAGGGCTATGCCACCAATCTCGACAGCACCCGCGCTTTGCTGGAAGCGATCCGCCACACCCCAGGCTATGCGCCCAAGGTCATCTTCGCCTCCTCCATCGCCGTCTTCGGCGCCCCGTTCCCCGCCAAGATCCCCGACGACTTCTTCCTGACCCCGCGCACCTCCTACGGCACGCAGAAGGCGATCACCGAGCTTCTGATCTCGGACTACTCCCGCCGGGGCTTCATCGACGGGATGTCGATCCGCCTGCCCACGATCTGCGTCCGCCCCGGCCTGCCCAACAAGGCGGCCTCTGGCTTCTTCTCCAACATCATCCGCGAGCCTCTGGCGGGCAAACCCGCCATCCTCCCCGTCGTCGACACCACCCGCCACTGGTTCGCCAGCCCCGCCTCGGCGGTGGGCTTCTTCCAGCACGCCCTGACGCTGGACACCAGCTTGCTGGGAGACCGCCGCGCCGTCTCGATGCCCGGCCTCTCGGCCACCGTGGCCGAGCAAATCGAGGCGCTGCGCCGCGTCGCCGGTCAAAAAGCCGTCGACCTGATCACCCGCCAACCCGATGAAACCATCGCCAAAATCGTCGCCACCTGGCCCTCCGACTTTGAAACCACCCGCGCCACTGCGCTTGGCTTCAAAGCCGAAACCAGCTTTGACGACATCATTGCCGCCCATTTGAAAGAAGTCTGATGCCCCGCCCCCTCCACCCCACCGCCCTGATCACCGGCGGCAATCGCGGCATCGGTTATGTGATCGCCCAAGGTCTGATCGCCAAAGGCGTCGCCGTCACCATTGGCGCCCGCACGGAAACCGAAGGCCGGACCGCCGCCGAGGCGCTGAACTGCCGCTTTGCCCATATCGACCTGTTGAACCCCGACAGCTATTTCGACGCCTATGCCAAGTCGGGTGGCTGGGACATTCTGGTGAACAACGCCGGCATCCTGAAGGATGTCTCGCTGCTCGAAAAAGGCTCGGATTTCGACGAGTCGATGGAGGTGATGGTCGCGGCCCCCCTCGACCTGATCCGCCTGAATGCGCCGCACTGGCGCCAGACCGGCTGGGGCCGCATCGTCAACCTGTCCTCCAGCCTCGGGGCGCATGAACGTGGCCTGAAGGGCCCCGGCGCCTATTCCATCGCCAAGGCCTCGCTGAACGCGATGACCCGGGTTCTGGTCCGCGACCTGCCAGACGGCGTGAAGATCAACGCCTGCGATCCGGGCTGGGTCGCCACCCGCATGGGCGGTCCGACCGCCCCGGTCAGCGTGCAGGACGGTGCCGACACGCCCATCTGGCTGGCGCTCCTGCCCGACGACGGCCCGACCGGCGGCTTCTTCCGCCAGCGCCAGCCCGCCGCCTGGTAGTCAGGCGGCAGCGCTCTGCGGACCCGGCTGGGAGGGTTTCACACCCTCCCAGACCCTCCCGTGGAGTATTTCCAAAGGAGCAAATGCAAGCCCCCCGCACCCCCCATTTGCTTCTTGCCAAATACTCCCCGCCAAACACTCACGCTCGGAGCGTCTGTCCTGTCAGCCCTCGACCGGGATGGAGTAAAGGATGAAATCCGACTTTGGCCGATAGCTGTCATAAAGCCGCCGCCCGGCATAGTTGAACTCTTGCGTCAGCCAGCGCACGTTGCCGATGCCCCGGGCGCGCGCGAAGTCCATCACATGGTCGATCATCCCCCGCCCCACGCCGCCGCCCCGCACCGAAGGGAGCACGTAAAGGTCTGACAGATAGACGACCTTGCCCCCTGACAGCGACCGATGCATCAGCTGATACTGGCAAAGCCCCACCACTGCGCCGTCCAGCACCGCCAGATCGGCCCAGAAATCTTCGTCCGAGAAAATCCAGGCCCAGACCGCCGCCTTGGCCTCTGGCGTGGCACTGGTCTTGTAGAAGGCGGCATAGCCATCAAACAGCGCCTCCCAGACCTCGCGGTCCTCTGGGCGCAGCGGGCGTATCTCTACAGGCATCATGGGTCTCCTCTTTTGCCGAACCCTCGCCGTCGCCTCCGGTGACGTCAAGCGCTTGCGGCCCATGCCCGGCTTCAGGCATGGTCCCGGCTTGAAGAAAAGGGGAACAGCATGATTCCGGTGATCGGCTACAAAGGGCAAAAGGTTGCGGTTCTGGGTTTGGGACGCTCCGGTCTTGCCACTGCCGCGGCCCTGACCGCAGGCGGGGCCGAGCCCCTCCTGTGGGACGACGCCCCCGAAGCCCGCGCCAAGGCCGAAGCCGCAGGCCATACCTGCACCGACCTGAACCGCGCCTCTGCCCTCGATGGCGTGTCAGCCCTCATCACCTCGCCCGGCATCCCGCATCTTTACCCGCATCCCAACAAGATCATCGCCCGCGCGATGGAACTGGGCATCCCCGTCGACAACGACATCGGCCTGTTCTTCCGCTCCTATGCCACCGACGACTGGGACGGGTTCGAGACCGCGCCCCGTGTCATCTGCGTCACCGGCTCCAACGGCAAATCCACCACCACCGCCCTCATCCACCATATCTTGGAAGAGGCCGGCCGCCCGACCCAGATGGGCGGCAACATCGGCGTCGGGGTCCTGAACCTCGACCCCGCCCAAGACGGCGAGGTCGTCGTCCTGGAACTTTCCTCCTACCAGACCGACCTTGCCCGGTGTCTCACGCCCGATATCGCCATCTTCACCAACCTCTCGCCCGACCATCTGGACCGCCACAACGGCATGGGCGGCTATTTCGCCGCCAAACGCCGCCTGTTTGCCGAAGGCGGCCCCGACCGCGCCATCATCGGCGTGGACGAGGTCGAAGGCCGCTACCTTGCCAATCAGATGTCTGAAGGCCCGAACGACGACCGCGTCATCCGCATCTCCTCTGGCCAGAAGCTCGACAATTTCGGCTGGACGGTCTTTGCCCGCAAGGGCTTCCTCTCCGAATGGCGGCGCGGCAAGCAAACGGCCTCCTTGGACCTGCGCGAGGTCAAGGGCCTGCCCGGCGCGCACAACCACCAGAACGCCTGCTGCGCCTATGCCGCCTGCCGCACCTTGGGCCTTGCGCCCAAACAGATCGAGGCCGCGCTGCATTCCTTCGCAGGCCTGCCGCACCGCAGCCAGCTGGTGGGGGAGCGGGCCGGGGTCCGCTACATCAACGACAGTAAGGCCACCAATGTGGACTCGGCGGCCAAAGCCCTGCAAGCTTTCCCGAAAATCCGCTGGATCGCCGGAGGCTTGGGCAAAGAGGGTGGCATCGCGGGCCTGCTGCCCTTCATCGGCTCGGTGCAAAAGGCCTACCTCATCGGCCACTCCGCCCGCGACTTCGCGCTTGAACTGGGCGAGACGCCGCATCAGATCTGCGAGACGATGGACCGCGCCCTGACCGCCGCCGCCGCCGAGGCGCAAGCCGGCGAGGTCGTCCTCCTCGCCCCCGCCGCCGCTTCGTTCGACCAATACCCCAACTTCGAGAAGCGTGGCGAGGATTTCACCGCCCGCGTCAAAGCCCTGCTGGAGGCCTGATCATGGACGGCAAATGCACCTGCGGCGCAGTGACCTACCGGCTGACGCAAGCCCCGCTTTTCACCCATTGCTGCCATTGCACCTGGTGCCAGCGCGAGACGGGGTCGGCCTTCGCGCTCAACGCCATGATCGAGACCGAATGCCTTGAGGTGACGGGCCCGGTCGAGGAGGTCATCACGCCCTCCAACTCCGGCAAGGGCCAGATCGTGGCCCGCTGCCCGTCTTGCAAGGTGGCGCTTTTCAGCCATTACGCTGGGGCAGGGCGCCTGATCGCCTTCGTCCGGGTCGGCACCTTGCTGGACCCGTCCGACTGCCCGCCCGACATCCATATCTTTACCTCGACCCGGCAGCCCTTGGTGGCGCTGGACGACC
>CANBRQ010000225.1 GCA_947371955.1 Paracoccaceae bacterium | reverse complement strand
GCGGCGGTCTATGCCGCTGGGTGCCGTGGTGGGCGGCGTCTTCGGCGCGGTGCTGGTCTGGCTGCTGACGCTGCCCGCCGATCCCGATCTGGCGGGTCTGGGGCGGATGGCGGGCTGGCCCCTGCCCATCGGGTCGGATGTCGTCCTCTGCTATGTCTTTGGCGCAAAGGTTTTCGGCCGCGATCACTCGGCGCTGCATCTTCTTCTGCTGATCTCCATCGCCTTCGACATCCTTGGCCTCTTCGCCTTGGGCTTGGGCTTTCCCACCCTGGGCCTGCGTCCGGTGTGGCTTCTGCTGTCGGCCCTGTCGCTTGGCCTTGTCTGGACCTTGGCCTCGCGCTTCGCTCATCCGGACGCGAGTGAACGTCAGCACCGCCGCGCCGCAGCGCTTTGGCCCTATCTGCTCGCGGGCCTTGGCTGCTGGCTGGGTGTGTTGCTGTCCGGTCTGCCCGGCGCTTTGGGCCTGCTGCCCCTCATCCTCGTCATCCCCCATGCCGAGCGCAGCTTTGGCCTGTTCGCCGAGGCCGAGGCCTATCTGCACGACCCGCTCAACCGTCTGGCGCAGCTTCTGGTCCGGCCGCTTCCGGTGATCCTGTTCCTGTTTGGCCTGACGCGCGGCGGGATTGATGTGCAGGCCCTTGGCCCCACCACCTTCCGCGTGCTGGAGGCTTTGTGGATCGGCAAGCCCTTGGGCCTTCTTTTGGGGGCCATCGCCGTTCTGTCATGGCGCGGCTGGCGGATGCCCAAGGGCCTGCGCCTGTCCGATCTGGTCCTGATCGCCATCCTGTCCGGCATGGGGGCGACGGTGCCACTGCTTGCGCTGGACTCCGCCCTGCCCGGCGGCCTTGTCGCCGATGAGGCTCGCGCCGGCGTCGCCCTCAGCCTGCTGTTCGGACCCTTGGCATTGGCGCTATCTGCCCTGCGCAAGGCACTCCGCCCCGGCAAATTGACGCAAACTTGATGAAAATCCAAGCAATCCAGTGCAAGGGCCATATTGATGCCCGATTGGCTGGTATTGTGTCCTTAACCATGGATGCCTAAATTCCAAGGCCGGGGCGGGCTATATCCTGTCCTGCAAGGCGGTCGGAACGTCCCGGTGGCAACCGGGCGGTTGGCTTGAGACGCGTGACATATGTTGGTGCCAAGGGCGGCTTCGGCCGGGTGAGGAACGCAAGGTAAGACATGATCGAGTTCGAGAATGTCAGCAAAAGCTTCTGGACCGGGAAAAGCCGCAAGGTCATTCTCGACCGTGCCTCGTTCAAGGTCACTTTGGGCAATTCGGTGGGGATTCTCGCCAAGAACGGCACCGGCAAGACGACGATCATCAACATGATGGCAGGCCTTGAAAAGCCGGATGAAGGGGTGATCCGCCGCACCTCGCGCATTTCTTTCCCCTTGGGCTTCATGGGCGGCGTCGTGGCCAAACACACCGCGACCGAGAATGCCCGCTACATCGCCCGGCTCTATTCGCTGGACCCCGATTATGTCGAAAGCTTCTGCCGCTGGCTGTGCGACATTCAGGAATACTTCGACCAGCCCTTGGGCACCTATTCTTCCGGCATGCGGTCGCGCTTCAACTTCGCGCTGATGCTGGCGCTGGAGTTTGACATCTACCTGATCGACGAAGGCATGCCCTCGACCACCGATGTCGCCTTCAACAAGAAGGCCGGCATGATCCTGCGTCAGCGCCTGCAAAATGCCACCGTGATCATCGTCAGCCACCAGGCCAAAACGCTTGAGAAATTTTGCCGTTCCGCTGCCGTTCTGAAGAACGGTCAGCTTTACATGTTCGAAACCTTGCAAGAAGCGAAAACGCTCTATGACTATGAAGCTCACGATTAGCCGTTTCCGCACCCGCAAACCCGACCCGGTTGCCCGCAAACCCTATGCGGTGCAAGGCAACGCCGCCTTGGCCGAACCCACCTTCCAAGCGGCCGACAACCCTTTCGCGCCCGACGATGACGCCGATGGCTTCGCCGGCCAAAGCTTTCTGCCACCGCAGCCGCCGGCCTCGGCCAGCCTGTCGCCCGACGCCTCCCCCCCCGAAGAGATCGATGCCATTCGGCGCGAGGGCCTGACCGGCCGCCAGTTGCGCGTCGCCCGCCGCATGGCGCAGAAGCACAACCTGCCCGCCACATCCGATTTCGACGCCGTCCGCCTGCTGCGCAAGGCCGGGATCGACCCCTTCGGCCGCTCAGCCGTGCTGGAACTGGTGCAAGGCAACGGCAGTTATGACGACTCGGGCCTTCCCGGTGTGCCGGGCGACACATTCCACGCGCTGGCCCTGACGGCCGAGCCGAAGCTGCCGCAAACCATGCGGCCCGCGCCGCTGCCTTCAACCGAAGTGCGTCTGGAAGAATCCCATATCGCCGAGGTGCGGCGCATCCAGACCGATATCGTCGCCCGCCGTCGCCGCAACACGCTTCTGATGTGGGCAAAGATAGCGGTCTTCGTGCTGCTGCCAACCTTCATGGCCGGCTGGTACTACTTCATGGTCGCGACACCGATGTATTCGGTGACCTCGAAATTCGTGATCCAGCAGGCAACGCAAGCCTCCCAGATCTCCTCGCTGTTTTCCGGCACCAGCTTTGCCACCGGCCCCGATTCCATCGCCGTGCAAGGTTATCTGCAATCGCCCGTCGCGATGGAGCGGCTCGACAAGGACAAGGGCTTCCGTGCCCATTTCGCCGCCAGTGACATCGACCCGATCCAGCGCCTGCCCGAAAATGCCACCAGGACCCAGACCTACAACCTCTACCAGCGCTACGTGAAGGTCAGCTACGACCCGACCGAAGGCCTGATCAACCTGGAGGTGTCCGCCGCAGACCCCAACATCGCGGTCGAGTTCTCCAAGGCGCTGATCGGCTATGCCGAGGGGCAGGTCGACAACATGTCCAAACGCCAGCGCGGCGACCAGGAGGCCAATGCCAAGGCCAATTTCGAGGATGCCCAAGGCAAACTGCTGGCCGCCCAGACCAAACTCGTGGGACTGCAGGAAAAGTACAAGACCCTGTCGACCGAGGTCGAGGCCGCCCAGATCAACGCCCAGATCACCGCGCTGAACGGCCAGTTGATGGCCGAAAAGCTGTCGCTCGCCCAGTTGAAATCCAATGCCGAACCGAACAAGGCCCGCATGGACCCGGTGATCACGCGGATCGACACTTTGAACGACCAGATCGCGCAACTGAAGCAGGGCCTGACCGAAGGCGATGCCAGCGGGCCTTCGGTCGCCTCGGTGCAAAGCCAGATGGTGATGGCCACCGCCGATGTGACAACGCGGCAGATGATGCTGGCGCAGGCGACCTCTGCCATGGAAACCTCCCGGATCGAGGCCAACCGCCAGACCCGCTATCTGGAACTGGCGGTTGAGCCCACCGCCCCCGACACGCCCAGCTATCCGCGTGCCTTCGAGAATACGCTGGTGGTGATGTTGATCTTTGGCGGTATCTACCTGATGATCTCGATGACCATCGCGATCCTGCGCGAACAGGTCTCTGGATAGGACTACCCTGATGAAAGACGTGAAAATTGGCGGCCTGACGGTATCGAACGACAGGCCGCTTCTGGTGATTGCAGGCCCTTGCCAGCTGGAAAGCCTGACCCATGCCCAGATGATCGCGGGCCACATGGCCGAGGCCTGTGCCGCCGCCGGCGCGCAATATGTCTTCAAGGCCAGCTACGACAAAGCCAACCGCACCAGCCTGAAGGGCCGTCGCGGCCTTGGCATGGACGAGGGGCTGAAGGTGCTGGAGGCCGTCCGCGCCATGGGCATGCCGGTGCTCACGGATATCCACGACATCGAACAAGCCCGCATCGCCGCCAAAGTGGTGGACGTCATCCAGATCCCCGCCTTCCTCTGCCGCCAGACCGACCTGCTTCTGGCCGCAGGCGAAACCGGCGCCGTGATCAACATCAAGAAAGGCCAGTTCCTCGCCCCGTGGGATATGGCCAATGTGGCCGCCAAAGTGGCCAGCACCGGCAACGAAAACATCCTCCTGACCGAGCGTGGCGTCAGCTTCGGCTACAACACCCTGGTGGCTGACATGCGCGCGCTGCCGATCATGGGCCAAACCGGCTACCCGGTGATCATGGACGCCACCCACGCCGTTCAAGCCCCCGGCGGGCAAGGCGGCTCCTCCGGCGGCGACCGCCGCTTCGCCCCGGTTCTGGGCCGCGCCGCCGTCTCGCTCGGCATCGCAGGCGTCTTCATCGAAACCCACGAAGACCCCGATCAATCGCCCTCCGACGGCCCCAACATGATCTACCTGAAAGACATGAAGGCCCTGACCGAAAGCCTGATGGACTTCGACCGTCTGGCCAAGGCCAACCCTATCCGGATCTAGGCGGAAAGCACCGGCTTTTCCACACGCCCTCTGCACCCTGCCAGCCGCCGCCGGACGCTGACGCGCCCGTCGTCGGCTGGCGGAAGCCGCGATAAATCGCGGTGCAGGGGCGGTTCCGGCCGCCGGGCATAACCTCTGCCACACCAGCGACGACCCCACCGGACCGCTTCACGATCCTCCTCCGCCGGCCGTCCTTGACCACCAGAAAGCACCTTGCCCTTGCTCCTTGCCCAAATACTCCCGCGCGGCGCGCCCTTGGCCCAAGCCGGTTGGCGGCACGCCAGAGGCGAGATAAAAACAGCGCGCGGAACGCGCTCCTTTTGGCAACAGTCAGGGCCAGACGCAGACCTCTGGGCGTGAGGCGCGGTTACCAAAAGGTAAATGAAATTCCCAAAACATAGCAAAACCAGCGCATTACCCCCGATTGCACGCGTGCAATCACACCGCCTGCCCCGCCGCCCAGCCCGAAGACCAGGCCCACTGGAAATTGTACCCGCCCAGCCACCCGGTCACATCGACGACCTCACCCACGAAATACAACCCCGGCACCGCCTTGGCCTCCATCGTGCGGGCATCCAGCGCATCGGTGTCAACCCCGCCCAGCGTCACCTCCGCCGTCCGGTAGCCCTCTGAGCCGACCGGCATCAGGGACCATGCCTGCATATGCCGGCCCACCCGCTCCAACTCCGCCCCGGGCAGCGTCGCAAGCGTCGTCTCGGGATGCCCCACCTGCTCGGCCAGCACGCGCGCCAGCCGCTCCGGGACCAGCCCGGCCAAAGCCGTCCGCAGCACCTGCCGCCCATTGGCCTGCTTGGCCGCCCGCAAGGCCCCCGCCACATCCACCCCCGGGCACAAGGCCAGCTTCACCCCCTGCCCCTCGCGCCAATAGCTGGAGATTTGCAGAACCGAAGGCCCCGACAAACCCCGATGTGTGAACAGAACCGCCTCGTCAAACCCTGGCCCCTGCGCCGCCTGCGCCCGCACCGGCAGCGCCACCCCCGCCAAGGGCGCCATCCAGACCAGTTCCTGCGCGGCAAAGGTCAAGGGAACCAGCGCAGGACGCGTCTCTACCAGCGGAAGCCCGAAGCTTTCCGCCACCTTGTAACCATAGCCCGTCGCCCCCATCTTCGGGATCGACTTGCCGCCCGTCGCCACGATCACGCGCGCGGCCGAAACCGGCCCGCGTTCGGTCTCGACGACAAAACCCGCGCCCTCGCGCCGGACATCGCCCAAGGAACACCCCAGCCACAGCGCCACCCGGGCCCGCCCCATATCGGCCAGAAGCATGGCGACGATCTCTTTGGCCGAGCCTTCGCAGAACAACTGCCCCAGCGTCCGTTCAGCCCAAGCAATCCCCGCCGCCTCCACCCGGGCCAGAAAATCCTGCGCCGTGAAGCGTTTGAGCGCCGACAGGGCAAACCGAGGGTTCTTCGAGACAAACCGCTCCACCCCGATTTCCAGGTTGGTGAAGTTGCACCGCCCCCCTCCCGAGATGCGGATCTTCTCGCCGACCGCCTTGGCGTGGTCTATCACCAGCACCCGCCGCCCGCGCCGACCGGCTTCAATGGCAGCCATCATGCCGGCAGCCCCGGCCCCAAGGATCACGACATCATATTGTTCCATAGCTTCTGTTAGCCTTCAAAGCCTGCCGGTTCAACGCCCAGATAATTTGCAGCAAATTCCGCGGCCCCCCCCTTGCAGCCCCCGAAGGCCTTCGCTAGAACGCGGCTCAGTTGGGGCGTCGCCAAGCGGTAAGGCAGCGGTTTTTGGTACCGCCATACCTAGGTTCGAATCCTAGCGCCCCAGCCAACTACCAAAGACACATGATATCAAGCGCTTAGCCATCCCCATGGCGGTGCGTGTGTTACGGTCTCGCAGTGCATCTTTGTGTATCTAGTCGAGTTCCGTAGTCTTCAGATGCGTGGTGTGATGAAGATCACCATTGGATCGCGTCAGACGTACAGGATCGGGCCGAGCAGAAGCGCTACCCGACGCTCCGCTGCTTCCACAACTCCACCCTTTCAATCGTGGTATTCTTCTGGAACTGGATCAGGGCACCCAGCACTCGTCCGTAGATGAGGCGTCCAGGGTGGAGTTCGTAGGTCACAAGGCCGCTGCAACCTAGCAGAGAACACACAAGGGGCATCCGACGGCACAATACGCGCAGCACGTCGCCGCCCGCGGCGAACTGCCCAACCTGCGCCGCGACCCTTGAGCGCCTACGTCCCTTCAGCTTCTTGGCGACAGGAAGCATCAACTCCCATCCCAAGTCCCGCAGGTCCCCACCCGGCCGCAGCTATAGCGATCTCACGACGTGCAACAACCACGTCACTGATCAGAATGGAGATCGAAGA
>CANBRQ010000224.1 GCA_947371955.1 Paracoccaceae bacterium | reverse complement strand
GGGGCCGGGGATATTTGGGGAAAGGGAAGACGCAAGCGGGCCGCGCCCTTCAGTCGGCGTCGAGATCGGCGAATTTCTGGCCTTCCGAGATGAGGTCGTCCAGCACCGGTGCAACGGCGAAGACCTCGTCATCCAGTTTGCGCAGGTCGGCGCGCAGGACCAGCAGGCCGCGACGGTCGGCCTGATACATCGGCCCGCCCTGCCAGCGCGGCATCAGGCCCGAGATCAGCGCCACCGCGTCGATGTCGCCCGGGCGGCGGGCGCGGCCATCGGTCAGCATGCGGGCGCCCTCGGCGGCCAAGGCGGCGAGGCAGGTCTGCACCAGTGCCTGACCGCCGCGCGGCATCGGCGGCAGGGTGCGGTGGGTCAGGCCAAAGCCGAAAGCATCCAGCGCCGCGACGATGTCCTCTGGCGTGTGGCCCTGCGCCAGCAGGTGATGTTCGGCATCTTCCAGCGCCAGACGCAGGCCCAGTTCCAGCGGCCCGCCGGGGCCCACCGCCGCCGTGCGCCAGGTCAGCCGCCGCGCCAGAGCGGACAGGGCCAGAACGACCTCTGCCGCGGCACCCGGCCCGATGGCCAGTTCCGCCAGCCCGCCCGGCGCCTCGGGCACGGTCAGACCGGCACCCACCAGCACCGCCCCCATCACCGCCTGCGGTATTCCGTAGGGCAGATTGTCGGTATCGACCTCGGGCCCGGTCAGGATCAGGTCGACCCCCGCCAAAGCCGCCGCCTTCTGACCCGAAGAGACCCGCGCCCAGTCGGCGTCGCGGTCATCCTCGGTCAAGCGCCCCGCCGCCACATCCTGCTCCTGCGCGGCCGCAATCCGGCCCAGAACGTCGGTCAGCCGCGTGCGGTCGCTGTCGCCGACCGTGACCCGCAGCCCTTTGGACAGGGCTTGTCGGGCCAGATCGAAGGCCGGATCGCCCGCACCCCAAAGGCCGATCGAGGCAAGGGCGGGCAGTGTCTGACCCGCCACCTCAACCGGCACCTGCACGGCGCGGCGTTCGACCTGAAAAGCGTGGCAAAGCCCATGCGCTTGGGGGCTTGCGGCCAGATCGTCGAAAGCGACAGCCTCCACCGTCAGGCCGGTCTCGAAGGGCAAGAGCGCCGCCGCCTCGACACAGTCGATGATCCGGGCCGGGGCCGGCAGCGGGTTGTCCTTATTTGCCGCCCGGGCGCGGGCCACCGCCGCCTGATAGCCCGCCATGTCGCGCAGGCCCGTCATCAGCACCGACGTCGGGCGCGGCGGCAGCGCCTCCAGCGCCATGGCAAGCGCGGCCTCCCCTAGGTTTTCCGTCACCACCCGGTCCAGAAGCCCCAAAGCCAAAGCCTCGGGTGCGCGCAGCGGCAGGCCGGTCATCATCATGTCCAGCGCGGGCTCTGCGCCGATCAGCCGTGGCAGGCGCTGCGTCGTGCCTGCCCCCGGCAGCAGCCCAAGCCCCACTTCCGGCAGCCCCAGCATCGCGGTCGCGGTGGCGATCCGGTAATGCGCCGCCAGCGCCAGTTCCATCCCCGCCCCAAGGGCCGAGCCATGCAGCGCGGCAATCACCGGACGGGAGAAGCTTTCGACCTTGCGGCACAGTGCGGCCAAGGCCGCCCGGCGCGTGCCCTGCCCCATCTCGCCGACCTCGGCCCCTGCCGAAAATCCACGCCCCTCGCCGCGCAGGACCACGGCACTGACCGAGACGTCAGCCGCCACCGCATCCAGCGCCTGCATCAGCCCCTGCACCACCGCCGCCGTCAGCGTATTGACCGGCGGATGCGCCAGAACCAGCACCACGACCGACCCGAAGCGGTCCAGCCGCACAGCGCCAAAACTGACCTGACCCGTTCCCTGACCCGTCGCTTGCACCGTTACCCCCCGGTCTTCCTTGTCATATTCAAGGACCAAACCCGACGACTTGTCCACAGGCAACCGAGGCCCTTTCGCCGCTAAACCGGCATGTTGTCGAAGCTGGCTTCTTCGGCGGCATCCTCGGCCAGCCGCTCCGCATCGGACTTCGGGGTGGAGTCGCCCCCGAACAGGATCGACAGCCCCTCCATCTCGGCCTTGAGGACAGCGAGGGCCGAGACCTCGGCCGCCAAAAGCGCCCCGGTCAGACCCCCCATCACATCGGCGGACAGGGTCAGCGGATCTTTGGCAACAGTCATGCCGCGCACTCCTTGCAAAACGGGGTATAAGGAAGCACGTCCAGCCGCGCCTCGCTTATGGCATTGCCGCAGCGCTGGCAGGTGCCATAGTCGCCCTGCGCCACCCGCTGCAACGCCGCCGCAATCGCGCGCAACTCGGCCTGTGCGTCAAGGCCCATGCCCTCCAGCACCTCATCGCCCTCGCGCTGGGTTGCCAGTTCCTCCCAGTCGCGGTCCTGATGCGAGTCGAGTTCGGCCTTGATTTGATCAATACGTCCCTGCAACTCGTCCCGGCGGACCGCAAGCTCGGCCTGACGCACTTCTACCGATTTCATGGCATGCTCCTTGTTAAGGCTGACCTTAAACCGCAGGCCCGGTGCCGACATTGATTCATGTCAATCCTGCAACGGCTTACATATTCACCCGGTGAAATGTAGACTAAGCCGCCGCGCCCCTGCCCGGTACACACCAAAGAGGTCTGCCATGCATCCCCGCGTTCATGCCTTTTTCGACGAAGCGACCAACACCGTCACCTATGTCGTGGCAGAGCCGGACGGCCTTGCCTGCGCTGTCATCGACTCGGTTCTGGATTTCGACCAGCCTTCCGGCCGCACCGACACGCGGTCGGCCGATGCCGTGATCGGCTTCATCAAGGCACAGGGTTTCCGGCTGGAGTGGATTCTGGAAACCCATGTGCACGCCGACCACCTGTCTGCCGCCCCCTATCTGCAAGAGGCCCTGGGCGGCAAGTTGGCCATCGGCGACCGGATCACCGTGGTGCAGGACACCTTCGGCAAGGTCTTCAACGAGGGTACAAGGTTCCGCCGCGACGGATCGCAGTTCGACCGGCTGCTGACGGACGGTGATTCGGTGATGGTGGGCCAGATGCGCGTCGATGCCTTGCACACGCCGGGCCACACCCCCGCCTGCATGACCTTCGTCATTGGCGATGCGGCCTTTGTCGGCGACACGCTCTTCATGCCCGACTTCGGCACGGCGCGCTGCGACTTTCCCGGCGGCTCGGCTGCGGTGATGTACGACAGCATCCAGCGCATCCTCGCCTTGCCCGACGACACGCGCATCTTCGTCTGCCACGATTACAAGGCCCCGGGCCGCGACCAATATGCCTGGGAAACCACGGTGGGCGCGCAAAAGGCCTTGAACAAGCACATAGGCCAAGGCAAACCGAAAGCCGATTTTGTCGCCCTGCGCGAGGCCCGCGATGCCACCTTGTCCATGCCGAAACTGATCCTGCCCTCGTTGCAGATCAACATGCGCGCCGGGCACATGCCGGAAGCCGAGGACAACGGCGTGGCCTATCTGAAACTGCCGCTCAACCGGCTGTGACCCTTTGAAGGAAAAGACATGAACCCAGACTGGATATGGGGCTTCGGTGGAGGCCTTCTGATCGGCCTCGCCGCGTCTGCCTACCTTTTGTTCAACGGCAAGATCATGGGCATCACCGGGATCATGGGAGAACTGGTCGACGGCTCGGGCTGGGGCAACTGGGACGACCGCGTGGCCTTCATCGCGGGTCTGGTGCTGGTGCCATGGGGGCTCAGCCACTTTGTCGATGTCTCGACCCATGTGACCGGCAACTGGGTCGTGCTGATCGTGGGCGGGGTGCTGGTGGGAATTGGCACAAGGCTGTCCAACGGCTGCACCTCGGGCCACGGCGTGTGCGGCATGGCACGCCTGTCCCCGCGCAGCATTCTGGCCACCGTGACGTTTGTGCTGACAGGAGGCATCACGATGGCCGTCTTGCGCCATGTGCTGGGGGTGATCTGATGCTGCGCCTGATGTCTGGCCTGATCTGCGGCGGCATCTTCGGCATGGGTCTGGTGTTTTCCGGCATGACCGACACCCAGAAGGTGCAAGGCTTCCTCGATGCCTTCGGGCATTGGGACCCGACCCTTGCCTTCGTGATGGGCGGTGCCATGCTTCCGATGGCTGCGGCCTGGCGCATCGCGGCGCGGCGGCGCGCCGCGATCCTCGGCTTCGCCCTGCCGCCGCCGCCGGACACCGAGATTGACCGCAAGCTGATCATAGGCTCGGTCCTCTTCGGCGCGGGCTGGGCCATCGCAGGGTTCTGCCCCGGCCCGGCCATCGCCTCAATCAGCTATGGCGGCTGGGGCGGTCTTGTCTTTCTTCTCGCCATGGCCTTGGGTATGCTGATCCAACCAAGCCTGCGCGCCCGGACCTTCGGCGCACCAGCCCCGAGGAGCAAAATGGACATCCGCGCCCTGACCCCCGATTACGCCGTCTCGCCTCAGATCGAACCACAGGATCTGGCCGTGCTGAAAGCCGCAGGCTTCACCACCGTGATCGACAACCGCCCGGATGCTGAAATCCCGGGCTTCCTGCATGGCATGGCCATGAAGGCCGAGGCCGAGGCGCTTGGCCTGACCTTCGTGTTCAACCCGATCTCGCCCGGCAATTTCTCGGATCAGGTCCTGTCCACGCAGAAAGCCGCGATCGAGGGCGCCACGGGTCCGGTCTTCGCCTATTGCGCCTCGGGCAACCGGTCGTCCTGTGTCTGGGCGCTGGTTTCGGCGGGGGAGCGTCCGACGGAGGATCTGATCGGGATCCCGGCAAAGTTCGGCTACAATCTGGAAGGCCTGCGTCCCTCCATCGAGGCTGCGGCCCGAAAGGCCTGAGACAGGCGCCAGACCTGCCCTCCCCTGCGCCCCAAGGGCCGCAGGGCGCGCGGCGGCCCCGGCAGAAGCGGGGGGTTTGCCACCCCCCGCACCCCCCGGCAAGAGCGGGGGGTTTCACACCCCCCGCACCCCCGTGGGATATTTGGGCCAAATATGAAAGGGGCGGCGGCGGCTTTGCGGCACCGGGTGCGAGAGCGCGGCGGGACCAAGGCCGAGCGCCGAACTTGCAGGCAGGCGGTGCCACAGGCACGGCGGTGGCACGAGCACGGCGGTTGTACGAGCGCGGCGGTGGCAGCACGGCGGTGGCAGCGCGATAGGCAGCGACGTTGCGAGCGGCTGCGGCAAGGCGACAGAGGTGCTGCACCCCGCGATCCGCCGGAAGGGGCGCGGCAGGGGGTGAGCCCTTCAATCGATGCCGTAAGGTGCTTCGGTCAATCCGTTCCGGTGGCGAAGAAATTCGGCAGATCGCCCTCCCCCATCGCCGGAAAGTCCATTGCCGGGAAATCCATCGCGGGGAAATCGCCGGGCTCTTCAGCCATGGGCGCGCTTGCGGTAAAGCGCGGGGTGGGGAAGGCCGGAACGGCATCCTCCATCCCGCCTTGCGTTTGGGGTTGGGCGGCCTTGTCGATCAGCCGCACCGCCCGCATGCCGCGGTTCTGGCCCAGCTTGCCATCGGCCACATGGCGGCCATCCAGCCCTTCCAGACTGATCCGGTCGATGGCGGCATCCTGCAAGGGCAGGATCATCCCTTCGGTCAGCGCCATGACATGGGCGAGCGGCATGGTCAGGCGGGCCAAAACCGCCTCGACCCGGGTCTGCGCGCCGTTCACCCGTTCGGACAAGGCCTGCACGAAGGCGGGCCCGTGGTCTGACGGCGTGGCCTGCATGGCAGCTGCAACGGGGCGCTGGCCGCGCCCCTCTGCCGGCAGGGCGAGCAGAATTTCTCCGGTCCGCAAACCGCCGGCCAGCGACACCGTGGTGCGCAGCAGGCGCAGCGGCGCATCCTCCAGCAGCAGGGTCAGTGGGCGGGGATCGTCCAGGAACGAGGCATAGCGAAAGCCGCCCGCCCAGACCAGATCGGCCTCATCCGCCAGCGCCTGTTCCAATCCCGACAGGGCCGTATCGATCAGCGCCACCACCATCGCGGCATCGGTCCGGGTGGGCTTGCGCGGCACATGATCCTGCGCCCTTATCCGCCCGATCGTCTGCGCCTCGATGAAGCCCGACAGCAGCGGCTGCGTCAGGATGATGGCCCCCAACCCCTCGCGCGGGCCATCCAGAATGGCGATCAGCGCGCGGTCCGGCACCAGTTCGGCCAGTTCCGCCAAGGACCGGCGTTCCACCACCAGCGCCTGCACATCCAGCGACAGTTTCATCAGATCGCGCGCCGCACGGGCCAGACCGATGCGCCAGCCCCGGTCCGCCCCCGGCCCGCCTTCGGCGGTGACCGCCCGCTGGCTTGCGATCTTGCGACGGATGATTCCAGCCTCTGCCATCGGGTACCCTGCCTTGCTTGGCGCCAGCATGGCGGGCAGCGGTTAGCAAAGCGTTGACGACGACGGGATGCGGCGGCAGAAACCCCCGCAGCATCCGCCTATTCGGTGACGATGCTGATCTTGTAGGTCAGGAAGGCGCGGTCACGCACCGGGATCAGGGCTTTGTACTCGGGGCTGCCGAACACCAGATCAACCGCCGCCCGGCTGGGATAGCGCACCATCAAGACCGATTGCGCCGGAGCCGACCCAACCACCATCTCGCTGACGGCGAAGCGGTTGGTGATTCTGGCCCCGACCCGGTCCAAGAGGATCGTGCTGACCCGCAGATACTCGGCCAGAGCCATCGGCTGATCCTCGGCAATCGTCACCAGAGCCATCACGGTCACGGGCTCCACAGCCTGCAAATAAGTTGGTTCGCTCACGCAACGATGCCCTCTTCGGCTCAAATGGACTAAAA
>CANBRQ010000223.1 GCA_947371955.1 Paracoccaceae bacterium | reverse complement strand
ATGTGATCGAATCCGTCTCGTTCTCGGGCGGCCCGTCCGTCACCATCAAGAGCCACCACAATGTGGGTGGATTGCCGGAAAAGATGGGCCTGAAGCTGGTCGAACCGCTGCGCGAACTTTTCAAGGACGAGGTCCGCGCCTTGGGTCGTGAACTCGGCCTGCCCGAGGCCTTCATCCGCCGCCACCCCTTCCCCGGCCCGGGCCTCGCGATCCGCTGCCCCGGAGAGATCACCACCGAAAAGCTGGACATCCTGCGCAAGGCCGATGCGGTCTACATCGACCAGATCCGCAAGCACGGGCTTTACGACGAGATATGGCAGGCCTTCGCCGCCATTCTGCCGATGAGGACCGTGGGTGTGATGGGCGACGGACGCACCTATGACTTCGCGCTGGCGCTGAGGGCGGTGACCTCTGTCGATGGCATGACGGCGGATTACTACCCCTTCACCCATGATTTCCTCGGCGAGACCGCGACGCGGATCATCAACGAGGTCAAGGGCATCAACCGCGTCTTCTACGATTGCACCAGCAAGCCACCGGGGACGATTGAACTGGAATAGCGGCGTCGGTCCGGGACACCGTCGTCGGGCGAAGCTGTCGTAGGGTGGGGTTATAGCCCCACCCTACCAGAAGCGCACGGCCTGACAGCAAGCCTCAGTCGCCCCGCACCGCAGCCTCAATCGCGGCCACGTCGATCTTGCCCATCGTCATCATCGCGGCGTAGGCGCGTTCTGCCGCTGCTCCGCCCTGCGTCATGGCTTCGGTCAGCACGCGCGGCGTGATCTGCCAGGACAAGCCCCACTTGTCCTTGCACCAGCCGCACGCGCTGGCGCTGCCGCCGTTGGAGAGGATGGCGTTCCAGTAGCGGTCGGTCTCGGCTTGATCCTCGGTGGCGATCTGGAAGGAGAAGGCCTCGGACTGGGTGACGTAGCTGCCGCCGTTCAACCCGAGGCAGCGCACGCCGCAGACAGTGAACTCCACCGTCAGCACCTGACCCTTATGACCGCCCGGGAAATCCCCCGGTGCGTGGTGTATGGCCAGCACCTCACTGTCGGGAAAGGTCAGGGCATAGAAGGCTGCCGCACCTTCGGCATCGGATTGATACCACAGGCAAATGGTGTTCTTGGGCACAATTGCATCCTCCGTGATCCGGGATGACAGGACAAACCCTGTCAGGCCCCAGTATGGCCATCCACACCGATTGCGGTCAACGACTTGCCGCTGAGGGCAGCTTGGCGCTAGACTTGGGCGCAAACAGCGAAGGAAATCCCATGATCCGATTGCGTGGCCAGTTGGTCTGCATGACGCAAGACGAGGTGCGGGCCGTGCGCAGCCACCTGCCGTTACACCTGACCCTCACCCGAGCCGAGCCGGGCTGCCTGCTGTTCGAGGTGACCGAAACGGATGACCCGATGGTCTACGAGGTGATGGAAGCCTTCCGCGACCGCACCAGCTTTGACGCCCATCAGGCCCGCACCCGGGACAGCGCGTGGTTCGCGGCCACCCGTTGCATCCTGCGCGATTTCCGGCTGGAAGAGGTGGGCGACTGAGACGGGATGGGGGGCCAGCCCCCCAACCCCCGGGATATTTGGGCCTGAATGAAGCCGAAAGGCTTAGAAGGATCCGTGCTTGGCGATCTCGGACAGCGGATGGCGCGGGCTGTGGACTTCGCGGGCGCGCAGGCCTTCGGGCAGAGTGTCGGCCGCCCCTTGGGTGCCAATCGCCACCACGGCATGCAGCGTATAATCTGCAGGCACGCCCAGCAGGTCGGTCGCCTTGGCCTTGTCAAAGCCGCCCATCGCATGGGCAAACAGCCCCTTCAGATGCGCCTGCAGGGCAAGGCTCATCCAGGCCGCACCGGCATCGAAGGCAGCCCATGGGTTCGGATTGGCCACGCCATCCTTCTCGACCGTCGATTTGGAGGCGATCACGACCAAGGCAGAGGCCTTCTCGGCCCAGGCGCAGTTGAACGGCACCAGCGTGTCGGCGATCTTGGCAAAGCCCGCATCGCCGCGCAGCCCGTAGGCGAACCGCCACGGCTGGTTGTTCGACGCCGACGGCGCCCAGCGGGCGGCCTCCAGCAAGGCCAGCAGGTCGGCCTCGGTCAGCGTGGCCTCGGTGAAGGCGCGGGGCGAATGGCGATTCAGGAAGATCGGGTCGATGGCGTGATCGGCAAGGCGGGGCGAAGGGGCATGGGCGTTCATGGCGATATCCTGACTGGGTTTAGCGTGATTTAGGCTGCACCCACCCCCAAGGAAAGCCCCATTCGCGCAGGGCAGCCCTGCGCCGCTGAACAGTCTTGACGCAAAGCCCGCGCCGCGCCCTGATGCACGGCAGGAGGCCCCCATGCAAGCAACCCGGCTTTTCGGCATCGGCGATCTGCGACTGGTACAGATCGCCCCCCCGTCCCCCGGCCCGGGGGAGATCGTGATCCGCGTCGAGGCGGCGGGCATCTGCGGCACCGACCGGCATCTCTACAAAGGCGAGTTCCCGTCAGACCCGCCGGTGACGCTGGGCCACGAGTTCAGCGGGATCATAACCGAGGTCGGCGCGGGCGTCGCCCTGCCCCTTGGCCTGCGGGTGACCTGCGATCCGAACTGCCCCTGCGGCACCTGCCCGGAATGCCGGGCGGGCCGTGTCAACCTGTGCCGCTACAACCGCGCCATCGGCATCCATGACGATGGCGGCTTTGCCCAATTCGCGCGTTTGCCCGCCCACCGCGCCCATGCGCTGCCTGCGGACCTTAATCCGCTGTATGGTGCCTTCTGCGAACCGCTCGCCTGCACGATGCATGGGCTAGACTTGGGCGCGCCCAAGCCCGGCGAAAGGGTCATCGTTCTGGGTGGCGGCGTCATAGGGCTTCTGGCCCTGCAACTGGCCCGCCTCGCCGGGGCCGAGGTCATGCTGGTGACCCGCCAGCGCAGCAAACGCGACCTCGCCCTCGACCTTGGCGCCAGCACCACTGCCGCTTCGACCGCCGAGGCGCTGACGCTCTGGCCCGAGGGCGCAAACCTCGTCATCGAATGCGCCGGTGTCGCGGAAACCGTGGAACAGGCCCCTGCCCTCTGTGCCCGGGGCGGCCGCGTCGTCATCCTTGGCGTGTTGGCCAAAGGCGAGAAGGTCGCCATCGAACCCTTCGACCTCCTGTTCCGCGAAATCACCCTGCTGCATTCCTTCATCAATCCCTTCACCCAAAGACGCGCCGCCGCCCTGATCACCTCCGGCGCCGTCAACGTGGCCAAGCTGATCTCGCGCACCATCCCACTTGCCGACTCCCTCGAGGCCATCGCAAACCCGCCCCGCCCCGGCGAGGTCAAGGTCCTGATCCTGCCCTGACCCCTTTCATTCTGGCACAAATATCCCGCCAAGGGTCCGGGAGGGTGCGCAGCCCTCCCGGCGCCGGGGGGTCTGGGGGGATGCGAAATCCCCCCAGCTGCCAGCCCCGAACCCGCCGTTTGCCCCTTGCGGCCCGCCGCCCGCCCTTGCATGGTCCCCGCGAAACCGCGCAGGTGCTTCATGGCCGACAATCCCCTCCTCTTCCTCAAACGCCATCCCGATTATCTGCGCTATTTCATCGGCATGATCCCGATCCAGTTCGGCGCGCAGATTGAGGCGATCACCATCGCCTGGCAGGTCTATCACATCGCCCGCGAAACGCGCTCCATCGAGGAATCCGCCTTCATGGTCGGCATGGTGGGCCTCTGCCAATTCGTGCCGATGTTTGCGCTGACCCTCTTCGCAGGCACGCTGGCTGACCGGGTGAGCCGCAAGGCCATCGTGCTCTGGGCTTTGCTGGCGGAAGGCATCGGCGTTGCCATACTGACGCTGCTATCCCTGCAAACCTCACCGCAACTGACCCATATCTTCCTGATCGCCGCCCTGTTCGGGGCCGCCCGTGCGTTCCTGTCGCCCGCAGCCTCGGCCTTGGTGCCGATGCTGGTGTCGCGCACCGACATGCCCAAGGCCATTTCCTTCTCGACCACCGTCTGGATGACCGCCGTCATCGTCGGCCCGTTCATCGGCGGCCTTCTGATCGCCTCCTCCATCGCCACGGCTTACGGCGTCACGGCCCTGACCTATATCCTGGGCGTCGTCATGGTCACCGCGATCAAATCCAACACCACGCCCGAGCGGCAAGAGGGCCATCCCCTGACCCTCGTGCGGGAAGGCCTTGTCTATGTCTGGGAAAACAAAGTCGTCTTCGGCGCCATTTCGCTGGACCTGTTTGCCGTTCTGCTGGGCGGCGCCACCGCCCTGCTGCCCGCCTTCGCCACCGATATCCTGAATGTGGGCCCGATGGGCAACGCGCTGCTGCGCATGGGGCCGGCGGTCGGCGGGTTGCTGATGTCAGGCTACCTCACCCTCTTTCCCATCAAGCGCGCGGCAGGCGTCAAGATGTTCCTTGGCGTCTTTGCCTTCGGCCTTGCCACCATCGTCTTCGCCTATTCCCGCTCGATGCCTTTGTCCCTGTTGGCCCTCGCCATCCTCGGCGCAGGAGACATGATCTCGGTCAACGTCCGTCAGACCCTTATACAGATCGTCACCCCCGACCACATGCGCGGCCGCGTCTCGGCTGTCTCGGGCATGTTCATCTCCGGCTCCAATGAACTGGGCGAGTTCGAATCCGGTGTCCTCTCCCGCTTCATAGGCCCGGTGGCGGCGGCAGCTTTCGGCGGCATCGGCACGATCATCGTCACGGGCGGTTGGGCCTGGATGTTCCCGGCCCTGCGCAAAGCCGACCGGCTGGACAGCATGCATCATGACTGACGCCTGAGATGCCCAACCGCAACCTCTGGAAGGCCGCCGCCTGGATGATGGGCTCGGTGGTGTCGTTCTCGCTGATCGCCATCGCCGGGCGCAATGTGTCCCATGTGCATGACAGTTTCGAAGTCCTGATGGTCCGATCCGCCTTCGGCTTCGTGCTGGTGATCATTGTAGGCCTCGCCACCGGCCGCCTGCACGAGGTCTCCACCCAGCGCCTGCCCGGCCATGCCTTGCGCAACATCGTCCACTTCACCGGCCAGAACCTTTGGTTCATCGCCCTGACCATGATCCCTCTCGCACAGGTCTTCGCGCTGGAGTTCACCTCACCCATCTGGGTGATCCTTCTCTCCCCCCTGCTGCTGGCCGAGCGTCTGACCGCCCAACGCCTCGGCGCGGCCGCCTTGGGCTTTCTCGGCATCCTGATCGTGACCCGCCCCGGAATGGCCTCCCTCAACCTTGGCGTCGCTGCGGGGGCAGGTGCTGCGGTCTGCTTCGCCGCTGTCTCGATCATGACCAAGCGCCTGACGCGCGGGGTCAGCGTCATCGGCATCCTGTTCTGGCTGACCCTTATGCAGTTTGTCTTCGGCCTGATCGGGGCGGGCTATGACGGCCATATCACGTGGCCCACGGCGCAGACCCTGCCCTGGCTGGCGCTGATCGGCGTCTGCGGCGTCTTCGCCCATCTCAGCCTGACCTCCGCCCTCTCCCTCGCGCCCGCAGGCTTCGTCGTCCCCATCGACTTCCTTCGCCTGCCCTTCATCGCCGTCGTCGGTGCCTTGTTCTTCGCCGAGCCTTTCGACCCCTTCGTCCTGATCGGCGGCACCGTCATCTTCGCGGGCATCCTTCTGAACATCCGCGCCCAGTTCGGCCCGCAACGCTGAACCCGCAGGTTCCGGGTGGCCCCGCGCCCGACCGAAGACCAGAACGCCTTACAGAGGCACCCCAGTCCCCCTCGGCCCCCAAGGCTGAACCCACAAGGTCCGGGTGCCCCCCGCCCCAGCAAAGGCCAGAACACCACTCATGAGCATCCCCGTCCCGCAGCGCCGCCTGAGCCTCAAAAGCTGGGGCCTCCTTCTCCTCCTCGCCCTGATCTGGGGCGGGTCCTTCACGGCCAACCACACGGCGCTGGCGCAGATGCCGGTCGCTACTGTGGTGGCCTTCCGCGTCAGCGTGGCAGCGGCGGTGCTTTGGGCCTATGTCTGGGCCACAGGCCTTCCGGTGCCCAAAGGCTGGCGCTTTGCCCGCAGCGCGGCGGTGATGGGCGTCTTCAACAACATCGTCCCCTTCAGCCTGATCGTCTGGGGCCAGACCCATATCCCATCCGGCCTCGCCGGGATCCTGAACGCGTCAACCGCGCTCTTCTCCGTGCTCGTGGCCGCCGCAGTCTTCCCCGATGAACGCCTCGGCCTGCGCCGCCTGACCGGCGTCCTGATCGGCCTCGCCGGGGTCGCCATGGTGATCGGCCCGCAGGTCCTGACCCACCTCGACCTCACCTCGCTCGGCCAACTGGCCGTCCTCGGCGCGGCGCTGTCCTATGCCTTCTCGGGGGCCTGGGGCCGCCACACGATGCAGGGTGTGCGCCCCGAAGTCAGCGCCGCCGCCATGCTGACCGCCTCGGCCCTGATCATGCTGCCCGCCGCATGGGTGCTGGACGGCGCGCCACCCTTCCCAACGCCGCAAAGCTGGGCAGCCCTTCTCTACCTGGCCCTCATCGCCTCCGCCGTGGCTTACCGTCTGTTCTATACGATCCTGCAACAGGCCGGTGCGGGCAATATCGGCCTCGCAACCCTGCTGATCGCCCCGGTCGCCGTCCTCCTCGGCGCGCTTCTCTTCCATGAAACCCTGCCCCCGGAAGCCTTCAGCGGCCTCGCCCTCCTGACCCTCGGCCTGATCGTGATCGACGGCCGCCCCCTGCACTGGATCACCATACGATTTTCCGCGTGAATCCGCCGCAAAGCCGGGCTAAACGACCCTTGCCGCTTCACCGAGGCACATATACTCCACGCGGGGTCCGGGGGGTGTGCAACCCCCCGG
>CANBRQ010000222.1 GCA_947371955.1 Paracoccaceae bacterium | reverse complement strand
GCCCCAAACCGCGTCATTCCCATCTCCTTGACAGTGTAAAGCCAGGGCAAAATCTCACAGCTACTTGACACTGTCAAGCAATTCCGTAACACCACCCCTATGGCGCAAGACCCCATTTCCCTACGTGATGTGCTGATCGAAGCGGGCATTGCCTTGCTGGAGGAAGGCGGCATGCAGGCTCTGACCCTGCGCCAGACCGCCGCCCGCGCCGGGGTCTCCCATGCCGCCCCCGCGCATCACTTCGACGGGCTGCCCGGCCTTCTGACCGCCATGGCCGCCCACGCCTTCAAACTCTTCGCCGATGCCATCCATTCTGGGCGCGAGGCGGGCGGGACCGACCCGCTGCAGCGCCTTCTGGGCACGACCGAGGGCTATCTGACCTTCGCCAGCCAGCATGCGGGCCTGTTCCACCTGATGTTCATCTCGCCGCAGGTGAACCGTGCAGACCCCGTCCTTGGTCCCCACGCGACCCGCGCCTACCAGATCTTGCGCGAAGCTTGCCAGCCCTTCGGCGACGGCACCCCGGATGAAACGCTGGAGCTGGCCGTCTGGTCCATGGTCCACGGCTACGCCATGCTGGGCTTCACCGCCGACGATCCCCAGCGCCGCCCGTTCCACCGCCGCCCCACCTTTGCCGAACTTCTCGCAGAATTGCTGGCCGGGCGACAAATTCCTGTCATAAACCCGCTTGCCCCCGCTTCGGACACGCGCTAGTACACCGCCACGGAGTGCGGGCGTAGCTCAGGGGTAGAGCATAACCTTGCCAAGGTTAGGGTCGAGGGTTCGAATCCCTTCGCCCGCTCCAGTCAAAAAGGCCAGCCGCAAGGCTGGTCTTTTGCATTTCAGATGCCAAACCGCGCCTTCACGCCGGCGGTGAAACTGGCATCATCCATGGCAGAGCGGTTGGCCATCAGCACCCGCGCATCCTCTCCCGCCGTATAGCGCAGCCGGTCGGTGCCATCCGTTACCGCCTGCCAGATCACATCAGCCACGATTGAGGGATCAGAGCTTGGCCGGTCGGTCTGCCCGAACACCTCCAGCACCTTGCCGATCAGCGGCTGATACTCGGCCAGCGCCGGATCATTGGTGAAATCCAGCGAACGCCCTGCGAAATCGGTCTTGATTGCCCCGGGTTCCACGATCTTCACCTTGGCCCCAAAGGTCGCAAGTTCGAAGGCCAGCGCTTCGGTGATGCCCTCAACCGCGAATTTCGTGCCGTGATACAGGCTGAAGAACGGAAAGGTCATCCGCCCGCCGACCGATGAGATATTGACCACCACACCCGACTTCTGCGCCCGCATCTGGGGCAGAACCGCGCGGGTGACAGCCAGAAGGCCAAAGACATTGGTCTCGAACTGCCGGCGGATCTGCGCCTCGGTGAAAGCTTCCAATGGGCCGCAGGCACCATAGCCTGCGTTGTTCAACAGCGCATCGATCCGGCCGAAGTGCTGCAATCCGGCGGCAACCGCCTCGTGGATTGAGTCTGCATCCGTCACATCCAACCGCAACAGACTTAGGTTTTCCCCTGTCAAATCAGAACTTTCCGGGTTGCGCATTGTAGCCAGCACATTCCAGCCCTCGGCCATGAAGCGTTGCGCAGCGGCCCGGCCAATGCCCGTTGAAGCGCCGGTGATCAGAATGGTCTGCGTCATGTCGTTTCCTTTTTGTCAGGCCCGTGATTATATGGGCATCCCGAAGTAATCATTCGATTACATATGCAGCCCTCCCACCAAGTCAACACCCGATTACAAATTATGAGCGAAACCCCGCCTCACCGCAAACGCGACGCCTCGGCCACGACCGAGGCGATCCTGACCGCCGCGCGCGAGGTCTTCACCGAAAAAGGCTATGACGGTGCCGGCACGCGCGAGATTGCCGAGCGCGCGCAGGTCAATGTCGCCCTGATCAGCCGCTATTTCGGCTCCAAAGAGGGGCTGTTTGCCGCTGCCGTGCCACCGATGATGACGCTGGATGCGGTTCTGGCCGGAGATATGGCGGGTTTCGGCACTCGCCTGGCTGCCAGCCTGACCCACAAGACCGCGCGGAAAGGCTTCGACCCGATGCTTGCCCTCTTGCGCGCCGCCTCCAGCCCCGAAGCGGTGCCGGTCCTGCGGCAGGCCTTGCAGGCGCAGGTTCTTCACCCGCTGGCGGATCGGTTGGAGGGTCCTGCCACCCTGGAACGCGCCGCCCTGATCGGCGCGCTGGTGGTGGGGTTTGATCTGCTGACCCGGGTTCTGGGCCTGACCGCGACAGGGGCGGATGCCATGGACGCGCTGGAACAGACCTTGGCGAAATCGGTGCAGGCACTGGTCGACCAACGCTGATTTCGTTGGGTTTTTCGCAGCGATTGGGTAAGGTTGCCCCAGTTCTGGGGGGACCAAATGATCCGTTACGTGGCCGTCATCGACATCGGCAAGACCAATGCCAAACTTCTGCTGATCGACCTTGCCACCGGGCTTGAGGCGCGTGTCTTCAAGACACCCAACCGCGTCATCGACACCCCTCCCTATCCGCATTTCGATACCGAGGCGCTCTGGGCCTTCCTGTGCACCAGCCTGAAAACGCTCGCCGCCGAACATCAGATCGACGCCCTCTCGATCACCACCCATGGCGCTTGCGGTGCCCTCGTTGACGCAGCGGGCAATCTGACCCTGCCAATCCTGGACTATGAACATCCCGGCCCCGACACCCTGCCCGCCTACAACACCCTGCGCCCGCCCTTCGCCGAAACCGGCTCACCCCGGCTACCCGGCGGCCTGAACCTGGGCGCGCAGATCTACTGGCAGGCGCAAACCTTCCCCGAGGCCTTCGCCCGCACCGCGCATATCCTGACCTACCCGCAATACTGGACGATGCGGCTGACGGGCGTAGCAGCGTCAGAACTGACCTCGCTTGGCTGCCACACCGACCTGTGGAACCCGTGGGAGGCCAAGTTTTCCACGCTGGTGGCATCGCAAGGCTGGCGCGACCTGTTCCCGCCCGTGCAGCCCGCCTCTGCCCGCTTCACGCTCCGCCCCGACCTTGCCAGCGCCCTCGGCCTGCCAGAAGGCCTGCCCGTCCACTCCGGCATCCACGATTCCAACGCCTCGCTTCTCCCCTATCTGGACGGGTCCGAGGCGTTTTCCGTCGTCTCGACCGGCACATGGATGATCAACCTCGCCGTCGGCGGCCCTGCCGTGACGCTGGATGCAGCCCGCGACACGCTTGTCAACGTCAACGCCTGTGGCACCCCCACGCCCACCTCACGCTACATGGGCGGGCGGGAGTTCGACGAACTGACCAATGGCCGGATCGTCGCGCCCACCGAGGCCGACCGCGCTGCCGTCCTGTCCGGCCTGATGGCCCTGCCCTCGCTGCACCCTGACACCGGCCCCTTCCCGGGCCTGCGCCTGTCCTGGACGGCCGAGCCCGCCACCGATGGCCAACGCACCCTCGCCGCCAGTTATTACACAGCCTTGATGGGGGCCGAATGCCTCTCCCTGATCGGGGCCCAAGGCCCGATCCATGTCGAGGGTCCCTTCGGCGGCAATCCTGATTTCGCTTGCATGCTGGCCACGGCCACAGGGCGTGAGGTTCTGGCCACAGGACAGACGGCGGGCACCGGCCTTGGCGCTGCGATGCTCGCAGGCCCCCTGACGGCCCCAAAGCCCCAGCCTGTCCCGACCCTGCCCTCAACCGACCCGCGCCTTTCAGCCTATGCCACCGCTTGGCGCGGCAGGGTTCAGGCTCTGTGGGCTGCCCAAAGGTAGGATGGGCAATCTGCCCATGTTCCCCGACGCTTACGCCAGATAGAACGTCTCCGTCAGGTCAATCGCCACCGGAGAGCCGTCCGCATTGGTGGCCATGATGTCGCCCATATAGGCCCACCATTTCTGCATCACCGGGTGCTTGGGCAAATCCGCCATCGTATGACCCTCCACCCGCTCCAGATAGCCAAACAGCGTGTTGGTCTCGCGGTCGAGATGGATCGAATAGTTCGACACCCCAGCCTCCCGCAACAAAGCCGACAGTTCCGGCCAAATCTCGTCATGGCGGCGGATGTATTCCGCCTCCATCCCCGGGTTCAGATACATCTTGAAAGCGTGGCGCATGGGACCCTCTCAGGCTTTGGCGCGGCGCGCGCGCAGGTCGGATGACAGGTTGGGGATCAGGACCGAGGCGATCAGCAAAACGCCAATCACCCCAGTCTGGATATGCCCGGTGATATTGGTCAGCGCCATGCCATTGCGCAAGTTCAGGATGATCAGGATCGACAGCACCACCCCGGTCATGCTCCCCTTGCCGCCAAAGATGCTGACGCCGCCCAGCAGCACCATCGTGATGATGTCCAGCTCAAACCCCGTCCCTGCATCGCCGCGCACCGAACCCAACCGCGCCGCATACAAAAGCCCCGCCAGCGCCGAGATGAACCCGCTCATCAAATACAGCACCGTCTTCACGCGCGCCACATCAAGGCCCGAGAACCTTGCCACCTCGGCATTGGTGCCGATCACGTAAATCTGCCGGCCAAACCCCGTGCGGTGCAGCAAAACGCCAATACCCACCAGAAGCACTACAAACAGGATCAGCGACAAGGGAAACGGCCCGATCAGCGCATCCTGCCCCAGCCCAGTCACCCAATCCGGGAAATTCCCCATGCTCTGATCCTTGACCAGCACCCGCGCAAAGCCGCGAAACCCGATCAGCATCGCCAGCGTCACCACCAGCGACGGTATCCCCGCCCGCGCAATCAGCAGCGCATTGATCATCCCGGCCACAAGGCCAATCCCCAGACAGACCAGCATCGCCACGCCCGCGGGCCAGCCATTGGTGAACATGTACCCAAAGGCGCAGGCCGACAGGCCCATGACCGAGGCGACCGAGAGGTCGATCTCGGCATTGATGATGATCAGCGTCATCACCAGCGCCACGATGATCTTCTCGATCGACAACTGGAACAGGTTGATCTGGTTCTGGATCGTCAGGAACTCTGGCGCCAGCACCACATTGCCCGCGAAGGTGATCAGGAACAGAAGGGCCAGCATCCCTTCCCAGCTTTTGAACCGGTCCATCACGCCCCCCCCTTCTTGCCAAGCCGACCCAGCGAGCGTGACATCACCGTATCCACTGTCACCGCCGCCATGATCAGCATCCCCAGCAGTGCATCGCGCCAGAACTCGGACACCAACTCCCACCGGGTCAGCGAGTTATCAATCGTGTCGACCAACACGCAGCCGATCACCACGCCGATCATCGACCCCGAGCCACCCAAGATCGACACCCCGCCCACGACAACCGCCGCAACCGCCTTCAGTTCAAACCCCATGCCTGCGACGACCGTGATATTCCCGAACTTCGCCAGAAAGATCAGCCCCGACAGGCCCGCAAAAGCGCCAGACAGCACGAAGGCCACAAACACCACCATCCCCGAGTTGATCCCCGCCATCACCGCCGCATCTGGATTGGACCCCACCGCATAGAACCGCCGCGCGGCGCGCAGTCGCGTCAAGGCAATCCCCATCGCAATCGCCGCCAGCAGGGACAGCACCACGGTCACCCGCACGTCCAGGCCGAACACGGAAAACGCGTTGGCCTGGGGCAAATCGACAATCCATTGCGGCAGGCTCGCGGTCGTGATCGTCTTGGCATCGGAATACTGCACCAGAAATGTCCGGTACAAAGCCAGCGTCCCCAGCGTCACGATGATCGAGGGCACACGGCCCCAAGACACCAACACCCCGTTGATCGCGCCCATGAAGGCACCAATCCCCATCGCCAACAGCGCCACAAGCAAAGGATTCAGGTCTGGATGCAGGCCCAGATATTGCCCGGTCAGATAAGCCACGACCCCGACCGTTGACCCAATGGAAAGGTCGATATTCCGCGTCATCACCACAATCGCCTGCCCCACCGCAATCGGCAGGATCACCGCCGCCGAGGTGGTAATGCGGGTGAACATGCGGGGGCTCAGATAGCTGTCGATCTGGGTGGAGAAGAACAGGACCGTCGCCAAAAGGGCGATAAACAGCGCGATAATCCGAAGCGTCTGAGGATGGATTTTGCTGATCATGCCACGGCCTCCGGCAAACGGGCTTCATGTCCTGCGGCCAAGCCTATGACCCTTTCCTGCGTCGCCTCGCCAATGGCAAGGATGCCCGCCTGCCGCCCCTCGCGCATCACCAGCACACGGTCGGCCAAGGCCAGCACCTCGGGCAGATCAGAGGAGATCACCAGCACCGCAACCCCCTCTTTCGCCAAAGCCCTGATAATGTTGTGCACCTCCGCCTTGGCCCCCACGTCGACCCCGCGCGTCGGCTCATCGAAAATCAGGATGCGCGGCTTGGTCTCCAGCCATTTCGCCAGCATGACCTTCTGCTGATTGCCGCCCGACAGCTTGCCCACATCCGTCGTCACATCCGGCGACTTGATGGCCAGTTGCTTGCGGTACTTCTCGGCCATCGCCATCTCGGCCTTGCGGTCAATGATCCCGAACCGCCCCAGAAGTTTCGCCAGACTTGCCAGCGAGATATTGGCGAAGATCGGCAGCGTCATCGCCAGCCCCATCTTGCGCCGATCCTCCGAGACATAGGCTATGCCCTTGGCCATCGCGTCCTTGGGCGAGGAGACTTTCACCTCGGCCCCATCAATCAAAATCCGCCCCTCGGTCGCGGGGGCGATGCCAAACACCGCCAGCCCCACATCCGTCCGCCTTGCCCCAACCAAACCGGCAAAGCACAGCACTTCCCCCGCCGACAGATCGAAACTGACGCCCCGAAACACACCCTCCCGCCCCAGCCCTTCCAGCCGCAGCACAGACGCCCCATGCGGATTGGCCACGGTCT
>CANBRQ010000221.1 GCA_947371955.1 Paracoccaceae bacterium | reverse complement strand
TTTGTATCGCCCCGGCCCGATGGAGAATATCCCGACCTATTGCGAGGTGAAGAACGGGCTACGGGATCTGGAGTCGATCCATCCGACGATCGACCATATCCTGAAGGAGACCCAAGGCATCATCGTCTATCAGGAACAGGTGATGCAGATCGCTCAGGTGATGGGCGGCTACTCGCTGGGGGGGGCGGACCTCTTGCGCCGGGCTATGGGCAAGAAGATTGCCGAGGAGATGGCCAAAGAGCGACCGAAGTTCATCGAAGGCGCGTTCAAGACGCATGGTGTGAACAAGGAGAAGGCGGGCGAGGTCTTTGACCTGCTGGAGAAATTCGCCAACTACGGCTTCAACAAGAGCCACGCGGCGGCCTATGCCGTGGTGTCGTATCAGACCGCTTACCTCAAGGCGAACTATCCCAGCGAATTCATGGCCGCCGTTATGAACTGCGACCTGCATCTGACCGACAAGTTGGCCGTCTACAAGCGCGAGATCGACAAGCTGGGGATCAGGACGGTTGCCCCCTCGGTCAACGCCTCTCTGGCAAAGTTCACTGTGCGGGATGGCCGGGTGATCTATGCGCTGGGTGCCCTGAAAGGCGTGGGCGTCGATGCGATGGACCTGATCGTCCGGGGCCGGATGACCGAGCGGGGCGAGCGGCCCTATTCAACGCTGTTTGATGTGGCGCGTCGGGTGGACCTGAAACGGGTGGGCAAGCGGCCGCTGGAAATGCTGGCCCGCGCCGGGGCGTTTGACGAATTGGACCCGAACCGCGCAAGGGTGTTTGAGGCGCTTGACCCGCTGGTCGCCTATTCCGCCGCGATCCACGAGGCCAAGGCCTCCAATCAGGTGTCGCTGTTTGGCGACAGCGGGTCTGATATCCCCGAACCGCGCCCGCCGTTCCGTGACGACTGGCTGCCGGTGGAACGGCTGAGCCAAGAGCATCAGGCGATTGGCTTCTATCTGTCGGGCCATCCCCTGGATGACTACATGTCCTCACTGAAACGGAAGGATGTGAAGACCCTGACCGAGATCACCGCCTTGGCCGAACGCGGGCCACTGGTCGCCAAGATCGCAGGCTCGGTTTCGGCCAAGCAGGAGCGCAAGTCGGCGAAGGGCAATCGCTTTGCCTTCGTCAGCCTGTCGGACCCGACGGGGCTTTACGAAGTAACGGTGTTCAGTGACACGCTGGAGGCGGCGCGGGATCATCTGGAACCGGGGATGAACGTGGTGCTGACGGTCGAGGCCAATCTGGAAGGCGATACGCTGAAACTGCTGGCGCGGGCGGCACAGCCCATCGACCAAGTGGCGGCGGATGCCGGGGCGCTGGCGATCCGGGTGCATCTGAACAGGGCCGAGGCGATCCCCTCGCTGGCGGCATTGCTGGCCAAGGTCGAGGGCCGCAACAAGGCGCAGATCACGCTGTGTGTCCCCGACGATCAGGGCCGCGAGATAGACCTGACTCTGCCGCAGCCCTACCCGCTGACGCCGCAAATCCGGGGTGCCATCAAGGCAATGAGTGGTGTGGTCATGGTGGAGGAGGTCTGACGGAGCATGGGCGGATCGCCCATCCTACCTTGAAGGGTCCGTAGTCTGCTCGGCTCGCAGGGCCAGCGTTTCAAGCCTGCGGGGCATTAAACGTCATACCATCTCGCTTGGACGGCCATGCGCCGCCCAAGGATTGTGGTAAGGCCACATTCTGATCGGTGCTTTGAGTGCGCCTCGGCACCATGACGGCTGCGCCCTCACCAATGCGGCGGCCTGACATTGGCCGCCGGAGCCTCACCCCCGCCAGCCTCGCGTTCCGCCTCCCGTTTGGCCAACAGCCCAACGATCCGCGTCAGCCGGTCGATCTCACGGCCCTGCCTCGTGACCATGTCGGACAGATCTTCCACCGCCCGGATCAGGTGGGCGGTCTTCTCCTCAAGCGCGTCAATCTTGTCCATCTTCATCCCTTTCATTCTGGCCCAAATACCCCACGGGAGGTCCGGAGGGTGTGAAACCCTCCGGCTGCCAGCCAAGGGCGCTGCCGCAGTCCTTGAAGCGCCCCGCCCTTGAAGCGTCTGGCGGCCTCCGCTATGGGAAAGCCAACCAAGCAAGGGGCCCACCATGGCACAGGACAAACAAGCCCGCCGCCCGCGCGCCGAGACGCCCAAGGGCTTCCGTGACTATTTCGGCGCGGAAGTCACCGAACGCAAGCAGATGCTGGACAAGGTGGCAGAGGTTTATCATCGCTATGGCTTTGATCCGCTGGAAACCAGTGCTGTCGAGACGGTGGAGGCGCTGGGCAAGTTCCTGCCCGATGTCGACCGGCCCAACGAGGGCGTTTTCGGCTGGCAGGATGAGGATGCCGATTGGCTGGCATTGCGCTATGACCTGACCGCCCCCCTGGCGCGGGTGGCTGCACAGTTCCGCAACGATCTGCCGTCGCCCTATCGCCGCTACGCGATGGGGCCGGTCTGGCGCAATGAGAAGCCGGGTCCCGGGCGGTTCCGGCAGTTCTACCAATGCGACGCCGATACGGTGGGCGCGCCTTCGGTTGCCGCCGATGCCGAGATTTGCGCCATGCTGTCGGATGCCTTGGAAACCGTTGGCATTCCGCGCGGCGACTATGTCGTCAAGGTAAACAACCGCAAGGTGCTGAATGGTGTGATGGAAGCGGCGGGGGTGCTGGACCCGTCCGACCCTGAACGCTTTGTCACCGAACGCGGCATCGTGCTGCGCGCCATCGACAAGATGGACCGGCTCGGCGATGCCGGGGTGCGGGCCTTGCTGGGCGAGGGCCGCAAGGACGAGTCCGGCGACTTCACCAAGGGTGCGGGACTGTCGGCGGAACAGGCAGAGGTCGTGATGGGCTTCACCTCGGCCAAGCGCGACACTGGCAGCGCGACCGTGGCGCGGCTGCGGGAATTGGTGGGTGGCTCTGTGATGGGGGCCGAGGGCGTGGCCGAGCTTGAGACCATCGCCGAACTCCTGGACAGGCAGGGCTATGGTTCGGACCGGATTGTGCTGGACCCGGGCGTTGTGCGGGGCTTGGGCTATTACACCGGGCCGGTCTACGAGGCGGAACTGACCTTCGAAATTCTGGACGAGAAGGGCCGCAAGCGGCAGTTCGGCTCTGTCGCGGGCGGTGGGCGCTATGACGATCTGGTCAAGCGCTTTACCGGGCAGGCGGTGCCGGCAACGGGTGTGTCCATCGGGGTGGACCGGCTCCTGGCGGCACTGCGGGCAAAGGGGCGGACCTCGGGTGAGAGTGTCGGGCCGGTGGTTGTGACCGTGATGGACCGCGACCGGATGGCGGATTACATGTCGATGGTGGGCGAGTTGCGGCAGGCGGGCATCCGGGCGGAGGTTTACCTCGGCAACCCCAAGAACTTCGGCAACCAGTTGAAATATGCCGACAAACGGCAATCTCCGGTGGCGGTCATCCAGGGTGGCAACGAGGCGGAGAAGGGTGTGGTCATCCTCAAGGACCTGATCCTTGGCGCTAAGATCGCCCAGAATGCCACGCTGGAGGAATGGAAAGACCGTCCGGCGCAGGTCGAAGTGGCGCGGGGCGATCTGGTGGCAGCCGTGCGGCGGATGCTGGCATCGTGATCGAGAAGCCGGGGACCTCCAAAGCCGCCATCCGGGCCGAGGCGGAGCGGGTCTTTGCGGCCTTTCAGGCAGCGGGGGCGGTGCCGATCGATGCCGATATCCTGCTGCCTGCCGAGACTCTGCTGGACCTGTATGGCGAGGATATCCGGGCGCGGGCTTATGTGACGACCGACCCCCTGCAGGGCGAGATGATGCTTCGGCCCGACTTTACCGTGCCGGTGGTGCAGGCGCATATGGCCGACGGGGCGGACCCTGCGCGCTATTGCTATCTGGGCGATGTCTTCCGCAAGCAGGACCATCTGGGCAACCGGTCCAGCGCCACGTTGCAGGTAGGGTTCGAGGTCTTTGACCGGCAGGCACCCGAAGCGGCGGATGCCGAGGTTTTCGCTCTGTTTCGTGATGTGCTGGCGGGACTGCCGATTCGGGCGGTGACGGGGGATATCGGCATCCTGATGGCCGCCGTGCGCGGCCTTGCCACGACGGACCGCCGCAAGGCGGCGCTCTTGCGGCATATCTGGCGGCCCCAGCGGTTTCGCGCGCTGCTCGACCGCTTTTCCGGGCGCGCCCCGATCTCGGCGGCGCGGGCGGCCTTGCTGGAGCGGTTGGCTGCGGGCGCTCCGGAAGAGCTGATCGCGGCGGCGGGGCCTCTGGTCGGTCTGCGCGAGGCTGAAGAGATCGGCGCGCGGGCGGAGGCGCTGCTGGAGGATGCCAAAGCCGCGCCGATCTCGGCGCTGGAGGCGGCGATGCTTTATGATTTGTTGCAGTTGCAGGCTCCGGCCGGGGTGGCACTGGCGCATTTGCGCGGAATTTCGGCGCATTTGCCGGCGATTGTGCCTGCTGTCGACCGCTTTGCTTCAAGGCTCGAGGCTTTGGCCGCGCGCGCTGTGGATGTGGCCGCACTGGCATTTGAGGCCAGCCACGGGCGCACCGCGATGGAGTACTACGACGGTTTCGTTTTCAGCTTTGTGGGCGGGGACGAGGTCGTGGCCTCGGGCGGGCGCTATGACGCGCTTACGGCGGTGTTGGGGCAGCGGCGGTCTATCCCGGCGGTGGGCGGGATCGTGCGGCCGCATCTGGTGGCAGCCTTGCGGGGGACGGTCTGATGGTCAAGATCGGGGTGCCCTCGAAAGGGCGGCTGATGGAAAAGACCTTCGAATGGTTCGGCGCCCGGGGTCTGAAGATGGCCAAGACCGGGTCCGAACGGGAATATGCCGGGGTTGTCGAGGGCGGTGGGGTGGAACTGGTCATGCTGTCAGCCGGCGAGATCCCGCGGGAATTGGCTGCGGGGCGGATTGATCTTGGGGTGACCGGAACCGATCTGGTGCGCGACAAGCTGGCGGATTGGGACCGGCAGGTGTCTGAGGTTGCGGCTTTGGGCTTTGGCCATGCCGATCTGATCATCGCCGTGCCGATGGCCTGGATCGATGTCGAGACGCTGGACGATCTGGATGCCGCCGCCGCAGCCTTCCGGGCCCGGCATGGATTTCGCCTGCGAATTGCCACCAAATACCATCGTCTGGTGCGCGACCATCTGACCGCACAAGGCGTTGCGGATTATCAACTGGTCGACAGTCAGGGGGCCACCGAAGGCACCGTCAAGAACCTGACCGCTGAGGCGATCGCCGACATCACATCCAGCGGTGAGACATTGCGGGCCAATCACCTGAAAGTGCTGAGCGATGCCGTCATCCTGAAGTCGCAGGCAATGCTCTATCGCTCGGCCTTGGCGCAGGGCGCGGAGGTTTCGGCTTTGCTGGACAGGATCGGTCTGCTGCAGTGACCACCGGGGGCCGTCTGCCCCCGGACCCCCGAGGATATTCATGAACAAATGAAACAGGGAGGTCAGCCTTTTCTGCTGGCCATTGCCACACCTGCGGCAGCGAGGGCCATGCCGAGCCAGCCGAGGGGGGGCATGACCTCACCCAAGAGGGGCCAGGCGAAGAGGGCCGAAAGCGGCGGGACGAGGTAGAACAGGGCGGACACGCGGCTGACCTCTCCGGCACGGATCATCGCAAGGAGGAGCGTCATGGCGAGAAGCGAGTTTCCTATGACGAGGTAGGCCATGACCCAGATGAACTGCGGGCTCCATTGGATTTGCAGGCTTTCGGTTGCCAAGGCGAGGGGCAGGGTGAAGACGGCCCCCACGGCATATTGGATCAGGTTTGCCGTGACCGGGTGATGGGTGACGCCGAACCGCTTCTCGTAAAGTGTGCCGCCCGTGATGCCAAGCAGCGCCAGAGCAGTGCAGATCAGGCCGAAGGGGCTCTCGGCTTCGACCTTTGACCGGGCGAGGATCACCACCGCCGCGCCGACCAATCCGAGGGCCAGGCCTATCCAGCCCTTGGTGCTGACCTGCTCGCCGACCAGCCACGGGGCTGTCAGGGCGACGAGGATCGGTTGCAGGCAGACGATGATCGAGACAGCGCTGGCAGAGACGCCGGATTTGAAGGCGACGTAGCAGAGACCGAAGTAGACGACCTGAATGAGAAAGCCCACGACGGCGACATCCGCTGCGGCCCGCCAAGTTCTCGGCAGAGGAGGACGGACGACAAGTGCCACCGGGATCAACACCAAGAGGACCGACACGTAACGCAGCGCCAATAAGGTCAGGGGTTGGGCATGTTGCAGGCCCAGTTTTGCCATGCCAAAGCCCGCCGACCACAGGAGCAGGAAGATCACAGGGGCCGCCAGAAGCCAGAGAGGACGCTTGGATATCATGGCCCCCTGATGCCTTCTGGCATCGGAAATGGGAAGGGTCCTTGAAGGTGCGCGGGCCGCGCCTATTTGCTTGATCGATGGATTTTGTTGACAGGACTTGAACATGCTCGCGCGCTATGTTTTTGCCCTGACCCCTTGCACCGCCCTTCCGGCCTTCGCCGAAACCCTTGCTACCGGGGCCGAGAGCAAAGCTGCCATCGCTGGCAACACGGTGCAGGGCGCCATGACCGGTTCAGATGCATATACCGAGTTCTATGCCGAGGACTGCACGATCAAGGGCAACGACCATGTCGCCAATGGGACGATTGACGGCGACAAGATGTGCTTTGCCTATGACAAGCCCGATGCGGAATGCTGGGGCGCCAGCCTTCAGGGCGACATGATCATGTGGAAGAAGGACGGCAAGGATGATGGCATGGGCACCGTCCTGAAGGGCAATCCCAACAAGTTCTGATTACCGCAGGCCAATCTCGGCCAACGCGAGCGCCATGGCCGGGGGCAGGGTGTCATCCAGCGCCCGGCCTTTGGGCAGGTC
>CANBRQ010000220.1 GCA_947371955.1 Paracoccaceae bacterium | reverse complement strand
ATCGGCAGGTGGATCTGTCGGCCAAGATCCTCGTCGTGCTGGTGGCGTTGGAATATGTGATCGTGCTGATCGTCGATGTGGCGATCTTCATGGCGGGGGGCGACAGCGGATTGACGGCAGCGCCCTTCTCGATCAGCCAGATCACTTCGGGCGTGCCGTCCATCGGCATCCTGTTCTGCTTTGCCGCCTTCATCGGGTTCGAGGCCACGACGATCTATGGCGAAGAGGCCAAGGACCCGTCCAAGGCAATCCCGCGGGCGACCTATTCCTCGGTCATCGTGATTGGCCTGTTCTACATGGTCACCGCCTGGCTGATGGCGGTGGGGGCCGGGGTGGACAAGCTGATGCCCACGCTGCAGGGGCTGGCGGACCCGACGACCTTCCTGTTCGACCTCGCAGGACGCTATGCGGGCGGCACGGTGGCCACGATCATGGGTTTCCTGTTCGTCTCGTCGCTGTTCGCCGCCGTTCTGGCCTTTCACAACGGCGTGGCCCGCTACAAATACGTGGCCGGGCGTGAGGGCATCCTGCCGGACTCGGTCGGCGTGACCCATGCCAAGCACCAAAGCCCGCATATAGGCTCGTTGATCCAGACGGGGATCGCGGTGGTGGTGGTGGGCCTGTTTGCCGCGCTGGGACTGGACCCGGTGCTGGCGCTGTTCACCTGGCTGACGCAGTTGGGCACCCTGGGCGTGTTGGGCCTGATGGCGCTGACCTCCTTCTCGGTCATGGCCTTCTTCGGCCAGGATGCAAGGGGCGAGGGGGCCCTGTCGACCAAGGTTCTGCCACTTGTGTCAGGCCTTGTGATGGCCGCGCTCTTCGTGCTGATCTTCGCGCAGTTCGGCGCGCTGACCGGAGCGGCGGGCTGGCTGGGCGTGGCCTTGCCTGCCTTGGTGCCGGTGTTCGGCGGGCTGGGCTACCTGATGGCCAGCGGCCTTGCGTCGCGTGATCCTGCCCGCTTTGCCAACCTTGGCAAGGGCCGCTGAAACCTTCGGCCCCTCCCTTGGCGGAGGGGCCAACCCCGAGGAACCCATGACCCAAGACCAGATCGACCGACTTGCCGCCCTGCCCGTCCCCCCCGGCCGCCTGTTGATCGACGGCAAATGGGAGAAGGGTGAAGACGAGCCGCTGCCTGTCCACTCCCCGATCGACGGGTCTCTGCTGACCACGGTGGAAAGCGCCAGCGCCGCCGATGTGGCCCGCGCCACCGCCTGCGCCCGGCAGGCCTTCGAGGACGGTCGCTGGTCGCGCACCTCTCCGGCCCAGCGCAAGGCGGTGCTTCTGAAGCTGGCCGATTTGATCGACAAACACGCGCTGGAACTGGCCGTTCTGGGTGTTCGCGACAATGGCACCGAAATCAGCATGGCCCTGAAGGCCGAGCCCGGTTCCGCCGCGCAAACCTTCCGCTGGTATGCCGAGGCGATTGACAAGGTCTACGGCGAAATCGCCCCCACTGCCGCCAACGTCCTTGCTCTGATCCACCGCGAACCGGTCGGCGTCGTGGCGGCCATCGTGCCGTGGAATTTCCCCCTGATGATCGGCGCCTGGAAGCTGGCCCCGGCCTTGGCCGCCGGCAACTCGGTCGTCCTGAAACCGGCCGAGACCGCCTCCCTCACCCTCCTCCGCCTCGCCGAACTGGCGCTGGAAGCGGGCCTGCCACCCGGGGTGCTCAACGTCGTCACCGGCCCCGGCCGCACCACGGGTGAGGCCTTGGGCCTGTCTATGGACGTCGACGTCATGGTCTTCACCGGCTCCGGCCTGACCGGGCGCCGCCTTATGGAATACGCCGCAAGGTCCAACCTGAAGCGGGTCTATCTGGAACTTGGCGGCAAAAGCCCCAACATTGTTTTTGCGGACGCCCCCGACCTCGGCGTCGCAGCCAAAGCCGCCGCCAACGGCATCTTCCGCAATTCGGGCCAAGTCTGCGTCGCAGGCTCCCGCCTGCTGGTCGAGGCTTCGGTCGCCGACGCCTTCCTTGAGGCGCTGACCAAAGCCACCCGGGCCATGACCCTCGGCAACCCTCTGTTGCTTTCCACCCAGATCGGCGCCGTGAACTCCCCCCAGCAACTCTCCCGCAACCTTGGCTTCATCGACACTGCCCGGGCCGAGGGCAACGACGTCCTGACCGGTGGCGCCCGCGCCCGCGTGGACACAGGGGGCTGGTATATGGAACCCACGATCATCTCCGGCGTCCGGCCCACCGACCGACTGTTCCGCGAAGAGGTCTTCGGCCCCGTCCTGTCCGTCACCTCCTTCACCACCGAAGCGGAGGCGTTGAGCCTCGCCAACGCCACCGACTACGGCCTCGCCTCCGGCGTCTGGACCGCCAACCTCTCCCGCGCGCACAGGATGATCCGGGGCATCCGGGCCGGGGTGGTGCATGTGAACACCTATGGCGGCACCGATGGCACGGTGCCGATGGGTGGCGTCCGCCAGTCTGGCAACGGCCACGACAAGTCGCTGCACGCCTTGGACAAATACACCGACCTCAAGACCGCATGGATCGCCCTGTGACGACCGCCGACCTCCTCGCCCGCCGGGCACGGCTGCTCGGCCCGAATGTCCAGACCTTCTACGAGGACCCTGTCCACCTCGTCCGCGGCCTTGGCACCCGTGTCTGGGATGCCCAGGGCCGCGAATACCTCGACTGCTACAACAACGTGCCGCATGTCGGCCATTGCCACCCCCGCGTGGTCGAAGCGATGTGCCGTCAGGCGAGCCAGCTCAACACCCACACCCGCTATCTGCACGAGGGCATTCTTGACTATATCGAACGCCTGACCGAAACCTTCGACGGCCCCTTGAAAACCGCGATCCTGACCTGCACCGGGTCCGAGGCAAACGACATTGCCCTGCGCATGGCCGAGGCGGTGACGGGCAAGCGCGGCATCATCGCCACCGACCACACCTATCACGGCAATACCAGTGCCGTGGCCCAACTGTCGCGCACCAACGTCCCCGCCACCGGAGACGGCAGCCACATAGCCCATGTCCCCGCCCCCGACAGTTATCGCCCCTTGGGTGGGCAGGCCGGAATGGCCCATGCACTGGCTTTCGCCGCGAAGGTCGAGGAGGCCATCGCCGACCTTGAAGCCAAGGGTCACGGCTTCGCCGCCATCATCCTCTGCCCCGCCTTCCTGAACGAGGGCTTCCCGATGCTGGGCAGGGGCTGGCTTGACCCTGTGGCCGCCGTGGTCCGCAAAGCCGGCGGCCTGTTCATCGCTGATGAGGTCCAACCCGGTTTCGGCCGCAATGGCGAGGCCTTCTGGGGCCATCAGCGCATCGGCGTGCAGCCGGATATCGTTACGATGGGCAAGCCGATGGGCAATGGCCACCCGATTGCGGGAGTGGTCACCTCGATGGAGATCATGACAGCTTTCCGCAAGGGTTTCCGCTATTTCAACACCTTCGGCGGCAATCCGGTCAGCTGCGCCGCCGCCATGGCCGTTCTGGACGTGCTGCGCGATGAAGGCTTGCAGGACAACGCCCGCACAGTCGGCGCCTATGCCAAGGCCGGGCTGACCAAACTGGCCGAAAAGCACGAGGCCATCGGCGATATCCGTGGCTACGGCCTGTTCTTCGGGGCCGAGATGGTCACAGATCGCGCCCTGAAGACCCCCGCGCCGAAGTTCACCACACGCATTGCCAACGAGATGCGCCAGCGCGGCATCCTGATGAACAAGCTGGGCATCCACTACAACACCCTGAAGATCCGCCCGCCGATGCCCTTCTCCACCGCCGATGCCGACCAGATGCTGCACATTCTGGACGCCATCCTGACCGACCTTGGCCCGGCGCATGACTGACACGGTCGCCCAAGCCCTGACGCTGTGGGGACTTGCGGACCACAAGGCCACGCTGGTGGCCGAACGCGAGAACCACGTCTACCGTGTCGGCTCTTCACCGCCCCTCGCCCTTCGCCTGCACCGCAAGGGCATGCGCAGCGAGGCCGAACTGCTGTCCGAGCTTGACTGGATGGCAGCCCTTGAGGCGCGCGGTCTGTCGGTTCCCCGCCCCTATCCTGCCCTTGACGGCGCGCTGTGCCACGATATCAACGGCCAGATCGTCGATGTTCTGGGCTGGCTGGACGGCGTGCCAATGGGCATCGGCGGGCGGCTCAACCCCGCCGTCGACGGGCTGACCGCCTATCATGCCCTTGGCCAAGCCATGGCCGATGTGCACCTGAAAAGCGATGACTGGACCCCGCCACGCCATTTCCAGCGCCATGCATGGAACCTTGATGGCCTGTTGGGAGAGGCCCCCCTCTGGGGCCGCTTCTGGGAGAACCCGCGGCTGACGGCGGGTGAGGCAGCCCTGATGACCAAGGCCCGCGACAAGGCGCGGAATCAACTCGCCGCCCTGCCCGCCCCCGACTACGGCCTGATCCACGCCGATCTGGTGCAAGAGAACGTTCTGATCGGGGCGAATGGTCCGCATCTGATCGACTTTGACGATGGCGGCTTTGGCTACCGCCTGTTTGACATGGCCACCGTCCTGAACTTCATCCTGCGCGAGCCGGACCCGGAACCGCTGCAACAAGCCTTCACCCAAGGCTATCTTGCCACCCGCCCCATCGACCTGTCCGCCTTGCCCCTGTTCCAGACCATCCGCGCCCTGAGCTATGTCGGCTGGATCGTTCCCCGCCTGTCCGAACCCGGAGCAGATGCCCGCCACACCCGTTTCATCACGCTTGCCACCCGCATGGCCGAAACCCTTTGAGGACATCCATGGACCTGCCCACAAAGACCATCCTGGTCGTCGGCACCTATGACACCAAGGACGACGAACTGTCGTACCTCGCCGGAGTGATCCGGGCGCAGGGCGGTACGGTGCTGACGATGGATGTGTCCGTGTTGGGCAACCCTCAGGCGGCCACCGACATCACCAAGCATCAGGTGGCCGAGGCGGCAGGGTCTTCCATCGCCAAGGCCATCGCGGCAGAGGATGAGAATGTCGCCATGCAGGTGATGGCGCGGGGGTCGGCCCTGCTGGCGTCCCGGCTGCATCGGGACGGGCGGTTTGACGGGGTGATCGTGCTGGGCGGGTCGATGGGCACTGACCTTGCGCTGGACCTTTGCGCAGCACTGCCTTTGGGGGTGCCGAAATACGTCGTCTCCACCGTCAGCTTTTCCGCAATGATCCCGCCAGAGCGGCTGGCGCCGGATTTGCAGATGATTCTATGGGCCGGAGGGCTGTACGGGCTGAACTCGGTCTGCAAGGCCTCGCTCTCGCAAGCCGCAGGGGCGGTATTGGGCGCGGCGCGGGCGGTGGAGCCGCCGCGCCGCGACAAGCCGCTGATCGGCATGACCTCGTTCGGCAAGACCGTGTTGCGCTACATGGTCGCCCTGAAACCGGCGCTGGAGGTACGAGGCTTCGAGGTGGCGGTGTTCCACGCCACCGGCATGGGGGGCCGCGCCTTCGAAAGCCTTGCGGCTGAGGGAGCCTTTGCCGCCGTGCTGGACTTTGCCCCGCAAGAAGTGGGCAACCATCTGTTCGGGTCCGCCATCACCGCCGGACCGGACCGGATGACGGCGGCAGGCCGGCGCGGGATTCCGCAACTGGTGTCGCTCGGCTGCTGCGATCTGGTGGACCTTGTGGGCTGGCATCCTTTGCCCGCCCGGTTTGCCCATCATCCGGCGCATGCGCACAACCGGCTCTTGTCCTCTGTCGTTCTGAATGGCGAGGAACGCCGCGAACTGGCCCGCACGATGTCAGACCGCTTGGGCGAGGCTACGGGCGAGACGGTCCTGCTGCTGCCGCGCCACGGCGACAACGAATGGGACCGCGACGGCGGGCCACTCGCTGACCCTGAAGCCTATGCGGCCTTTCTGGAGGAGTTGCAGGCCACCTGCCCGGCCCATGTCCGTCAGATCGCCCTGGACGCTCATATCAACGACGCGGCCTTTACCGATGCGGCTTTGGCGGTGGTGGATGACTGGATCGCCCGCGGCCTGTTGACAGCCTGACTGGACCCAAGCCCGCCGGTCCGCCGGCACCAAGCCATATCGGGTTGCGGGCTTTGGGCAGGACCGCTCAGAACACCAATCTGTTTTGCAAATTCTGGATTGGATCGGCTTTCACCTTTTCAACCCCGGCGACTGGCCGGCAAACGCCCCGCTTAGAAACGGTATGAGACACCAACCATCAGGTTTTGCTGTGTCACGTTCACCTTATCGTCGTAGTTGCCATCATTACCGGAGATGTTCGGCGTTATCTTCGCGTTGCCAAAATCGGTGTAGCGATACTCGATGCGCGCCGTCACATGGGTCGAAATGGCAAATTCAACGCCCGCGCCGACAGTCGGCCCTGCCATCGTTCGCTGGTTGTTTTCGGAGATGGTGTCGGATTCAACTTCAAAAGTCTTGAACGTCTGCTGGCCCATGGCAACTCCGCCCGTGAGGTAAAACAGGGCATTGCCCGCCATGACACCGACGCGGGCGCGCAGCGATCCTTGCAGGCCGCTTTTCCAGCCATAGAGATACCTGCTATCCGGCGCACCCGCGTCCAGAAGCAAGCCTTCGTCGCTCAGATGTGCAAACCCCAAATCTGCTTCGACCCCCATGACAATCTTATCCTTTGTCAGCAAGTTGGCGCCCAGGTAGACGCCGCTGACCGCGGCTTTGTCGGCGCCGTTCCACGTGTAACCGTCCGGGTCAGTTGCGCCGGCATCGTATTCCACCATCGACGAATGCCCGGATGCAGAGCCAAGCTGCAAACCAAGGTAAAGGCCTGGCGCTGACAGGGTATTGGCAGCCGCGATTGTATCGGCCATCGTTTGCACGGCACAGCAGGCTGACACGACAAGTGACGCCACGATTATCTTCTTCATAGACAGATTCCCTTCCACTGG
>CANBRQ010000219.1 GCA_947371955.1 Paracoccaceae bacterium | reverse complement strand
GCCGGGGTCGTACCTCGCGATGGTGTGGCTGACCTTTTGGCCTGCGGCGATGCCGCTGGCGGCGGCGCTGCCCGCGATCTGGCGCGGGCGGCGGGGGGAGCTGGTGCAGTTCGCCCTGCTGTGGCTGGTGCCGACCTGGGTGGTGTTCGAGGCGACGGCGACCAAGCTGGTGCATTACACCTTGCCGACCTATCCAGCGCTGGCCCTGCTTTTAGGCTTTGCCTGGCAGAAAAAGGGACGCAGCGCGCTCTGGCCTGCAGTTCTGCCGGGGCTGCTGCCGGTCGCTTTGCTGGCAGCTTTGGTCTGGCAGGCCGGGCAGATGGATTCGAGCCTGCCCGTCTGGTTCTGGATCAGCAGCGTTGGCGTGCTGGCCTCGATCGTGCTGATCGTGCTGGCCGCGCGGGGCACGGATGCACTGCGGCTGGCCGTGGCGCTGGCGGCGGGGGGGCTGGCCTTGAACAGCGCCGTTTACCCCACGCTGGCCGGGATCGCGCAACTTTGGCCCGCCCGTCCGCTGGCCGCCTATGCCGCTGCCCATCCGGAGTGTGATTTCACCGTGGCCGGCTATGCCGAGCCCTCGCTGGTCTTCCTGACCAACAACCGCGTGCATTTTCAGGATGCCGTGGCCTTGCCCGCCACGCTGGCTGCACCGGGGTGCCATGTGCTGGCAATCCCAGTGGGCAAGGCTCCAACCGGGCTGGAGGCCTTGGGTCCAGTTAAGGGGCTGGACCTGGGCACCGGACACAAGGTTGATCTGGAGGTCTGGCTGAAGCCCTAGCGCCCGGTCAGTTCTGCCGTGATATTCACCGGACCGGCTTTGCCCTTAAGCTTGGCGCGGTAGATCACGACACCCTCGGCAACCCGCATCACATAGGTGCGCGTCTCGGTGAAGGGGATGCTTTCGACCCAATCCACAGGGTCGGTTCCGGCAAGACGTGGATCGCCGAAAGCTGCAATCCAGTCACGCGGGCGGCGCGGACCGGCGTTGTAGCCCGAGGCGATCAGCGCCACCGCCGGGCCGAATTCATCGACCATTTCCTTTAGGTACGCCGCCCCCAACGTGGCGTTATAGACCGGATCAGAGGCCAGCTTGGCCGCAGAATAGGTCAGGCCCTGATCCTTGGCGACCTTCGCAGCCGTCGTAGGCAGAAGCTGCATCAGGCCAAGGGCGCCAGCAGAACTGCGCGCTTCGGGGTCGAATTCGGATTCACGCCGGGCAATCGACAGGGCCAGCGCGCGGCTGACCGCCAGCCCGTCCGGCACCGTTTCGGGCACCGGGAAATAGGCGCCGGGCAGGATCACGCCCCGCTCTGCCGCTGCCTTGGCCAGCAGGACGGCCGAGCGGTATTCCTTCATCTTCAGGGACAGCGCTGCCAGCGCGCCCACATCCTGATCTGACAGGCCTTCAGCCAGATGCAGCATGAACCGGGCAGAAAGCTGTTCATTGTCCGCAGCAGCAAGCCGCACCGCTGCATCCAGCACCGAGGATTTGGCAAACCGCGCGGTCTTCCAGTTTCCGGGCGGCGGCGCGTTGGACAACAGGCTGGCGTCGAGGGTCAGCCCCAGACGCTCTGCCGCCAGCATGCCGTAGTACGAGGTCTGGAACTGTGCCGCTTGCTTGTAGGCGGTCTGCGCCTTGGCCGCATCGCCCGCAGCGTCATGGGCGCGGCCCATCCAGTACAGCGCGCGGGCCTGACTGATGGGCGTGGTGGCCCCCATCAGGCGCCCGAAGTGCTTCATGGCCTTGGCCGGATCATTCAGCTTGCGAAGGGCAATGTAACCGCTGAGGAATTCCAGATCGCCATAGTCACTGACATCGGCCAACTGGTGGGTGGAGGCAACCTTGTACGCCGTCTTGAAATCACCACTGCGCATCAGATAGCGGGCGAGGCTGGCGCGTTTGTCAGCCCATTCGGCCGGGTTGCCAAGACGGGCAGCTGAGGTGGAGCGATCGATGATCAGGGCCGCCGCATCGGTGTAATTGTCATGCCGCATCCGGAACAGGAAGCGTTCAAAGGCAAGGCCGGGGTCGTCCTTCAGGCTATCGGGCACCGCAGTGACCAGCGCCGTCACGCCTTCCTTGTCGGCCCGCAAAGCCAGCCGGGCTGCAGCGAGTGCCGCCCAACCCTTTGACATTAAGGGCAACATCCGTTGCGCCTCGTCCGCGCGGTCGCCGTCCCACAGGATCTGATCCAACCGGACCTCGTGCGCCACTTCCAGATCGGACGGATAAAGGCCAAGGATCTGGCTCTGCTCATCGCCAGAGAATTTCAGTGCCGCCCAGGCCCGCGTTGCCGCATTTACCGCATCGGCATGGCGGCCCTTGGCCTCCAGCGCCCGGGTCAGGGCTATGGCACCGGCGGCAGTCTTGGGCTGGTCAGGGCCGAAATAGGCCAGAATCCGTTCAGGGTCCTGACTGCGCGCCACAGCAGCCTCTCCAGCGGTTTTCAAGAAGGGCAGGCCGGGCCAATCGGGATGGCGGGCCAGAAAGTCCTCATAATCGCCCAGAAGCCCGTCGCCGGCCCGTAGGCGCTGCCATTCGATGACATCGGCCCCGATGGCGCCTGCGGCCATGGCGCTGGCCTTGGCATTCTCCCAATCCTGATGGTCGGCAAAGCTTTGCGCCGCCCGCAAGGCGCTGATTTCCTTGGAATCAGAGGCTGCAGCCGGAAGAGCAACCAGCCCTGCCACAAGGGCCAGAGCGCGCAGGAAAGATGAAATCAAGGTCATGGCCCAAGTTTGCCGCAACAACCCACGCGCCACAATACGAAATGCCGTGATCGGTGGGCTGTTGCCCATGCTTGGCAAAAGCATCAGGCCCGTATAGGACAATCGCCGCACATTCGGGCGATCCTGCCCCAGAACCGAGGAGAAGCTGCCATGTTCAAAGGGTCATTCCCTGCCCTGGTCACGCCGTTCAAAGACGGCGCCCTGGATCTGGTGGCGCTGAAGAAACTCGTGGAATGGCATATCGACCAAGGCTCGCACGGGCTGGTTCCGGTGGGCACCACGGGGGAAAGCCCGACGGTCAGCCATGCCGAGCATCGTCAGGTCGTCGAAGAGGTGATCAAGGCGGCGGCAGGGCGGATTCCGGTGATTGCCGGGGCCGGGTCGAACAACACCGCTGAAGGCATCGACCTGATCCGCCATGCCGAAAAGGTCGGGGCGAATGCGGCTCTGGTCGTGACACCCTATTACAACAAGCCGACGCAAGCTGGCCTGATCGCCCATTTCACGGCGCTGCATGATTGCTGCATGCTGCCGATCATCATCTACAACATCCCCGGCCGTTCGGTTGTCGACATGTCGCCCGAGACGATGGGAAAGCTGGCACAACTGCCCCGCATCATCGGCGTCAAGGATGCCACCGGCAAGATCGAGCGCGTCAGCCAGCAGCGCGCCTCCTGCGGGAAGGAGTTCATCCAGCTGTCGGGTGAGGATGCCACCGCACTTGGCTTCAACGCGCATGGTGGTGTGGGCTGCATTTCGGTCACAGCCAACGTGGCGCCGAAGCTTTGCGCGGAGTTCCAGGAGGCAACGCTGGTCGGCGATTATGCCCGCGCGCTGGAGTTTCAAGACCGCCTGATGCCGCTGCACGAGGCGATCTTCATCGAGCCGGGTCTGGTCGGCGCGAAGTATGGCCTGTCGCTTCTGGGTCTGTGCGCCGAAGAGGTACGGCTGCCGCTGGTGGGCCTGACCGATGGCACAAAAGCGCGGATCAGGGCAGCCATGCAGTTTGCCGGCATCCTGTGATGTCCCACGGTCAGACGCGTAGGGTGGGGTTACAACCCCACCCTACCGGACCGGCCGTCGTCAGAAAATGAAATCAGCCTCAGTCAGATGTGCGTGGTTGGAGAACTTGATCGCAAAATCCGCGATCCCGTCGCCATCCACGTCACCGGTCAGTAGCCCGGTCGCATGAACATAGCGCAGGGTCGGTCCTTCATCCGCTGCAAAGGCCGCCGACCCGATGAAATGCCCGCCCGCCATGAAGGCATGGACATCAAGGTGATCGACCCCCGCCTTGAAATCCCGGATTGCGTCGCGATGCGCAAGATCACCGGCCTCCGTAGCCGAAGCATAGACGAAAGTATCCGCGCCGCTGCCTCCATAAAGCACGTCCTGGCCAAGCCCGCCGCTCAACCGGTCCTTGCCGCTACCGCCGTAAAGATGGTCACTGCCCGCACCACCCGAGATCGTATCAGCGCCCTTCAAGCCGTTGTAGGTGTCATCCTGATCCGTCCCGAGGTAGCTGTCATTCTTGTCCGTTCCCGTCAGAGCAATCGTCGCCTTCAACCGGTGATGCGCCATAAAGTCCTCCAAAATTCCTGATCTCCGCCCCCCTTGGGGCAGATTTGCCCCTATTGGGCCTGCTGTCACTCTGGCCACAGACCGATTATCCTCGCAAGTCCGACGAGGCCGATTGCGGCGTTTCCGGGGCAAGTCCTTGGAAACAATCTGTTTCAGGATTGAAGCCACCATCGGTCCTTGGTCGGTTAAGCGCAATCCCTTGCAACTTCCGTCTGCCATGGTCCAATAGGTGGTGTGAAACGGGGGCTGGCTTATGGCATCGGACAATTTGCGCGGCAGCCTGTGGATGATGGGCTCGATGGCCGGTTTTGCGCTGGAGGACGGCTTCCTGAAAGCCGCCGCCGGGGCCGTGCCTTTGGGCGAGGTGCTGGTCGTGGAAGGCATAGCCGGCGTCCTGTGGTTCTCGGCCATGGCCCTGCGCGCCGGGGCACCGCCCCTGCCCCGCGCCGTGCTGTCGCGCACCATGGCGATCCGGTCCAGCTTTGAACTCGTGGGGCGGTTGTTCTATGCTCTGGCCATCGCGCTGACGCCGATCTCGGTCGCCTCGGCCATCCTGCAAGCGACACCTCTCGTCGTCGTGCCCGGCGCAGCCATCCTCTTCCGGGAAAAGGTCGGCGCTTTTCGCTGGTCACTGATCGTCGCGGGCTTTCTTGCCGTCCTTCTGATCGTGCGGCCCGGGCTTGACGGCTTTTCGGCGTTGAGCCTTTTGGCCCTGACCGGCATGCTGGGCTTCGCGGGACGAGACCTTGCCACCCGCGCAGCCCCTCCCGCGCTGTCAAACGCCCAACTGGGTGTGGCAGGCTTCACCGTGCTCGGCGTCAGCGGCCTGTTGATTCTGGCTGTCATCGGTGGCGTCACCTTCCCCTCCCTGCACGCGACCGCCCTGCTGACGGGCGCGAGCGGCTTTGGCATCGCAGGCTATACCGCGCTCACTCAGGCGATGCGGACCGGCGAGGTCTCTGCCGTGACACCCTTCCGCTACGCCCGGCTGGTCTTTGCGCTGGCCGTCGGGGTTCTAATCTTTGGCGAGCGGCCCGATGCACAGACTCTCCTTGGTTCAGCCATGATTGTGACCTGCGGCCTTGCTCTGCTGTCGCGGCGGCGAATCGGCTGAAAGCCCGGTTCAAGACGCACCTATTGTTGCTTAATGAAACACTAATCTGCGCGCCAAACGACGAAATGCCCGGGTTTGCCGCCCGGATTGTCTTGCCATGCGCGTCAATGACATGGGCGTGACGCGGGCGCGTCGAAAAAATGGCGAAATTCGGGTGCTGATTGGGCACAGGACAGCGGGGGCCGCCACAGACCTTAACCTCCCGCCTTAACCAAGCAAAACGCAACCGGAGGACCGACCATGTTCATGCAAGACATCGCCAAGCTGACCACCGCCTTCACCAAAGTTGCCACCCGCCCGCGCAGCATCCAATCCCTGCCGGTCACCACCGGCCTCGTCGCAGGCACCCTGGTCGAGACCGTCAGCGGCTGGGCCGACGTTGCCACCCTGCGCATCGGCGATGCCGTGCAGACGCTGGACGGCGGCCTGACCCGCATCCTTGGCCTAGACCGCCGCACCCTGCGGCCAGAGCCTGAAACCTCGCTGATCCGCATTCCCGGCGGCTGCCATGACGCCTGCAGCGACATCCTTCTGATGCCGGGCCAGCATGTGCTGAAAGACACGCTGGACGACCCCACCTGCCACGGCGCACCCTTCGTCCTGCTGCCCGCCTTCGCCATGACCATTGACCTGATGATCACCCGCCACTTCCCCGAAGCCGCCGTCGAAGTCATCACCCCGCTTTTCGCCGACGAGGAGATCATCTTCGCCAACTCTGGCGTGCTGCTGCATTGCCCCGGCGTCATCGACGGCGCGGGCCGTCCCCCGGTGAACAGCTTCTTCCCAAGGATGGACTCGGTCGACGCGCGCGCCTTCCTGACCCGCCGCGCCGTCCGTCTGGGAATGTAAACGCCCATGACCGAACCGATCCCGGCTGGCGTCACACTTTTGGATGCCAGCCGCAAAATAATCTGACGGCTTTTGTCGAAACCGTCAGACCTCGCGTGTCATTGGATCAGGACGGGCCTTCCGCCCCTCCCCAACCGCGAGGATACCATGACCCTGACCGACACTCTCCGCCCGACGCCGCCCCTTTGGCAAACTGCCACCGTTGCCGCCGGGCTCGCCTGGAACATCTTCGGCCTGTACCAATTCGCCCTCTCTCTGACCGCCACGACGGCAAGCCTGATGGCCAAAGGCATGACCGAGGCGCAGGCAACCGCGATGACCACGTACCCCGTCTGGATGACCCTTGCCTTTGCTCTTGGCGTTGGCCTTGGCACCATCGGCTCGGTCCTGCTGCTGATGCGGCGCAAGCTGGCTTTGCCGGTGCTGACGGTCTCGCTGGTCGCCTATATCGCGCTTTGGGCGGGGGACGCGATCAACGGCGTCTTTGCCGCGCTTGGCGCGCCGCAGGTGATTGTTCTGACCTTCGTCGTGGTGATTGCCGCCGGTCTTCTGGCTCTGGCCCGCTTCGCAGATCAGCGCGGC
>CANBRQ010000218.1 GCA_947371955.1 Paracoccaceae bacterium | reverse complement strand
GCTGACCACGGTGGGCATCGTCGTCTCGCTCTTCTCGGAAACCGTGCACTTCTTCCAGTTGTACCCGGCCTCGCAGTTCTTCTTCTCGACCGTGTGGAACCCGAAGTTCGGCGGCGGGTCAGACCTTGGCATCTGGCCGCTGGTCTGGGGCACGCTGTATGTCTCGGCCATCTCGCTGATCGTGGCGGTGCCGATTGGCCTGTTGTCGGCGATCTATCTGGCCGAATACGCCTCCAAATCCGTGCGCAGTGTCGTCAAGCCGCTGATCGAAATTCTGGCGGGTATCCCGACCATCGTGTACGGCCTGTTCGCGCTGATCACCGTGGGCCCCTTGCTGCGCGACTGGATCGCGCAACCGATGGGCTGGGGCAACTCGGCCTCCTCAGTGATGACGGCCGGTCTGGTGATGGGGATCATGGTGATCCCGTTTGTCTCCTCGCTGTCCGATGACATCATCAACGCCGTGCCGCAAAGCTTGCGGGATGGCTCGCTGGGTCTGGGCGCCACGCCGTCGGAAACCATCCGTCAGGTCGTGATCCCCGCAGCCCTTCCGGGCATCGTCGGTGCGGTGCTGCTGGCGGCCAGCCGTGCCATCGGGGAGACGATGATCGTGGTGCTGGGGGCGGGTGCGGCGGCCAAGCTGTCGCTCAACCCCTTTGAAGCCATGACGACGGTGACCGTGAAGATCGTCAGCCAGCTGACCGGCGATACGGAATTCAATTCCCCCGAAACGCTGGTGGCCTTCGCCCTTGGCCTGACGCTGTTCACCCTGACGCTGTGCCTCAACATCGTGGCCCTTGTCATCGTTCGCAAATACCGGGAGCAGTACGAATGACCGCGATCGACCCAACCGGCGCAGACGCCTCCAAACCGGGCGTGACCGGACATTCCCTCTTCGCCCCCGACAAGCGCACCAATGCCCGCAACGCCACCGAGAAACGCTTCCGCGCTTATGGCGTGGTGGCCATCACCCTGGCGCTGCTGGCCCTGCTGTGGCTGCTGATCTCGATCTTCTCGGCGGGTCTGCCGGCCTTCCGGCAGACCTTCATCGAGATCCCGGTGACGCTGGACGCCGCAGCATTGGACAAGGCCGGCCACGGCGACCCCAAGGAAATGGCCTCGGTCACGACCATCGGCTATGGCAAGCAGATCGCCAAGGCGCTGGTTGACGAGGTCAAGGCCAAAGGCATCGACGTCGGCACCCTGACCGACAAAGAGATCGGCGAGATGATCTCGGAAGACTCGTCCGCCAACCTGCGCAACATGGTTCTGGCCAACCCGAAACTGCTGGGCACCACCGTGCAGTTCCAGGCGCTGGCCAATGGCCGGGTCGATGGCTACTTCAAAGGCCGGGTGACGATGGAAACCGCTGCCCGCGACAAGAATACCTCTCCCGAAAAGCTGATGCTGGCCGACAAGCTGCGCGCCGCCGGCATCGTGGTGATGAAGTTCAACCCGGGCTTCCTGACGATGACCGACGCTTCGGACAAGCGGCCCGAGGCTGCGGGTCTGGGTGTTGCGATCATCGGCTCCTTGTACATGATGTTCGTCGTGCTTTGCCTTGCGCTGCCCATCGGTGTTGCGGCATCCGTCTATCTGGAAGAGTTCGCGCCGAAGAACCGCTGGACCGACCTGATCGAGGTGAACATCGCCAACCTCGCCGCCGTGCCGTCGATTGTGTATGGCATCTTGGGGCTGGAGACCTTCATCAATATCGCGGGGCTCCCGCGGTCTGCCCCGATCGTCGGCGGTCTGGTCCTGACGCTGATGACTCTCCCGCGCATCATCATCCCGACCCGTGCAGCCCTGAAAGCTGTGCCGCCGTCGATCCGGGACGCAGCCTTGGGCGTCGGCGCATCGAAGCTGCAAACCGTGACCCACCACGTCCTGCCGCTGGCGATGCCCGGCGTCTTGACCGGCACGATCATCGGTCTGGCCCAAGCCTTGGGTGAAACCGCCCCCCTGCTGCTGATCGGCATGGTGGCCTTCGTGAAAGACTTCCCCGGTGCGCCGCCCTCGGGTCTGTTCGACCCGTCCTCGGCGCTGCCGGTGCAGATTTACAACTGGACCCAGCGCGGCGATCCGGGTTTTGTGGAACGCGCTTCTGGGGCCATCATCGTCCTTCTGGCCTTCCTTATCATCATGAACACCGCCGCCATCATCCTGCGCCGCAAATATGAACGCCGCTGGTAAGTCAGGAGAGACACCCATGAAAGATCTTAGACTGGAGCGCGACGTGCAGACCTCAACCAACAAGATCGAAGCTCGCAAGGTGCAGGTCTATTACGGCACCAACCATGCGCTGAAGGATGTCGATGTCGATATCCTCGACAAGACCGTGACCGCCTTCATCGGGCCCTCGGGCTGCGGGAAATCCACCTTCCTGCGCTGCCTGAACCGGATGAACGACACCGTGGCCTCGGCTCGGGTCGAGGGGTCGATCACGCTGGAAGGCGAGAACATCTATGACGCCCGCGTCGATCCGGTGCAGCTGCGCGCCAAGATCGGCATGGTGTTCCAGAAACCGAACCCCTTCCCGAAGTCGATCTATGACAACGTGGCTTACGGCCCGAAAATCCATGGGTTGACCCGCAACAAGGCCGAACTTGATCAGGTGGTCGAAGATTGCCTGAAGAAGGCGGCCCTGTGGAACGAGGTCAAGGACCGCCTGCAATCGCCCGGCACCGGTCTTTCCGGCGGCCAGCAACAGCGCCTGTGCATCGCCCGCGCCATCGCCACCTCTCCGGAAGTGCTGTTGATGGACGAGCCCTGCTCGGCCCTTGACCCGATCGCCACCGCGCAGGTGGAGGAGTTGATCGACGAACTGCGCAGCCAGTTCTCGGTGGTGATCGTGACCCACTCGATGCAACAAGCGGCGCGCGTGTCGCAGAAGACCGCCTTCTTCCACCTTGGCCATCTGGTCGAATATGGCGAGACGGGGACGATCTTCACCAACCCCAAAGACCCGCGCACCGAAAGCTACATCACTGGCCGGATCGGCTGAGGAGTCCCAGATGAACGACCGCCATATCGCCTCGGCCTTCGACCGAGACCTTGAAGGGGTGCAAGCCCTTGTCCTGAAAATGGGCGGGCTGGTGGAAGCCGCCCTGTCAGATGCCGCAGCCGCCCTTGAGACGCGCGACGAAGCGCTGGCCGAACAGGTCCGCAGTGGGGACACGGCGATTGACGCGCTGGAAGAGCAGGTCAATTCCGAATGCGTCCGCCTGATCGCCCTGCGCTCGCCCACCGCGTCGGATTTGCGCACCGTGCTGACGGTGATGAAGATCTCGGCCTCGCTGGAACGCTGCGGCGACTATGCCAAGAACCTCGCCAAACGGTCGATGGTTCTGGCGCAGATGCATTCGATTGACGGGGCTGCAGGGTCGATCCGCCGCATGTCGCGGCAGGTGGGCCTGATGCTGAAGGATGCGCTGGATGCCTTCATCGCCCGGGATGTGGGGCTGGCCACCTCGGTCTTGCAGCAGGACCGCGAAATTGACCAGATGTACACCGCCCTCTTCCGCGAATTCCTGACCCATATGATGGAAGACCCGCGCAACATCACCGCCTGCATGCACCTGCATTTCATCGCCAAGAACATCGAGCGCGTGGGCGACCATGCGACCACGATTGCCGAGCAGGTGATTTACCTCGCGACCGGATCGCTGCCCTCTTCGCCGCGCCCGAAGTCAGAATCCGTCATCGCGGGTGACCGCTGATGGCCCAGCCCACCGTCCTTCTGGTCGAGGACGAGCCTGCGCAGCGGGAAGTCCTGGCCTATAACCTGGAAGCCGAAGGCTTTGCCGTGCAGCGCGCCACCAATGGCGAAGAGGCTCTGGTGCTGGTGTCGGAAAACCCGCCGGATCTGATCCTGCTGGATTGGATGATGCCGCATGTGTCCGGGCTGGAGGTTTGCCGCCGGTTGAAGATGCGCTCGGAAACCCGGGGCATTCCGATCATCATGCTGTCGGCCCGGTCCGAAGAGGTCGACAAGGTGCGTGGATTGGAGACCGGGGCCGATGACTATGTGATCAAGCCCTATTCCGTGGTCGAACTGATGGCCCGCCTGCGCGCCCACCTGCGCCGCACGCGGCCTGCGACGCTGGGAATGACGCTGGAATGGGGCGATATCACGCTGGACCCCGAGACCCACCGCGTCCACCGTGCCGGAAACACGCTGAAACTGGGCCCGACCGAGTTCCGCCTGCTGGCGACGCTGCTGGAAAAACCCGGCCGCGTCTTCTCGCGCGAGCAGCTTCTGGACCGCGTTTGGGGCCGCGACATATATGTCGACAGCCGGACCGTTGATGTCCATGTCGGCCGGTTGCGCAAGGCGCTTTGCACCTTCGGCGGGGAAGACCCTCTGCGCACCGTTCGCGGCGCGGGCTACGCGCTCGGCTGAGGTAGGGTGGGGTTAAACCCCACCCTACGCGCCAGCATGGGCAGATCGCCCATCCTACCGCAAACCAGATTCGGGTGCTTCCCTCCTGAAAATGACAGTACTGTTGTCCAAGGCTGGAGGGTTTCACACCCTCCAGACCACCCGTGGAGTATTTGCCAAGGAGCAAGACATGGGCCAAAAGTAGGATGAGCAATTTGCCCATGCCGCCGTCGAATGTTAGGTCTCCTATCATCTTGACAGATAATTTGATCAAACCGCTCTGGTGTTTTCACGCCTGTCTGCTAGGCTTCTCCTATTGACTGGAGATTCAAAATGACCGCCGCCTCCCCGATCGCCCCGCAAGCCCTGACCAATGCCAACCTGTGGGAGATGGACCGACGCCATTCGCTGCATCCCTGGACGAACTTCGGCCCTTTCGAGAAAGAGGGCGCCTTGGTGATCACCAAGGGTCAGGGCTGCAACCTTTGGGATGCCGAGGGGCGCAAATATCTGGATGCGGTCGGTGGCCTTTGGTGCACCAACATCGGGCTTGGCCGCCGCGAAATGGCGCAGGCCATTGCCGAGCAGGCCGAACGTCTGGCCTTTTCCAACACCTTCGTTGACATGACGAACGAACCCACCGCCCGTCTGGCCGCCAAGATTGCCGACCTCGCCCCCGGCGACCTCAACCGCGTGCATTTCACCACCGGGGGGTCCACGGCGGTCGACACGGCGGTTCGCATGGTCAGCTACTACCACCATTCGCGTGGTAACCCGATGAAGACCGATATCGTGGCGCGGGAACACTCTTACCACGGCTCCACCTATCTGTCGCAATCGGTCGGCAAGCGCCCCGGTGACCGGGTGGATGAGTTCCGCTACAAGCACGACGGCATCCACCATCTGTCGGTGCCCAACCCCTACCGCCGCCCGGCCCATCTGACCGAGGCGCAGTTCTGCGACGGCCTTGTCACGGAATTCGAGGCCTTGATCGCGAAGGTCGGCGCGGACCGGATCGGCGGCTTCATTGCCGAACCGATCCAGGCCAGTGGTGGCATCATCATCCCGCCCAAGGACTACCTCTTCCGCATGTGGCAAGTCTGCCAGCGCCATGACATCCTGTTCATCGCCGATGAGGTGGTGACGGCCTTCGGTCGCCTTGGCCACTGGTTCGCCAGCCTCTCCGAATTCGGCGTGCAGCCCGACATGATCACCTCGGCCAAGGGCCTGACCTCGGGCTACCAGCCGCTGGGCGCCGTGATCTTCTCGGACCGGATCTGGGACGCGATGGCGGAGGGCGGTGCGCGCTGGTTCACAAGCGGCCTGACCTATTCCGGTCATCCGGTCGCCTGTGCCGCAGCGCTGAAGAACATAGAGATCATCGAACGCGAGGACCTTCTGGCCCATGCCACCAAAGTCGGCAGCTATTTCGAGACGCGGATGGCGGAGCTGTCCGCGCTGCCGCTGGTGGGCGACGTGCGGGGCCGCAAGCTGATGCTGTGCGTGGAGAACGTGGCCAACAAGGAAACCAAGGATCTGCTGCCAGATGGGGTCAACGAAAGCAAACGCATCAGCAATGTGTGCGAGAGCCTTGGCCTGCTGGTCCGTCCCATCGGCCACCTGAACGTGATGTCGCCGCCTTTGGTGATCACCGAAGGCGAGATCGACTTCATCGCTGAGACTCTGGAGGTCGCGATCAAGCGGGTGACGGATGATCTGGTCAGGGAAGGGGTGACGTTGGGTTGAATTCACATGTTCACGACAGAAAAATGGTTCCGAGCGGTCTTACGATGCCACATGTCGCCGATTGATATCCAGCCCCACCCAGGAGCTTGTTTTTCTCTGCATTTTGTTGTTGCTCTATTAGTCGAAATGGAGCCTCGGGAGGAGAAATCATGGGCCTAAATGTTGAGGCAGTTACTCAGATGATTTCAATGTTTGCAATGCTATCCATCCCTTCGGTTTGTTTTGTGATGCTATACCGGATGGAAAGTCATTTTACGTTTGCGTCGAGCGCTATATGTGCAACAATTATTACAAGAAATCGAAAGATTGTGCCACTGCCGGCGACTATTCGAATTGCATGGTGATTAAGTTAGGCAAAAAAGCTTACGATATTGACACCTATATTTGCCAAATAGAAGGATCCGTAGTGGTGGATCATCTCACACAAATGGGATTCGGCGAAAGCCTAACTTCGATGAATGATATGTACTGCTGCCAAGCTTACGCTGATCTTGATGCTTCGTCAGCAGTTGGCTATCGACCACAAGTATACGACAGCATGAAAACATGGCTTTCGTCTCTGGATTGGCAGACTACTCCGTTTTTGTATGGTGAGATTTTGGACTGGCTGGACAAACGAAATTAGTGGTCGATCTTCTGCTGCCCCCATCCCCCCGTTGACCATTCCCTGCCCACCCTCTACCTTCCCTCCAACCGGATCAGCGTGGTCTCCGGCCCCAAGGATAGCGCGCCTCAAAACC
>CANBRQ010000217.1 GCA_947371955.1 Paracoccaceae bacterium | reverse complement strand
CAGATCTGCAACGAGTGGCGGCAGGAGTATATCCTGTTCTCGGATATCCTCGGCGTGTCGATGCTGGTGGATGCGATCAACAACCGCAAACCCTCGGGCGCGTCCGAAAGCACCGTCTTGGGGCCGTTCCACGTGGCGGATGCTCCGGAATTGGCGATGGGATCGGACATCTGTCTTGATGCCAAGGGTGAGCCGATGCTGGTGCGGGGGCGGATTCTGGATACGCATGGCCAGCCTATTGATCTGGCCAAGATCGACGTCTGGCAGGCCAATGACGAGGGCTTCTATGATGTTCAACAAAAGGGCATCCAGCCGGATTTCAATCTGCGGGGCGTGTTCCGCACCGGCACGGATGGCCGGTACTGGTTCCGGGGGGTGAAGCCGCGGTTCTATCCGATCCCCGATGATGGCCCGGTGGGCAAGCTGCTGGGGGCCTTGGGCCGCCATCCCTACCGCCCGGCGCATCTGCATTATATCCTTGAGGCGCAAGGGTTTGAGGCCTTGGTGACCCATATCTTCGACCCGGACGATCCCTATATCAACTCGGATGCCGTCTTTGGCGTGAAGCAAAGCCTGATGGCGAAGTTTGACTGGATCACCGATCCTGAAAGGATCAAGGCCGAGGGGATGACGGCACCGTTCTTCCTTGTCGAGCACGACTTCGTTCTGGCGCCCGCGAAGTGACGCTAGCCCGCCAGCACCTGCACCAGATCGGCCTTCAGCCGCAGCAATGCGGCAATGACCGAATTGCGCTGGTCGGCAAAGCGCGAGGTCGGGATCGGGACCGAAATGGCGAAGGTCTCTCCGGCGAGGTCCTTGAAGGCGATACCGATGGCCGAAATGCCATCGGTGTGGTCGTCGTTGTCCTCGGCAAAGCCCAGCTTGCGCGCCAAAGCGAGGCGGGCTTGCAGCAGGGGCAGGTTGCCAGCCTCGCCCAATTCCGTGCGGGCGAGGGTCAGGACCTGATCTTCAGGCAGGATCGACAGAGTTGCGCGGCCGTTGGCGGTGGAGGTCAGGGGGAAATGCTCTCCGACCGAGGACACGGCGCGCAGGCGGTGGCTGCCCTGGACTTGGTCAAGGAAGACCATTTGGCCATGGCGCAGGGTGGAGAGGTCGACGGTTTCGCCCGTCTCGACCATCAGGGCGGTGAGGTGCGGGCGGCAGAGTTCCACAGTGTTGTACTTGGCAGCCTCGGCCAGAGACTGCAGTTCAGGGCCAAGTCGGACACCGGCAGTGCGGGTCGACATCAAGAGGCGCTCGTCAATCAGGGCGGCGACGATCCGCTGGACGGTGGAGCGGGGCAAGGCGACCTTTTCGGCGATCTGGCCCAAGGACAGTCCGGTCTGGCCGTCTTTCAAGGCGCGCAGGATGGCGGCGGCGCGGGCGATCACCTGAATGCCGTCTTTGGATTTCGCGTCGTCGGTCATGGGCGCCCTATGCCAGTCCTGCGGGGCCGATTCCAGCCCGCGATGCGGTACAGGTGTACGCTATCTCAAGAATCTGTTGACCGCAATATGGTGCATATGTACCGTCATGCAAGACGGCAGAGTGCAGGAGGCGCGATGCCCACAGGTCTGATAGCAGGGGGAGGCACCTGAATGGTCACTGTTCGCGGCATTGAATTCCAGGGGAATCTGGACAACTCGATGGGGTTGGAATTCTACAACCTGTCGCACCGCTTCGGGTTTCAGCATCCGAACTGGCCCTATTTTCAGGACGTGCAGATCGAGCGCATCCATTACATGGCCAAATCCGGCGTGCTGAGCCAGCGCATCACCACAACGATGCATGCGACGACGCACATTGATGCTCCGGCGCATGTGGTGCAGGGCACGCCCTTCATAAACGAAGTGCCGCTGCCGCATTTCTTTGGCACCGGGATCGTGGTGTCCTTGCCCAAGAAGAAGTGGGAGCCGATCACGGGCGACGATCTGGAAGCCGCCTGCGGCCATGCGATCCGGCCCGGCGATGTGCTGATCATCAACACCGGCTGGCACAAGCAGTACGAGGACGGCGATTATTTCGCCTATTGCCCTGGGTTCGTGCCCTCGGCTGGGGAGTGGATGGTCAAGAAGGGTGTCAAGGTTGTCGGCCATGACACTCAGGCGAACGATCATCCGCTGGCGACGGCGATCGGGCCGCAAAGGAACGGGCCGTTGTTGCCGCATCTGAAGAAGGAATACTTCGAATGGTCGGGCGGGCGCGATTGGGCAGAGGATTTCCCGGAGTGGGAGCCGGTGCACCAGATCCTGTTCAAGGCGGGGATTCTGGGCATTGAAAACGTCGGCGGGGATCTGGATGCCGTGACCGGCAAGCGCTGCACCTTCGCCTTCTTCCCGTGGAACTGGGACCGGGGTGATGGCTGCATCATCCGGCTGGTGGCGATGATCGACAAGAGTCAGGGCTACCGGATCGAAGCCGGGGAGGCGTTCTGAATTTGCCCGGCGGCGGAGCGGGGGGCCCGCCCCCCGCACCCCCCGGGATATTTGGACCTGAATGAAGGGGTTGGGAGGCCTTTGTCATGCTGGTGAAACGGTTTGAGGATGCCACGAGCTATGAGGCGCCGAACCATCGTGGGGTGGTGGGCTTGCGCCTGCAGGGGTTCGAAGAAGGCGGGCCCACGAACCAGTGGGTCGGTTATTCCCAGTTCCTGCCGGGGGGCGGGGCGGGACCGGATTCCACGCCGTTTGAAAAGGTCTATGTCGTGCTGGAAGGTGCGATGACGGTGATCGTGGGCGGGGTCGAGACGGTGCTGGGGCCGATGGATTCAGCGACCATTGCGCCCGGCGAAGTGCGCGAGATCGTCAACCGCACCAACCATGTCTGCAAGATGCTGGTTGTTATTCCTTATCCGACAAAGGTGCCGTCATGAGCTTGCCCGATCCGATGAAGATGTTTGACGTGCGGGGCAAGGTGGCGCTGATCACCGGGGCCTCGGGCGCTTTTGGCGTGGTGGCGGCACGGGTGCTGGCCGGGGCAGGGTGCCGGTTGGTGCTGGCGGCCGGGAAGGCCTCGGAACTTGCGGCTATTGCGGGAGAGTGCCGGGACGGTGGCGCAGAGGTGGTGGAGGTGAACACCCGGCCCGACAGCGAAGCGGCATGTGCGGCGCTGGTGGCGGCGGCGGTGACGGCCTTCGGGGGGCTGGATATTCTGGTGGTCGCCTCTGGGATGAACAAGGTGGCCAAGATTGACGAGATGGCGCCAGAGACGTTTCTGAGCGTCATGGATGCCAATGTCACGCAAAGCTGGCTTCTGGCGCGGGCGGCGACGGTGCAGATGAAGGCGCAGGGGACGGGCGGCAAGATCGTACTGGTCTCCTCGGCGCGCGGGCTTTTGGGGCATCCGGCGGGGTATACGGCCTATTGCGCCTCCAAGTCGGCGGTGGACGGGATGACCAAAGCGCTGGGCTGTGAACTGGGGCCCTTGGGGATCACGGTCAATGCGATTGCGCCGACGGTGTTCCGCTCTCCGCTGACGGAATGGATGTTTGCCGACAATGACCACGCGAGGACCGTGCGGGCCGGGTTCCTCGCGCGGGTGCCGAAGGGGCGGCTGGGGGAGGCGGAAGACTTGGCGGGGCCCTTGTTGTTCCTGTCGTCGAAAGCGTCGGATTTCTACACCGGGCATATTCTGTATGCTGACGGCGGCTATACGGCGGGTTGAAGATGAAGAACCTGCAGACAGCGGTGATCGGGGCGGGGCTGATGGGGCATGGGATTGCCCTGACTTTGGCGCGCGCGGGCCAGTATGTGGCGGTGACCGACCCCATGCCCGAAGCGCGGGCCGCCCTGCCTGCGCGGGTGACCGACAGTCTGCATCTGATGGGCGTCTCTGACACCGAGACTGCCAAGATCCTGAAGCGGATCGAGGTGTTTGACTCGGTGGTCGGGGCCGTGCGGGAAGCGGCCTATGTGTTTGAGGCGGCACCTGAGAAGATGGCGCTGAAGCAGGCGATCTTTGCCGAGATTGAAGCTTCGGCTCCTGCGACCGCGATCTTGTGTTCCAACACCTCTGTCATGCCGATTACCGAGATCATGTCGCAGCTCGCCGACAAGTCCCGCGCCCTTGGCACGCATTGGTGGAACCCGCCGCATCTGATCCCCTTGGTCGAGGTGATCCGCACCGCAGATACCAGCGAGGCGGCGATGGCGGCCACGATGGACTTGCTGGCCGGGGCCGGGAAGACTCCGGTGCGGGTCGAAAAGGACGTGCCGGGTTTCATCGGCAACCGGTTGCAGCATGCTTTGTGGCGTGAGGCCGTCAGTCTGGTGGAGCGCGGCATCTGCGATGCGGCGGCGGTGGATGCGGTGATCAAGGCCAGCTTTGGCCGCAGGTTGGCGGTGCTGGGGCCGCTGGAGAATGCCGATCTGGTGGGCACCGACCTGACGCTGGACATCCACAACACGGTGCTGGCTGATCTGGAGAACCGTGCCGGGCCGTCGCCGCTGTTGCAGCAGATGGTCGCGGAGGGTCGTTTGGGGATGAAGTCGGGCCAGGGGTTCCATGCATGGACGCCAGAGCAGGCGCAGGCGCTGCGGGCCAAGGTGGTCAGCCATCTTCTGGCGCTTGAAAAGCTGTTGGAGGGGTAGATGCGCTTTGACCAAGTGGGCGATCTGCTGAAGCCCGGCTATCTGGCGATGGAATCTGGCGTGGTCGACCATGACGACGGCTTCAAGACCGTTTGCGCGCTGACGCGGATGCCGCGCGCCAATGCCAAGATGGTCGAATGGTGGTTTGGGTACTTGGGCGGTACGGAACAGTACAAGCTTTGGCATCCGACGGACCATCTGTTCTCGGATTGGGAGGGGCGGACGGGGAACACGCATATCGGCTCCAGCCATCTGGTGCATGAATACCTTGGCGGATCGGATGGCCCTGTCTACAAGCTGCGCATCAACTTCCGCGATCCGGCAGAGTTCTTCGACCCCGCCGAATACGCCGGGTTCGACGGTGTGGCGATCTGTGCGCGGATCGGGTTGCTGGAGGCACCGGTCAACCTTGGCCTGATGACGCATTTTGTGCGCAACACCGCGCAGGGCTGCGAGATGCGCAGCCGCTTCTTTCTTGGCCATGTCGAAAGCCGGGATGCGGCCCATCCGATCCCGCCCGAGGCCGCACGGCATCTGCGGCACGAAAATGTCACGGCAGAGCTTGCCCGTCGCCTGCACCAGCATGCGACCGAGGAAATGTCCTATCTTAGCGAAATCCTGCCTGTGCTGTATCGTCAGGTCACGCAGGACCAAACACTCTGAACCCGCCGACCCGGCGCAAGACCGGACGGCCTTACAATCACTCTGGGAGGAAGAAAATGGCTCAATTCACCTATACTCGGCGCAAGTTCATCACGGCAACCGGCGGCCTGATCGCGGCCCCGGCACTGCTGCGCGCCACCCGCGCTTCGGCGCAGGACGCAGTCTTCAAGATCGGGCTTGTGGCCCCGCTGACCGGCCCGCTGGCCGGCTTTGGCGAGGCGCAGGACTGGATTATCGCCGGTCTGAAAGACACGCTGGCGGGGCTGACCAACAACGGCAAGCCGGTGCAGATCCAGATCATTGCCAAGGACAGCCAGTCGAACCCGAACACGGCGTCACAGGTGGCGCAGGATCTGATCCTGAACGACGGCGTCCAGCTGATGCTGACCCATGCCACACCCGACACCACAAATCCGGTGGCCGACCAGTGCGAGCTGAACGAGATCCCCTGCATATCGACCAACTGCCCGTGGCAGCCCTATTTCTTTGGCCGTGGCGGTGATCCGAAGGTTGGTTTCAACTACACCTACCACTTCTTCTGGGGGCTTGAGGATATCATCGCGAACTTCACCGCGATCTGGGATGCCTCTGGCGTGGCCAAGAAGGTCGGCGGCCTGTTCCCGAACGACGCCGACGGCAACGCCTGGGGCGATGCCAAGCTGGGTCTGCCGGGACCGCTGGCCGCTGCGGGCTATGAACTGACCGATCCGGGCCGCTATCAGCCCTTGAACAACGATTTCACCAGCCAGATCTCCGCCTTCAAAGCGGCTGGGTGTGAGATTGTAACAGGCGTGATGATCCCGCCGGACTTCGCGACCTTCTGGGCGCAGGCCGCGCAGCAGGGCTTCAAGCCGAAGGTTGCGACCATTGGCAAGGCGCTCTTGTTCCCGTCGTCGGTGGATGCTTTGGGCGACCGGGGTGACGGGCTGACCACGGAAGTCTGGTGGACGCCGGACTATCCCTATTCCTCCTCGCTGACCGGGGTGACCGCCAAGGACTTCGGCGCGGCTTACGTCAAGGACACCGGCAAGCCGTGGACGGCGACCTTGGGCTTCAGCCATGCGATCTTCGAGGTCGGTCTGGATGTGGTCAAGCGTGCGGCCGACCTGACGGACAAGGCTGCGATCATGGATGCCATCACCAAGACCAACCTCAATACGCTGGTGGGTCCGATCAACTGGGCCAATGGCCCGGTCAAGAACGTGACCAAGACGCCCTTGGCGGGCGGTCAGTGGCAGCGCGTCGATGGCAAGCTGGAACTCAAGATCGTCAACAACAAGCAGAATCCGCAGTTGCCTGTCACGGGCGATCTGAAGCTGCTGGCCTGATGACATGCCGGGGGCCCACGGGTCCCCGGCTCCCCCAAAGGGTTGCGCATGACACTGTTATCTCTGGAAAACCTGTCGAAAAGCTACGGGGCGCTGAAGGTCACCGACGACGTGTCGTTGGAGGTGATGGAAGGCGAGATCGTGGGCATCCTCGGCCCGAATGGGGCGGGGAAAACCACGCTGTTCAATCTGGTGGCGGGCACGGTGCGTCCGAATGCCGGGCGCGTGGTCTTCAAGGGGCAGGATGTGACGGCGCTGGACGCTTCGGCGCGCTGCCGGATGGGGATTTCGCGGTCTTTCCAGATTCCGCATCCGTTCAACGGCATGACGGT
>CANBRQ010000216.1 GCA_947371955.1 Paracoccaceae bacterium | reverse complement strand
GAAGTCACGGTCGCCGGGGTTGCCCCGGGTCACCTGCAGATAGACCATGCCATCGACGATGCCGTTCCTCGCCACCAACTCGTGGTGCAGGGCCAGCCATTCGGCATCGGTGTGGGGGTTGGTCATCTCCAATTCCGACAGGCTGCGCGCAAGCCGTACGCAATGCCCGGCGAAGTCGATCAGCTTGCCGCCCAGCACCGAGGTCACCTCGTAAACCCCATCCGCCATCAGGAACCCCCGGTCAAAGACCGAGACGACAGCTTCGGCTTCCGGCACGAACGCGCCGTTCACATGGACGATACGGGTCATGGTCTATCCCCAAAGGGCCCTTTCAGGCGGATGAACCCCGGCCTCATCATAATGCAGGGGATTTTCGCGGTCTTGAGACAGAAGCAGCGGCCCGTCAAGATCTGAATAATTCGCCCCCTGCGCCACCAGTACCGCCGGGGCCATCGCAAGGCTGGATCCCACCATGCAGCCCACCATCAGCCCGAAGCCCAGCCGTGCCGCTTCGGCCTTTGCCGCCAGTGCCTCGGTCAGCCCGCCGGTCTTGTCGAGCTTGAGATTGACCAGATCATACTTGCCCTTCAAGGCTGCCAAGGACGCCACCCCATGGCACGACTCATCCGCCGCTACCGGCAAAGGTCGGGCGATTTCGGCCAGCATGTCATCGGAACCGGCGGGCAAGGGCTGCTCTACCATCGCCACGCCCAGCCGGATCAGATGCGGCGCAAGCTCGGTGTAAACCTCCGGCGTCCAGCCCTCGTTGGCATCAACGATCAGTCGCGACTTCGGCGCACCTGATCGCACCGCCTCCAACCGGGGCATGTCGTCCGGCGTGCCCAGCTTGATCTTCAGCAAGGGCCGGCGGGCATTGGCCGCAGCCTGCGCCCGCATCTCCTCTGGCGTATCCAGCGACAGTGTGAAGGCGATCTGCACAGGCTCCGGAGGAGCCAACCCCGCCACCTCCCAAGCCCGCCGCCCCGAGGCCTTCGCCTCCCAATCCCACAGCGCGCAGTCCACGGCATTGCGCGCCGCCCCCGAGGGCATCGCCTCTTGCAACGCCGCCCGCGTGATCCCTTCCGGCAATGCCAGTATAGCCGCCGTCACCGATTCCAGACTTTCGCCGTAGCGCGCATAGGGTACGCATTCGCCCCAACCTGTGACACCGCCCCGCGTGATGCGAACGGTCAGCACATGGGCTTCGGTCTTTGATCCGCGCGAAATCGTGAAGGTTCTGGCGATCTTGAAGGTATCAGGCGTAACGGTGATCATTCTGGCCCCCCGTAGGATGGGCAATCTGCCCATGTTCCCGGACCCTGCGCCACCGCTTTTTCATGCTGCGGTTGCGAAGATCGCTTGCGCCGTGCAGCGCAAGAATATAACACGCAGGAAGAAAATCTTGAAACATCCTTGCGAGGCCGCCTTGTCCTTCCGCCAGCAACCTGCTCCGCCCGCCCGCCCCAACCGCTGCCAGCTTTTCGCCCCCGGTTCTCGCCCCGCGCTCTTCCCCAAGATGGCCGCCTCCGCCGCCGACGTGATCAACCTTGATCTGGAGGATTCGGTCTCTCCCGCCGACAAGCCGCAAGCCCGCGGCAATATCATCGAGGCGATCTCCGCCGTCGACTGGGGCCGCAAGACTCTGTCGGTTCGGATCAATGCGCTCGATACGCCCTATTGGTACCGCGATGTCGTCGACCTTCTGGAGAAAGGCGGCGAGCGGCTGGACCTGATCATGATCCCGAAAGTCGGCTGTTCCGAGGATATCTATGCCGTCGACGCGCTGGTGACGGCAGTGGAACGCGCCATGGGGCGGACCAAGAAGATCGGCTTCGAAGTCATCATCGAATCGGCCGCCGGCATCAGCCATGTCGAAGACATCGCCAAAGCCTCGCCCCGCCTGACCGCGATGAGCCTTGGCGCGGCCGATTTCGCAGCCAGCATGGGGATGCAGACCACAGGCATCGGCGGCACGCAGGATAACTACTACATGCTCCAGCAAGGGGCGCGGCACTGGTCAGACCCCTGGCATTGGGCGCAAACCGCCATCGTCGCCGCCTGCCGCACCCATGGCATCCTGCCCGTTGACGGGCCCTTCGGCGATTTCAGCGATGATGAGGGCTTCCGCGCTCAGGCCCGCCGCTCAGCCACGCTCGGCATGGTCGGCAAATGGGCGATCCATCCCAGGCAAGTGGCACTGGCCAACGAAGTCTTCACCCCCTCTGACACCCAGGTGACAGAGGCGCGTGAGATTCTCGCCGCCATGGAAGACGCACGACAGCGGGGCGAGGGGGCCACGGTCTACAAAGGTCGTCTCGTTGACATCGCCTCTATCCGTCAGGCCGAGGTCATCGTGGCACAGTCCGAATTGATCGCCGCAGCGTGACTTTCGAGTAACTCATGTTGACTAAAGCGCTGAAACCTACGACATGACGTGACGTCATTTGGTTACCCTGCTGCCGCGGGAGAGGAGGCCCTCGGCAGCGATCAGGGGAGGAAACGCGCCCTGCGCCCTTGCGGTTGCGGGGCGCGTTGATTTTGGGCGGCACGTATCATGGCTCACGCAGCGACCACCGGCTTAGTTGCAACTTGATCGCGGCGCAGCCATATAGGGCACGTCACTGCGGTCCCTTGGGAGTTTCCGATGAACTATCTTGAATTCGAAAAGCCCCTCGCCGAAATTGAAGGCAAGGCCGAGGAACTGCGCGCCATGGGCCGGTCCAACCCCGCGATGGATGTGGCCAAAGAGGCCGAGGCGCTGGACCGCAAGGCGGATCAGATGCTGAAGGACCTCTACAAGGGTCTGAACGCCTGGCAGAAATGTCAGGTCGCCCGCCACCCCGACCGTCCGCATTGCCGCGATTATATCGAGACGCTGTTCACCGAATTCACCCCCCTCGCCGGCGACCGCAACTTCGCCGATGATCACGCGATCATGGGCGGCCTTGCCCGCTTCAACGATCAGCCGGTCGTCGTGCTGGGCCAGGAAAAGGGCCACGACACCAAGACCCGCATCGAACGCAACTTCGGCATGGCGCGGCCCGAAGGCTACCGCAAGGCGATCCGGCTGATGGAGATGGCCGACCGCTTTCGTCTGCCCGTCGTGACCCTTGTCGACACCCCCGGCGCCTATCCCGGCAAGGGTGCAGAAGAACGCGGCCAGGCCGAGGCGATTGCCCGTGCCACCGAGAAAAGCCTGCAGATCGGTGTGCCGCTGATTTCCGTGGTGGTGGGCGAGGGCGGTTCGGGTGGGGCGGTTGCCTTGGCCACGGCGAACCGGATCGCGATGCTGGAACATTCGATCTATTCGGTGATCAGCCCCGAAGGTTGCGCCTCGATCCTGTGGAAGGATGCCGAGAAGATGCGCGAGGCCGCCGAGGCCCTGCGCCTGACCGCGCAGGATCTGCAAAAGCTGGCCGTGATTGACCGGATCGTGAAAGAGCCCTTGGGCGGCGCGCAACGGGGCCGCAAGGAAACGATCGAGGCCGTCGGCAAGGCGATCGAAGCCATGCTCAAGGAATTGTCTGGCAAGAAGCCGGAATTCCTGATCAAGGACCGCCGCGAAAAGTTCCTCGACATGGGCACCAAGGGGCTGGCCGCTTAACCATCCAAAGCCACCGGATTGCTTCAAGACTGCGCTGCGGGCTGGCAACAGCGTTAATTTGCCATATGCGTGCCAAGATATTGCCTTGCTGGCTTGGGATGAGGGTAGAACGCCGGCTCTCTGGCGCCATCTCATTCTGGCAAGGACTCTGCGCATGTCTACCTGGTCGTGGCACAATCTGATCCTAAATGGCGATTTCTCGCAGTCGCCGACCGATTGGGCTGGCCAAAGCTGGGAGATCACCAATGGCAAGACCTTGCCCGGCTGGTATGGCACCGAAATCGAATGGGGCCATCAGAACAACTACATCAGCGGTGGCGCGGCCAACTGGGTGGTGGAACTCGACGGCAATGGTGCGTCGGCCATCACGGTCCTGAACCAGAATTTCTATGTGAAGGGCCCAGTGGATGCGGTCCTGAACTTCGATACTGCGCTGCGTACGGACGCCAACAGCCATGCCGGGCTTGAGGGGTACCGGGTCGACATTCTGGATGCGTCGGGCGGCATCGTGAAGACACAGTCCTTCTTTCCGACACAGAACACGATCTCGCTGGACGGCTATACCGTCCACCTGCCGCAATCGGGCACCTATACCCTGCGCTTCACCGAGCTTGGTCCGAACGACAGTTTGGGTGCCATCATCGACAATGTGAAGCTGCTGGTCTGCTTCGTCGCAGGCACTCTGATCGACACACCGGAGGGGCCGCGTCCTGTGGAAAGCCTGCGGCCGGGGGACTTGGTCTCGACCGTGGATGCCGGGGCCAAGCCCGTCCTTTGGCGGGGCACGCGGCGGATCAGCCGGCGCGAGCAGCTGGCCGATCCTCGGCTGCGTCCGATCCATATCGCCCCCGGGGCGCTGGGGCCGGGGCTTCCCGTTCGAGGGCTTGCGGTGTCGCCGCAGCATCGGATCCTGCTGTCGGGCTGGCGCAGCGAGTTGTACTTTGGCGAGCCTGAGGTTCTGGTGCCCGCGCATCGGCTGGTCAATGACTCCACGATCCGGCGCATGGCCCCGGGCGGGGACGTGACCTACGTCCACTTCCTGTGCGATGACCATCAGATCGTGCTGGCCGAGGGGCTGGCGACCGAGAGTTTCCACCCCAATCCGCACTCTTTGGCCGGGGTCGATCCCGCCGCGCGGCAGGAGCTGCTGACCCTGTTCCCGGAGCTTGACCAAGAGGCCTTCAGCCCCTGGGAGATGGCTCGGCCCGTGGTCCGCGGGCCCGAGGCGCGGCTGGCGGCCTGAGGTGTGAAACCCTTGGATTGCACGCGTGCAATCACTGGTAAGTCACTGATTAAAAAAGGATTTCCAAAAAATCTTCACTCATTCTTAAGGCCTGAGCCGTGATATTTCACGGGTCAGGTCCGCTCCGGCCGGGAACAGCCTGATGTTACCACCAGCCGAGATGGGCGCGGGTGGCTCGCTCGCGGTCGTATTCGCCGCCGTCGATGCCGCCTGCGGTCGCCTCTTGCAGCATGGTGCCCACCGAGGGCAGGCCTTGGCTTTGGTCGCCCACGGTCCAAAGCTCCGAACGCGAGAGGGCGCGGGCGCATTGGGAATAGACCTCGTCCACCGCGATCACGATGACCGTGCGGGGGTGTTTGCCGTCACGTTCAAAGCTTTGGGTCAGGCTGGGGTCGGCGGTCAGCCTTGCGCGCCCATTGATCCGCATCGCGGTGGTGGAGCCGGGGATGAGGAACATCAGGCTGACGCGTTCGTCGCGCAGGATGTTGCGGAGGGAGTCTATACGCTCGTTCCCCTTCCAGTCGGGCAGGGCGAGGGTGCGGTCATCCAGCACACGGACCACCGGACCCGCGTCACCCCGCGGGGAGCCGTCGGTGCCTTCGGGGCCGACGGTGGAGAGCACGCAGAAGCGGCTGCGTTCAATGAAAGCGCTGTAGCTGGGGATCAACAGGGGTGTGACCTTGCGGACAGCCGGGGCCGAGGGTGTGCCGTAATGGCTGTGCAGGTCGTCAAGCGAGGTGATCCAGTCCATGCTCAGGCCTTTGCTTTGCGGGGTTTTGGCGGGGCTTTGGGTTTGGGTGGGGCTTTGGGTTTTGGTTCTGGCAGATCGGCGGCCACGGCGCGCAGGGCGGCGATGGTCAGGTCGGGGTCGTCGAGAGCGGCCTCAAGGCAGATGTGGTTCTTTGCGCCGGGGTAGGGTGGGGCCATCGTGGGGGCGGCGACCACGGCCAGCGCGCCGGGGGTGGGCTTGATGTAGAGAAGGTCGTCGCAGATCAGCGCCACGACCTTGCCCTGCAAGTACAGAGCATATTCGCCGAACATCTTGCGGGTGGACAGGCCCGGCAGGTCGCGCAGGGCGTCCATCAGATCCTCGATGGTTTGCGGGCGGGTGGACATCAGCCTTGCCATCCCGCTTCGCGCATCAGGGTGTCGGAGGCGGTCTCGATCGTGGCCTCGATGCCGCGCATGAACTCGCCCACGCTGCGTCCGGGGGGGACGGCGGGCAGGAATTCGATGACGGCAGTGCCGGGCAGGCGCAGGATGCCATGCTTGGGCCAGAAGAGGCCGACATTGGTGGCGACGGGGATGCAGGGCTGATGGAATTGGGCATAGAGCAAGCCTGCACCGACCTTGTAGGGCAGTTTGCTGCCGGGAGCGACGCGGGTGCCTTGCGGGTAGATCACCAGTTGGCCGGGGTTGAGCGCGGCTTTGGCGGCGTCTTCCTTCATCTTCGCGATGGCAGCGCCCTTCTTGCCGCGATCCACCGGGATGCAGCCGATGCGCAGGGCGTATTGGCCAAGGATGGGGGCCCAGACCAGTTCCCGCTTCATTATGAACTTGGGGCGCGGCAGGACGGAGCAGAGGAGGATGATGTCAAAGAAGCTTTGGTGCTTGGCGGCGATGATGACCTCGCCCTGCGGAACCTCGCCCCGGATTTCGGACTTGAGGCCGACGAGAAGGCGCGCGGTCAGGCGGACCCAGTTGGAATAGGAATGGACGGCGGCGAAGGCCCCGTTGCGCGAGATGATGGCGGGGATGGCGAAGACCAGCGCGCAAACCAGCATCGCCAGATACATCTGGGCGATGAAGATCAGCGACAAAAGCCAGCGGAGGGGGTTCGGCATCAGGTCAATCCTCGCAGGGTGCGGAAGGCGGCGGTGCGGGTGGCCAGGAAGGCCACGAGGGCGGCGAGGGGGACCAGAAGCAGGGGCAGCAGCCAGCCGAGGCCTGTGAAGCCAAGGCCGGTCAGGAAGCCTCCGGCGGCGTCCTGCGCGGGCAGCAGGGCCACGCCGGCGATGCCAAGAAGGGCTCCGGCCAAGGCACCGGACGCGGCGCGCAGGGTGAAGCGGCGGACAAAGGCGCGGGCGATGTAGCTGTCTTTGGCCCCCACCAACCGCAGGACGCGGATGACTTGGGCATTGGCCGACAGGGCGGCATTGGCGGCAAGAGTGATCATGGCGG
>CANBRQ010000215.1 GCA_947371955.1 Paracoccaceae bacterium | reverse complement strand
ATCCGCGTTCATCACCTCATCAAACCCCAGCCGCCGCTCCAGACTGTCACGCGAGCGCATGGTTTCGGCCACCACCAGAATCTTCCCCGGGCTGCGGTCGGAAAACCGGCCCATCAAGCGGCCTGCGGTGGCCCCTGCGGCGTGGTTGTCGATGCCGACGAAATCTTCTCCACCAAGCCCCACGCCCGAGATCATCTGACCCGAGATGAACGACACCGCCTCGATCCCGCGCTGCACCAGACGCGCCTTGGCATCGCGCACCTGCGGCGACTCAGGGGCCATGATCGCTACGCCGTCCACCAGGTCAGGGTTCAAAGCGCCAAGGAAGTTGGCAATCTGGTGCGGATCGCTTTCATGAATCTGCGCGACCTCGGCCCGTGTTGCCTCAGCCGCAAAGCCCAAATCGGCCTCGGCAATCCGCGCCAGCAGTTCCGCCAGAAACTGATCGCCAGACCGGGGCAGCAAAAACAGGAACCGATAGCTGCGGCTGCGAGCCAGATTGGCGGCCGAGATGTTGCGGCTAAAGCCAATCCGTTCAATGGCTTCCGACACGCGCTTGACGGTATCCTCGCGCACGCCGGTCCGGTCGTTCAGGACACGGTCCACCGTCGCAAGGCTGACGCCCGCTGCCTTGGCCAGATCCTTCGTCGTCGGTCGCATCAAAGTCTCCTTTCGCCCCTTTTCCCTGAATTCGCGCCGACTGTCCATAAACATGAGGTACGTACCTCAAAAAACTCTTGCCATGAGGTACGTACCTCACATAACCTCAATCAGGGCATGGAGTCGCGGCGAGGAGGCCGGGGCCTTGAACCGGGAGGAATCAAAAATGAAAGCGAGACTGTTGAAGACGTCGGCGGCACTGGCTGTCGCGGCCGCGATGGGCGGCACGACCGCTCATGCGGAAGACCTGACCCTGTGCTGGGCCGCTTGGGACCCGGCCAACGCGCTGATCGAACTGAGCAAGGACTATGAAGCGCAGTCCGGCAACAAGATGCACTTCGAATTCGTGCCGTGGACCAACTTTGCCGACCGCTTCCTGAACGAGTTGAACTCGGGCGGCAAGCTCTGTGACCTGCTGATCGGCGACAGCCAGTGGATCGGCGGCGCTGCCGAGAACAACCAGTACATCAAGCTGAACGACTTCTTCGACAAGAACGGGATCTCGATGGATTCGTTCATCCCGGCAACGGTGGTGGGCTATGCCGAATGGCCGAAGAACACGCCGAACTACTGGTCGCTGCCTGCGTTTGGCGACGTGGTGGGCTGGACCTACCGCAAGGACTGGTTCGCGGAACCCAAGAACCAGGCCGATTTCAAGGCCAAGTACGGCCGCGATCTGGGCGTTCCGGCAACCTTCGCCGAACTCAAGGACATCGCGGAATTCTTCCAGGGCCGCGAAGAAGACGGCAAGAAAGTCTACGGCGCCTCGATCTATACCGAGCGCGGGTCCGAAGGCATCACCATGGGCGCCATGGATGTGCTGTATTCCTTCGGCTTCAAGTATGACAACCCCGACAAGCCCTATGACATGGAAGGCTTCGTGAACTCCGCCAAGTCCGTCGCAGGTCTTGAGTTCTACAAGGCGCTTTATGACTGCTGCGTGCCGCCCGGATCGTCCAACAGCTACATGGGCGAAGGCGTTGACGCCTATGAATCCGGTCAAGTTGCGCTGCAGATGAACTTCGCCTTCACCTGGCCCGGCATCAACACCAATGCCAATGTCGGCGGTGACAAGACCGGCTACTTCGCCAACCCCGCCGGCCCGGATGGCGACAAGTTCGCGCAACTCGGCGGTCAGGGCATCTCGGTCGTGGCAGCGTCCGACAAGCAGGATGCGGCGCTGACCTACATCAAGTGGTTCGCCCAGCCGGAAGTGCAGGCCAAGTGGTGGAAACTCGGCGGCTACTCGGCCCTGAAGGCCGTTGTGGAAGATCCGGGCTTTGCAACTTCTCAGCCCTATGCGCAGACCTTCCTCGACTCGATGGCCATCGTGAAGGACTTCTGGGCGGAACCCTCCTACGCGACGCTGCTGCAAAGCTCGCAAAAGTGGTTCCATGACTATGTGGTCGCCGGCAACGGCACCGCCAAGGAAGCACTCGATGGACTGGTGGCCGACTGGCACGCCACCTTCGAAGAAGAAGGCAAGTACTGATCCCTGTTTGCCCGCCGTCTCCCATGGCGGGCAACCTTGCGCGAGGCTCTTGAGGGCCAACCGGGCCTCGCGCATCATGACCCCAGCCCTCGTTTCAGGAATCCATCATGTCCGAACCCATGGCACGTCGCATTGCGTCCGCCACGCCTTCCGGTCTTGCCCATCGCATCCGAGGATTGTCCGACCGCACCATCGCGTGGCTGTTCGTCGCCCCCACGATCTTCCTGCTGCTGGCGGTCAACATCTTCCCGCTGATCTGGACGATCCGCCTGTCGCTGACCGATTTCCGCACAAACCGCCCGAACAACCCTGTCAAGTTCGTCGGCATCGAGAATTACAAGAAGATCCTCACCGACGTCGACACCTGGACCTCGCTGCAATCGACCGCACATTTCCTGATCTGGACCATCGTCCTGCAAGTGCTGATCGGCTTCACCTTGGCCTACCTGATCAACAAGAAATTCCGCGGCAACGATTTGTGGACGACCCTGATCGTGCTGCCCATGATGCTGTCGCCCGCCGTGGTCGGCAACTTCTGGACCTTCCTTTATCAACCGCAAATCGGCCTGTTCAATTACTTCATCGAGTTCTTCTCGGGCACCGATCCCGCCTCCTTCTCGATGATCGGCGAGGTGAACCTCGCCCCTTGGGCCATCGTCATCGTGGACACCTGGATGTGGACGCCCTTCGTCATGCTGATCTGCCTCGCCGGCCTGCGCTCCATCCCGTCCTCGATCTACGAGGCCGCCGAATGTGACCGCGCCAGCAAATGGAGGCAGTTCTGGACCATCACGATCCCCATGGTGCTGCCCTTCCTGATGCTCGCCGTCCTGTTTCGTGGCATCGAGAATTTCAAGATGTTCGACCTTGTCGTTCAACTGACCGGAGGCGGCCCCGGCTCGACCACGCAACTCGTCTCCATCGACCTCAAACGCGAGGCGTTTGAGAAGTGGCGCACTGGCTATGCCTCGGCCTATGCCGTCATCCTGTTCGTCACGGTCTTCGGGCTGGCCTCCATCTACGTCAAGGCGCTGAACAAGGTGAAAGACAGATGAGCTTTTCCATCACCGAACCCTCGCCCCGGCAAAAGTGGATCGCAGGCACGCTGGTGATCGCCTACGCGCTGCTGACCTTGATCCCGCTCTTGTGGATCATTGCCACCGGCTTCAAAACCCCGTCCGACGCCATTGCCTATCCGCCCAAGGTGATCTTTTCGCCGTCGCTGGAAGGCTACGTCAACCTCTTCACCTCACGCAGTCGCGTCACACCCGAAGACCTCGCAGCCCTCGGGCCCCCGACGACGTGGTACGACGCCATCGTGCGCCAGTACGACATGGTCATCACCGGCCCGTCGCGCTACGGCGAGCGCTTCCTGAACTCGGTCATCATCGGCTTCGGATCAACCTTCCTGAGCGTCTTCCTCGGCACCATCGCCGCCTATGCCTTCAGCCGCTTCAAGGTGCCGCTGAAAGACGACCTGCTGTTCTTCATCCTCTCCACAAGGATGATGCCCCCCATCGCCGTCGCCATCCCGATCTTTCTGATGTACCGGCAACTGGGCCTGTCCGACACGCACCTCGGCATGATCTTCCTCTATACGGCGGTGAACCTGTCCCTCTCAGTCTGGCTCCTGAAAGGCTTCATCGACGAGATTCCCATCGAGTACGAAGAGGCTGCGTTGATCGACGGCTACACCCGCTTCCAGGCCTTCTATAAGATCGTGTTGCCCCAAGCCGCCACCGGCATCGCCTCCACTGCGATCTTCTGCCTGATCTTCGCCTGGAACGAATACGCCTTCGCTGCTCTGCTCACGAGCGGAACCGCGCAAACCGCCCCGCCCTTCATCCCCACCATCATCGGCACCGGCGGCAAGGACTGGCCGGCCGTCGCGGCGGGCGCCACCCTCTTCCTCGTGCCGATCATGGTCTTCACGATCCTGCTCAGAAAGCACCTGCTGCGCGGCATCACTTTCGGGGCGGTGCGCAAATGAAAACGACAAACGTCGGTACAAATGCCCGACAGATGCCATACGCAAACCCGACGGAAGGAGTACGGCCTTGAACGCCTTTTTCAGCGGCCTCCTGCGCCTCCGCCGCACCCCGTGGGAGAATCTGGCAACCGTCCTGATTGCGCTTGGTGTGGTTATGCTGATGCAACCCTTCGCCCTGATCCTCTTCACGTGGTCCTTCCCCGTTACCCTGGTGGGCACCGTCATGTTCATCATCACCAGCCATTTCCCGGAGTAAGCGGTGGCCCAGATCGTCATCAAGAACATCCGCAAGGAATTCGGCGCCTTTACCGCCGTCCAGTCGTCCAGCTTCACCATCGAGGACGGTGAATTCTTCATGCTGCTCGGGCCGTCAGGCTGCGGCAAAACCACCACCCTGCGCATGATCGCAGGCCTTGAACTGCCCACGTCCGGAGAGATCTACATCAACGGTGAAGAGGTGAGCCAAAAGCCGGCATCGCAGCGCGACATTGCCTTCGTCTTCCAGATGTTTGCCCTCTATCCCCATATGAACGTTCGGAAAAATATCTCCTATCCGCTGATCAGCCAAGGCATGCCCAAGGCGCAGGTGAAGGCAAAAGTCGAAGAAGTGGCAGCCATTCTGGGCATCCAGACCCTGCTGGATCGCCCCGTTGGCGGCCTCTCCGGCGGTGACCGTCAGCGTGTCGCCTTGGGCCGAGCAATCGTTCGCAATCCTGCCTGTTTCCTGATGGATGAACCCTTGGGCGCGCTGGACGCCGAGTTCCGCGAGCATATGGCCGAGGAACTCCGCGCCCTGCACGACCGCATGCACGCCACCACGGTCTATGTCACCCACGACCAACTGGAAGCGATGCAGATGGGCGACAAGATTGTCGTGATGAATCATGGCGTTGTCGAACAGTTCGGCAAGCCGCAGGATATCTACGACTGGCCCGCCACAACCTTCGTCGCCAACTTCATCGGCTCGCCGCCCATGAACTTCCTGCGCTTCGAAGGAATGGTCGGCCACGGTGCAACGCATGCAGACCTGTCTGGCCAACGCATTGGAATCCCAGAAATGCTGGACGGCGCATCAGGTGCACTCATCCTCGGCGTCCGCCCGGAAAACGTCCATCTGGAGGATGCCGCCCCAACCAAAGGCCGTATCCTCGCCGCTGAATACCTTGGCACGACCCAGATCGTCACCATCGACACCGCGCACGGCCAAGTCAAAGCTCGCATCGGTTCCGAAACGCCTGTTCGGATTGGCGATCAAACCGGCCTGCGTTTCGACCCTCGCTCCATCACCATCTTCAATCCGGAAGGCCGCGCCTTGAAATCTGTCGCCAACCAAAGGGTGCTGAGCCATGGCTGAGGTCATTTTAGATAATGTCTCCAAACACTTCGGCAAGCAAACCGCCCTCGCCGAAGTTTCGATGACCATCCCCGACGGCGCCTTCGTCGTCCTCCTCGGTCCGACCGGAGCCGGCAAGACCACGATGCTGCGGATGGTCTCCGGCCTCGACAAACCTGACATTGGGGATGTTCTCATCGGCGACCTGGACATGAAAGGCCTGACTCCCGCCCAACGCAACGTGGCGATGGTCTTCCAGCAATACTCGCTCTACCCCCACCTGACGGTGCGCGAGAATATGGAGTTCCCGCTGAAATCCCCGCTTCTTCGTACACCAAAGACCGAGATCACCCGAAAGGTCGCCGAAGTCGCTGAAATCTTGCAGATTTCCCACAAGCTCGACAACAAGGCCACCGCCCTCTCTGGCGGCGAAATGCAGCGCGTGTCCATCGGTCGCGCCCTAGTCCGCAATCCTGCCGTTTACTTGATGGACGAGCCGCTGAGCTCCCTTGATGCCAAACTCCGCGCCGACTTGCGGGTTGAACTCAAGAACATTCAGGCCAACCTCGGCGCGACATTCCTCTATGTCACCCATGACCAGATCGAGGCGATGACCATGGCCACCCATGTCGGCGTCCTTGATCACGGTCGCCTTGTCCAGTTCGGCTCCCCGCGCGAGATTTACGAACAGCCAGTCAGTATCTACGCCGCCAGCCGCCTTGGCCAACCCCGCATCAACATTCTGCCTGCCGATCTCTTTGGTCAAGCTCCACCGAATGCCACCCACATTGGTCTGCGCCCCGAACAAATCCAGCAGGGAGAGGGGCAGGATACCCTCGTCAAGCGCGTTGAGCATCTTGGCGACCAAACCCGCCTGCATCTGACCTTCAAGACCCACGACCTGATCACCGTCACCAATGCTCACACCGCCTTGCGCGCGGGTGATATCGTCAAAATCCAACCAGACCGGCCGTTCTACTTCGACGCAACCGGCGCTCGTATCGCTTAGGGGAGGACACCATGACTCAATTCATGAACAAACGTGAGAATATCGTCACCGAGGCGATTGACGGGCTGATCATGGCCTCGGGTGGCAGGCTGGCGCGGCTGGATGGGTTCCCGCATATCCGGGTGGTGGTGCGGTCCGATTGGGACAAATCGAAGGTCGCTTTGGTCTCGGGTGGTGGCTCTGGCCATGAACCTGCCCATGCCGGATTTGTGGGAAAGGGCATGTTGACGGCGGCGGTTTGTGGCGACGTATTCGCCTCGCCGTCGGTCGACGCTGTGCTGGCGGGCATACTGGCGGTGACGGGACTGGCGGGGTGTTTGCTGATCGTGAAGAACTACACTGGCGACCGGCTGAACTTCGGCCTCGCTGCTGAACGCGCGCGGGCTTTTGGGCGCAAGGTCAGCATGGTCATCGTCGACGACGACATTGCCTTGCCGGACTTGCCGCAGGCGCGCGGCGTGGCGGGGACGTTGTTCGTCCACAAGGTGGCCGGCTATCTAGCTGAAAATGGAGCGGATTTGGCCGAAGTGACGGCGGCGGCCGAGCGGGTGATCGCGGGT
>CANBRQ010000214.1 GCA_947371955.1 Paracoccaceae bacterium | reverse complement strand
CTCACAGCGGCGCCTTCCTTCGGATGGCGCCGCAAAATCGTTTGAAAAGAGCTCACCGAAGGGCCGGTAACGGGTCTCGCTTCATGACCAGACCGAAATGTCTGCGGTGTGTGGGACGATGACTCGGGGGCATCGGTCGCTGCGCATGTCCATCTTGCGCCGCCCCTCTCTGATGCGGCGCACGGCTCCGAAGGTGGCGCTGCGCGTGTCGTGCTTACTGGGCATCCTTTCCGAGAAGCTCGGCGATGGCTGTCAGCGGAACCCCCCAGCCGGTTTTACGGGTGCCGCCTTCGTATCTGCCGCTGTGGTGCATGCCGATGACCTCACCGCTTTTCAGATCGACCACCGGCCCGCCTGCGACACCAGCCATGGTCCAGCATTCGTAGGTGATCCGTGTCGGGGTAACCTCGGTGATCACGCCCGGCATGATCATCTTTTGGCCTTTTGGGCTGGTGGCGAAGGCCGCGTTGGCCGCCTCAATCGGAACTCTGGAGTCGTCCATTGTTGGATACCCGATGATGGCGATGCGGTCGCCGACCTCGGGCAAGACGTACCGCAGCTTGGCCGGCACTCCGTCGAAGTGTCCGAGGCGGGCCAAGGCTGCGTGACGCTCATCGTCCGTTGTCCCGAGGATGGTCTCAATCGCCACACGCGTCCCCTCAAAACGCGCCGTCGCTCCTTCAAGCAGTCCAGACGTAGCTTTCTTCAACATTGAGGCCGAGAAGTTCGCCAGAACGAGCCGGTCCGGTGCGAGAAGAAAGCCTGTGCCGACGTAAGGGATTGGGCCTTCCTGTGGCTCGATGCGGGCTGTGGCCTGCGCAGCGGGCAGCAGCGGGCTTGCCCAATCCGGGGCATCTTGAACTAGGAAAGCCTTTGCTGCGACGGGCAGACCCCGAGGATCGAAACTGGTCCAGAACCCCGCGGTGACAGGTTCGGTCGGGCGGGGCGGTGGCACGTTTCCAGCTTCGCCGTTGAGCTCGGTCAACCAGGTTTCAAGCGCCCGGAAACCCTCGCCAACCAGCGGCCCGGGGACAATCGAGAGGGCGCGCTTCATATTCTCATCGCGGTCTGTCAGAGCGGCCGCGAGAACCGGGACATCGGCCAGATTGGCCCCTTCCAGCCGCGCCAGAACCTCGCGAAGCGCGTCCTTCCGGTCTTCGCCCAGCAGCCGGTAGCCAAGGACCACAAGGGCGAGCGGGTCAAGCTTGCGCTTCAGCAGGCGCGCGGCCTCATCCGCAAAAAGAGGCAGGCGGGCGTCAAGCGCGCGCCAGTTCTGTTCGATCAGGCGGATCGTGTCATCGAAGGGTGTCACGGGGCTGACCGGATCGAGATAGCGATGGATCTCGGTCTGCTGCGCGGTCTCGCGGGCGATCACGATGGTCCAGACACACCCCGCCAGAAACGGCAACGGAAACCGCTTGGGGTTGAGGCCATCGGCAGAGATGATGATGCTGCCGTTCATGCCCACCGTCGCCGACCATTGCACCGCATAGCCCTCCAGCCCCGGCACCGGCTTCGGCTGTACCACGTCATCGCCGAATTTGAGCGACAGCGACTCGATCGGACCCTGCCGTTCGCCTTGGTCGCTGGGCACCCGGGTATCGCCGACCAGCACCCGAACGAAACAGTGCCCTGTCTCGTGCGGTACGGGTTCGACGCCCAGCGAGCGCAGCTTCTTGCCGTTCTGATCGGGCGGGAACTGCGCTGCCGAGGCCGCCCAAGCCAGCAGCGAGCCGAGGCGGGTCGTGGTCGCGGTTCCAAAGGTTTCGGAGGGCGTTGAGAACCCGTCGTTTGGCGCAATCACGCCCGCGCTTGATGGCACACGTTCTGTAAACGCAGGATCGGGACGAAGTTCGATGATGGTCGGATTGAGCGGCGCGATGGCAATGGACTGGGTCCGTGGCCGTTCGCCGGGGAAGGTCACGTCAAGGCGATACCGACCTGCGGGGTAGGTTCCTTGAAGACGGGTGAGGGAGGACGCGACTGCTGTGCCAGAAGCGTCGAAAAGCTGGATTTGGGCGTAGGCATCGACAGCATCGACCGCAAGCGTGCCCATGCCATTGAGCACCCTGCCACGGCTCGGCGCTTCGGCTACCTGCAAGGTGAACATCTCCGACAGGGCAGACCTAATCAACTGCCCGATCGCTGGAAACAGGTTTCTCACGAGGGGTGGCGGCGGAGCAGGGGCAGGTGCCGCAGCCGCCTTCAAGGTTGCAGGCACATCCATTTCGCCCAGAACCCTGACATCCTTGAGCCAAGTCTCGTAGCCCTCGGCCTGGATTTCGATGAAATGGATGTCAGCCGAAAGGTCCCATCGTACGGGTAAGGCCAGCTTTTGCTCACCTCGGCGCTTCCATGCATTGTCGATCGTGTCATAGGCCTTGATGCTGGCGGTTCCGTTCGGGACGGGGTTGGCGGGCTCAACAAGGACGCGCACCGGGGCCAAAGGCAGGTTCGGGAAGCTGGCAAGGACATGGTTGCTGATGTTGCCTGACGTGCTGAACCAAGGCACCTGAGTAGGGATTTCCTTGTTCTGCCGCTGGAGTTCCTCGCTTTTCAGCTGGATTGCCGCCGTCGTATATTCGGCGAGCGCGCTGACGGTCAGTTCGAAATCTTGGGTCTTGGGATCCGGTATCAGCTTTGGCCCCATGCCTTGGAGCCCGACCATCAGGGCACCGCCGAAAAGCCCGTGCAATCCTTGCTCGGCCGCCAGTTTGGCAGCCGTTGTCGCGAAATGCACGGCCTGGCTGGAAGGACCGCCCCCCTTCATCTTGGACAGGTCGTAAAACAGGGTTTGCTTTGCGGTGACCACGTCCTCGCTTTGCACAAGACCGCGGCAGGCGTCGACGAAATAGAATTGATAGGGCGGCGGACAGACCTGCATGTCGCCGATGAAGCGCCCGAGGTCGATGGGAAAGGTTTGCAATACTTCTACGTCTGCCTGGTCGGAGGGCACTATGATCGGTGCCTGATCAGGTCCGCCGCCCTGCGGCGCCATCCCGTGTCCGGCGTAAAAGAACCAAAACCGCTGGACGTCATTTGCAACGCTCTTCTTCGGTGCCAGCAGGGCGTGCTGAATCGCCGATGTCGTCGCCTGCAGATAGGGCAGTTCCGTCACCGGGCGGTCGGGATGGGGCGAGAGGAGCAGCGTAAGCGTCTCGGCAGTGGCCCGGCCCGCGTCAGGTTCGGTCACCCATTGGGCGAAGGCCAATGCGTCACGCACGGCAGCACGCAGGTGCCAATCCGGATTGGCGTAGTGGTCGATGCCTATCACCAGCGCACGGTCGGTCATGATGCAAACCCTATGCCGTTTTGGGTGAAGAAAGGCTCGTCCTTCAGCAGCCAGAAGGGCACTGCACTGTTCTCGACACCATATTGACCCGCGTAGTGGATCGCGACCACGCTGTGCGTGTCGAAGTCAAACACGGGTGAACCTGAACTGCCGCCAAGGGTTGAACCATCGTGCCTTTGCCTTGGCCGGTTGCGCGCAACAGGCAAGTCGGCGGCGAGGCCCGTCAGTTGACCGGGCGAAACGCGCTTCAGCCCGACTTCTGTCGCATCCGGAAAGAGCAGATCGGCGACCTGCTTGGAGAGGCCATAGGGCGGATTTACCGCCGGATATCCGGCGAGGTAGACATCATGGCCCGCAAGCTCTGCCGGAGGAACCGCGCGGATGTTCAAGGCCAGTCCCGAACTCTCCGCAATGCCCGTCACGTCAAGCAGCGCCATATCCAGAAGCGGATGCCAGGCGCGGATCCGGGTGATGCTGCCCGTCACTGTACTTGCCGGCCCCGGCACCTCTGCCGGGTCCCAGACCGCCCGAAGCGTGGGATCCTTGTCCCAGACGTTGTTCTTCGCCTCGACCGCCGCGGGAAGCTTGTCGATCCAGGTCGGGTCAGTACGGATGTCCAGCCCGCACAGCACACCGGCGACATGGCGGTTGGTCAGCAGGATGTCCTTGGCGGCGAACCAGCCGGTGCCGACATGTGCACGGTCATGGGTATCGATGCGACCGACGCTGCGGGTCCGCGACATGACAAGGTCATGGGCGGATTTCAGGCGCGGCCAACTGTCCGGGATCGCCGGGATGGCCCCGCCCGTGACCCGCAGCGCCGGCCGCAGCAGCAGGTGGACCAGAGCATGCATCGCCTCGGTCTGTTCCGCCGTCAGGGGTGCATTCGGATCGCTCTTGAGCGCCGTCGCCGCCTCTTGGGCGAGCTTGAACTCGGCCCTTATGGCAGGATCGTTGGCCAAATCGTCCTTGAAGCCGGTCTCAACCGGCGCACGGGTCCGGGCGAGGCCCAGCAGCGCCGTCGCAGGATCATCGCCAAGGAGTTCCTCGAGCCGATCTTGGGACGGAAGAATAGAAACCAGCCAATCTTTCTGATCCATGCCAATGTTCCCTTAAAATTGTAGAAGATAATATCACGACACATCCGGCTCGGATATCTTGTTCGCGCAATTGGCCGTCTCGTTCCTGTCAATCTGAACAACCGGGACCCAAAGCGCCGAATCTGCCGCATAGCGCTGACTTTGGGTCTTTGGAAAGCAGAGCAATCTCAACCCTTGGGATCAGATATCTCACTGCGCGGCAGAAATCTGGGGTTGCCTAACGAGGTTGTGGATAGCGCCTTGCAGACCGGCCAGACAGGCGGCCTCATGGCAAGTGTTCATGGCGCGGCCGATGTTTTGGAAGGTCCGCAGATGCCCATCCCTGCGCCTAAGGACAAGGCCTTCCTGATCGGCAATGGCCTCGTGGATCTCGCCCCCGACGCCGCAAGCGTCCGCCTCCGAATCGGGACGGTCGAGGTGTTCCGGCACCGCCCGCCGGTCTGACCCAGCTTGGGCGGCTTCGGCTGACACGTCGATTGCGATGACCGGCTTACGTGAGGATCATTTGCCCCAACGAGGTCTCGCCGATAATCCGACAGGGACCAAGGAACCGGTGGCGGTGTTCTGCGGAGGGTATCTGAAGGACCGGACCCTCAGCTTTCCACGACCATCCCTATCACGATCAGCACTTGATAGTCACGCTTGCTGCAGCCCTCGACAGCGGGCATGGCGATGCCGGGGCTCATCGGGAAGACCTGGGTCGGGGTCTTGTCAGGCGTGCAGGACTGGCCGGTTGCCGCGGGCGTATAGACCGCCGCGCGGCAGTGCAGGTGGGTGACATCATAGATCGTGGCCCCATCGGCCAGGCTCCAGCCCTGTTTGCCCGAGGCATCGACAGGCTGCACCGTCAGGACCGAGGTCACTTCGCGCCCGCCTGTCACCACATATTTGCCAGCAGGCAGGGGGAAGCTTGGGGCTTCCATGATCAGGCCATGCTCCTCGACCCACCAGCCTGCGGGGTTGAACTGCCAGCCGCTGGGGGCCTTGCCGGAATTGGCCAGAAGGGCAGGATAGTCCTTGACCCAGACGCCGCGCGGTCCGGGATCGACCGTCCAGAAGCCCCAGGTCTGCGCATCATCGCCAGAGGTTGCGCGCGGGTCGCCCAGAGCCGCGATATACTGGGTCGGGCCGGGGACAAGGGTTTCCTCGGCGCGGGCCGAGGCGCTGAAAAGGGCGATACTGGCCACAAGGCCAATGGCACAGCGGTGCAGGGCAGATAATACAGATGCAGTCATCGGGATGCTGTCCTTTCTGATCACGCCAAGCGCTTTTTCAACATCTGAACATAGGCCGATTGGGCCCAAAGGCAAAAGCGTTTGTTGCGCCCTTGGGGCGGCGTCTGCTTCGGCGGGGAAAAACCAAAGGCCGCCCGGTTTGGGGCGGCCTTTGGGATCTTTGCGTCTTTCGCCGTCTCGCCTCAGCCCAGCTTCACGCGGATCATCTGCCAGCTGTGCGGCGGCAGGCTGGCAGTCAGTGTGGAACCTTCGACCACGGCACCCGTGCCCTTGTGCGGCACCACGTTGTTCTGCGCATTCAACGTATTGGTGGCGCGCAGGTTGGTATGGGTCATCACCTGATGGTCGATGATGGTGGCCGCAGCCCCGAAGCCCTGCAGCGAGACATCAACGGTTAGCGCCTCGGTCGCATGGCGGTTGACGGCGAAGAAGGTGGCTGTGCCGCCTTCCTCGTCATGGACGCCGGCGATGTCGATGAAGGGCACGTTGTCGTCATGCTCGGCATCGTAGCCCGGGCTTTTCACGGACAATTGCAAAGCATTGCCGCGCCCGAAGACGCTGGCGAAGTAGTAGGGGTAATAAATCGTCTGCCGCCATGCCGCCCCACCCGGTTCCGTCATGATCGGTGCGATCACGTTTACCAGTTGGGCAATGCAGGCCAGCTTCACCACATTCGATTTGCGGATGAAGGTGTTCAGGATCAGGCCGACCTGCAGGACGTCTTCGAAGTTGTAGATATCCTCCAACAGACGCGGCGCATGGGGCCAGCCTTCGTTGCCCGCCAGAATGGCGCGGTCCTGCTCGTTCGAGTGATACCAGACGTTCCATTCGTCAAAGCTGATCGCCACGTCATGCTTGGAGCGCTTGTTCGCCTTCACCAGATTGATCGTGCTTTCCACGGTCGAGATATAGCGGTCCAGCTTGTGGTTCAGCGACAGATAGTTCTGCGTGTGGCCGGTGCGGTTGGCGAAATACATGTGCAGCGAGATATGATCCACCGCCTCATAGGTATGCTCCAGCACGATCCGCTCCCACTCGGGATAGGTCTTCATGTCGGAATTCGACGACCCGCAGACGATCAGTTCCAGCGATTTGTCGAAGGCGCGCAGCGTCTTGGCGGTTTCATTGGCCAGACGGCCGTATTCGTCGGCGGTCTTGTGGCCGACCTGCCAAGGCCCGTCCATCTCGTTGCCAAGGCACCATATCCGGCAATCGAAGGGTTCCGCGCGGCCGTTCTTCTTGCGCAGATCGCCCCAGAAGCTGCCCGTCGGGCCGTTGACGTATTCGACAAAGTTGCGCGCTTCGTCCAGACCACGCGAGCCGAGGTTGATCGCCAGCATCGGCTTGGTGCCTACGGCATCGCACCAATCCTGGAATTCATGGACGCCGACCTGGTTGGCATCCGCGGTGTGCCAGGCGAGGTCCAGCCG
>CANBRQ010000213.1 GCA_947371955.1 Paracoccaceae bacterium | reverse complement strand
GGCCACCTACCACCGCACACCGGACGCAGAACTTCGTTCACGATTTAACCTGTCATAGTCGAGAGAAAACGACGCTTCATGTCAGGAACGTCAATCCGAGCCTCTCGTGCGTTGCGCGCCGATCATTGACAACAGGATTTCACGGTAACTGGTCGGGTCAAACGGCTTGGCGGTGGCGTGGACGGCATTTGTTTCGTGACGAAAGATCGTGATGACGGCATTCCGGATCGCCTGGGGTGATGGCCTTGGCGCATGGTTTGCCAGGGTGGATTCGACGAATTCGATGACCTGGCCGATACGGTCGAGATCGGTATCACTCATGGTGCGCACCGTCGCGCCGTCCAGCAGCTTGCTGGCCGACAATCCGTAAACCCCGGCAATCTCGACCAGTCTGTGTGCGTTGAAACTGCTCTTCCCGGCCTCAATCCGTGAGAGTTGGCTCTGTGATATGCCGAGCAGCTTTGCGGCATCCACCATGGATAGGCCGAGTTCCTTCCGGGCACGTTTGAGGTCGTCGTGCAGCACCAAATCCCCGATCCGAAACAGATTCCTGAGATCACTATGCGCAATATGCATGGGTTCTGGAAGTCACAGTTTGCGGCCATTCTCTCTCCATTACCTTGCGAATCACGCACTATGCGCATAATGCATAGTCGTATGAGATTGGAAACCTACCTCAAACAGCACGGCATTTCGGCTTCCGCTTTTGCCAGGTCGATCCGGGTTGATCCGGCGACGGTGCTGCGCATCAAGGCCGGGAAAGTCTTCCCGCATCGGCGGACGCTACAGGCCATCTGGGATGCCACGGCAGGACAGGTCGGTCCAAATGACTTCCTCGATCCAGTCCCCCCCACTGAACCTGACGGAGACCGCCATGAGTGATGATCAAAACCCAGGCACATCGACGGCCACCAAACCAACCGGCACGACCGGAGAACTGTTCCTCGGTGGCCTTGTTATGGCCATCCTGAGCTTCCTGGTGGTGGGTGGGATCGTCGTTGCGTTCAACTGGATTGCCGGTTCAGGGGGACCGGGCTTCTCCGAATGCAAAGCGCGAACGCGCACGATGCTGATTGATCCGTCATCTGCCAGCTTCGGACCGCCCAGCCGAGCAGTATCGACCGAGAACCCGAAGATTTTCAGGCTTCGTTACTCGGTCAGCGCGACCAACGCATACGGTGGTCGCATCGAAAGCATCTTCACGTGCCTCGTGAACGATAGCGGCCCGGAACGAACCGTCCAGGTCTTCGGCGGCTGAACCCGGCGCGCAACACGGCAGGAGCACCCTATGAACAAGCCTTACAGAGTCCGGCTCAAGCGCGGGACATCGGAAAAGACCATCACTGTGTATGCGGAGTCCGAGACCGGCGCGAAATACCTCGCGGAGCGGCAAAACCCTGGATTCGTGGCCGTTGACGTACAGCGTGGTTGATCATGAGCCGGGGCCGACCATGCTGGAGTTTCCAGTAGACCCGCAGCCGGGAGCGACGACGCGTGGTTCGGTGCCGCGCCCGCCCGGTACGACTGGCCTCAGTTGTGACGGCCAAGCAGCTACGCAGAATCTGCATCGTTCTCGTGGTGTCGATGACCCGGACCCGGGTTGACATGGCATGCCCTATAGTCCCAGCGATGCTAGGCGCACCGGGCCGTGCCCATCACGGGACCCGATGCGTGGAAGGCGCTTCCAGATCGTATCCTGCGGCGACGTAGCTGTCCCACACGGCATCGATACCCTCCTCGATCAGGAGCGCCAGCGGGATTCGGATCGTTGTCCGCATGGCCCGCAACCGCTTCAACGACTCGGATTTAACTGATCGCACTGACAGTCTCGCGTAATCACTCGGCATAAAATAACCCCTCCGATCTATTTATCGATTGGGCACCCCATGAGGTCTGGTAGTGCCCCTCTTGGAATTCAGATGACCGCCACCTAGCTAAGTAAGCCGAGATGGCACGAGCCATGATCCCAATTGACGAATGGCTATTGTGATGTCCCGACCGAAGACCTTTGACAATAACTTGACCGTCGGCGGGGACTACGACTCGACAACTCACATGATCCCGCTCAAATACAATGTCGTCAACGGCAGGATTGCCCATCGCAAGATCGGCACGAAGGAATGGCTGGACGGCCTGTTCGAGGCAACGCGGGCCATGAACTATGACGGCGCGGAAGAGTTGGTCGGGACCACCGACGAACCGACACGACCGATGAGCCTGACCCAGCCGTTTCAGCGCCAGACGCCAAAGAAATCCCGACGCCAGAACGAGGTGCTTTCGACCCACCCAACGTTTTCCAAGCTACCAGAGCGCACCCACACGTCGGTCGCCAAGCTGTTGTCATTCCCTCAACAGGAAGTCACGTGGCTGACCGCAAACACACTTGTAGTCGCGATCAGCGACTACAACGAACAGATGGTTCTGGACGAGGGAACCATGCTGAACCGCACCTTCCGACGGCGCTTCAAGAACCCGGTGTTCTGTATAATCCCTGAGATCGATCTGAAAGACATCGACAAAATCCCTGATGGCCTGTTTGCGGTTCCTGGTTGGAAGAAGAAGTTCAAGCCCCATGAACTGGTCGTGGTCATCCACTTTCACGGAATGCTTCACGCCGACGGACTATCCCCGGCTGAGATCGAGGCTGGCATCACCCACACGCCGACAGGGCGGCGCTGCGAACGTTATGCCGGGTCGAATCAAGTTCGGTGCATACCGATGCACGAGAAGTCAGCCGCAGAATCCGTGGCGAACTTTCTCCACACGCTCGGCTACGCGTTGAAAGGGTTCTTCCGCCCCCCTGTACGACATCGCCCCCACGAGGGATTCGTGGAGTGGCTACGCATCATCGACTCGATGTTCCGTAACCCCTCGTTGATCCAAATCGGTGGCGTCCGACGCAAGCGTGGTTCCGTGTCATCCAAAGCACTATCTGCCACCGCCGGTACTGCTCATTCTGCTATGCCTCGTCAGCATCTTGCTCCTGGCAATGTCTATTGGTGTCATGTTGATAGAGCCTCTCTACCGGATTCAATATCTCTTCCTGGTGATTACGTTATCTCTCCGTGTACTTTTACCAGTTGTCTTGGTCTCGGTAATGTCTCTGCTTGGGATTTGATTCTTGACAAACCATTCTTGGATAAGGGTATGTCTTGGGTTGATGATCCGTACTGCTTTCTTGACTCATCTGACCCAACCTCTTGTTTTGGGTTAGGAATTCTGGATGAAAAAAAATATCTTGGCACGGTATTGCACCTCGGACGGCAATACGGGCGCTACTGGAATTCGATCCAACAGCCGTCCGGACCATAGCCGCACCATGGTTCGTGCCCGGACTATTCACGGAAACATAGTGCATTTCATGCCAAAGCGAACCCTGATCCATCCCGCGACCGCAGCGGGCTCTTGGGACATGCGTATAGTCAGTCGAGCGGGCGCGCCGGGTGATCGATGAAACTGAACCCTCGCCGCCGTCTGGTGCCTAAATATCGGCACAGAAAGAGGAGTCGCCGATGTTCATCCACCTTGATGCTTTCAACCAGCCCGACCAGGGCCAAACGTTCGTGACAAACAACGGGCGCGATCTGGTAATGTCGGCCCGTCTGCGCCGGGACGGACCGCTTTTCGACCAGATAATGCCTGTCGATCTGGGCACCGGCACACATCCGGACACTAGTGGTGACTGGTGGCTACTGGCAGAGGCCCACGATGCCCACAACGCTGTCATGGGTCGCGTCGGGCACGTGGTGTTCATGAAGAAGTCCACGTGGGTATGGGTGGCAGAACTGAACGTCGCCCATGAATACTAAGGGGAGGGTGTGGCGGACTTGCTGGTCCGGATTGCGACGAAGGTCGGAGGGATCGCACCTACTGAGTTCACACCGGCACCATATTGGTGATAAATGGCCTCCCTGTACCCGGTCGTAATCTGGTCAAAGCGTCTCTTTGGCTTGGACCAACTGCGTGCAGCAATGCGTGTTATGGTTGGGCGGATTGCGAGACCTGCACGTGACGATAGAGCGTAGCGATTGACACCCCGAAGGCGTCTGCGACCTCTCGGGCCGTTGATCCACCACTGAGCATTTTCTGGGCTGCCGACACCTTGGCGGGGGTCATCAACTTCGGGCGTCCACCACTGCGTCCACGGGCCTTAGCGGCTTGCAGACCAGCCACGGTCCTCTGACGAATTAAGGCACGCTCAAACTCGGCGATTCCAGCAAATATCCCGAACACCAGGCGTCCACCCGCCGTCGTGGTATCGATAGCCTCATTGAGGCTGGAAAACGCGATGCCGTTACGACCGAAGTCTTCCATAAGGTCGATGAGATGACGGAGGCTGCGAGCCAGACGGTCGAGACGAACGACCACAAGTGTGTCCTGTCCGGGACGCAGGAACCGAAGAAGCTCGGCCAGCACTGGTCGATCCATCTTGGCACCAGATGCGTGTTCAGTGAAAACGCGCTCACATCCCGCAGCCGTGAGCGCGTCGATCTGGGATTCAACGGACTGCTCGTCCGTAGACACTCGCGCATACCCAACCTTCATCCTTACTCCTTCTCAAAACTCATCGGTGACATACCAGGTTTTTCGTTTGATTACGAGATGAGTAATGAGAAGGTTTTCCTGTGTGTCCGGGATGCACCGGGGCTGGATGGTTTTGAGAACCAGAAATGGTCGTTTCCGAGAGACCGTCACCTGGACGATGAGCCGGGACCTTGCTGGTGCGGCGCTGCATGTGACCGCCTTGCTGGTTGTAGGGCTCGACCAACCTTCCGCTCACGGTTTCGGCCTGTGCCCGACGGCACACAACTCTGTGTTCGTCATTTGTTGATAGGCTTGAGCCTCGCCCGGGTTGGTAAGCGAGGCCCACTGGCGATCTACGGTTGCCGTCAGGCCCGCACTACCGGGGGGCGACAAAACGCTTTGTTTACCATTGGGATGCGATGGTGCATGAATGCTTGGAACCACTGCAAGCGGGGAGGGCTTCGCCGTGCCGTTGCCTTCTTTCGACCTGCGGGGCCTGCTTCCGCCATTCGTCGGCGCGGATGCCACCACACCCGACCGCTCACCCTACTGGGCAACAATGCCGGAGCTCGTGGGGGCATTCGGCACTACACCCCATCGGTGTCAACTGCTGCGCAACCTCATCGCCTACCGCACGCTCCTCGCCCAGGGGGGCTATGTGGGCGGCATACAGTTCGTTGACGGCAGCTTCGTGGAGAACGTGGAGGCACTGAACCGGAGCCCAAGCGACATTGACGTGTTCAGCATCCTGAGCGCGCCGTCCCGGTATCTGACTGACCTTGCGGCATGGCAGGCGACGGGACTCCCGTTCTGGAATGCCGAGGTGGCCAACCGCGATCTGAACAAGCAGAGGTTCAGCCTGGACACCTATGCCGTCTTGTTTGAGGAGCGGCAGGCGCAGCCAATGAACCTCATCGGCGACATCATCTACTGGTATGGGCTGTTCTCACATCAGCGCGACACGTTCGCCTGGAAGGGCTTCGCCGGGCTCGCCCTTGACCCCGCCGCTGACCAGGTCGCACTGTCCCAGCTTGGGGGTCCGTGATGCCCGTCCTGCTCTCAATCGAGGCCCTAGAGGCTGACCGGCGCTATGTAGAGCGGCAGATCACTGTGGCTGGCGACAGCCCATGGGGCACTGCGCGCCTGATGTGGCAGAGCCGCCTTGCGGACATTGACCAACAAATTGCCGCCCTTGCGGCTGGCCGCTCCAGCTACGCCTCTGTCGCCGTGATCTTTGACGGCAACCCGGTCATCGGTTCGGGTGACATTCGGCTGGACTTCACGACCGAGGCGCTGGACAGCTACCAGAAGGTGGTGACCCTGGCGCTTGCATCGCACAATGGTGTGGAGTTGTCTGAGCGCGGGAGGCTGCCCTCTGGCGACCAGGCCCGCCTGTTCATCCGCGACCTGGTTCACGGCTCCATGGGCTTCATCCTTGAAGAGCTGCCGCCGCAGCAACAGGAGATGCTGCCTTCGCACCTCAAGGAGGCTGTCGAGGGCACGACCCAGCTCATCACCGACCTCAGCGCGGGGTCTGACGCGGAGTTTGAGGCCACCCTTGAGGTGACCCAGCCGCGCCTGGTTGCTGCTGTGCAGAAGTTCGCCAAGGTCCTGTTTGACGCGGGCGCAAGCACGCGCATTGTTGGTGACGAGCGGCGGCTGGCCCTCTCCATTGATGATGTGGGGCGGCTGTCGCGCCGCCTGGGCGAGGTAGAGGTGACTGAGGAAGTGGTCCCGGTAGACGGGCTGCTCCTGGGCGTCCTGCCTGAGGCACGCAAGTTTGAGCTCCGGCTGCCCGAGGGCACGATGGAGGGTGCGGTGTCAGAGGACCTGGCCCTCAAATACACATCGGACGCGGCGTTCAAGGAGCGGCTGCTGCTTCAACCCGTCCGCGCTCAGGTGAAGTTCATCCGCACAAAGCGGAACGGGCGGCTGGTCAAGGAGCGGCGCGTGCTTGAAGCTCTGGAGCCCACGGCTGAATGATTAAGGGACAGTGATCGGCTGGTGGGGTCGGAGCATGCGAACGGAGGGCAATGTCCGCAAAGAGCCCAAACCTACCGATGCTGCATCATCCACGAAGGTCTGCTATAGAAAGAAATACCAGTCAGTTTTTCCAAGGAGCTGTTAACAGCATGCCTTCAGAGCCACAAACGTATCGACAGTATGCCTACCTTGGAATTCAAGGCAAAGGACCCGCAAAGAAAATCACGGATGTCTTGGGGATACATCCTGACGACGAATGGTCTGAGGGTGACCCTTGGCAAACCAAAGGACCTCACACGAAGCGTTGGTTCACTAACTGGAGGCTCAACAGCGGCCTGCTTGAGACGGAAGACCTAAATGCCCATGTCGAAGCGATTTTGCGGCGGCTGCGTGTTCGTGAACTGGCGCTACAAAGCTTGCTTGGTGACTAGGGTCAGGACCCATTGATCTTGCTGCCGCCGCGTGATTCAGGCTCCGTAAGGAGACCGATCAATGAGCAATCTGTTCTGGCTGACCGACGTGCAAATGGCGCGTCTTGAACCGTTCTTTCCCAAGAGCCATGGTA
>CANBRQ010000212.1 GCA_947371955.1 Paracoccaceae bacterium | reverse complement strand
GACGGAGGCTCCTTGGGCCTCGCATTTCAAGATGTGGTCTTATGTGACGGACGAACTACCTGCGCTGGTGTTTGCGGAGTTTCCTTTGGATGCGGCACGGCAGGGGATCACCGGGCATTCGATGGGGGGGCATGGGGCTTTGACGGTGGGGTTGAGGTTTCCGGAGCGGTTCCGGTCCGTCTCGGCCTTTGCGCCGATCTGCCATCCGGCGGGGTCGGAGTGGGGGCGGAAGCAGTTTGGGGCCTATCTGGGGGCGGATGAGAGATTGTGGGCTGGGCACGACGCCTCGATTCTGATGGGGAAACAAGGGGTTCCGTGGCCATTGTTGGTCGATCAGGGCAGTGATGACAAGTTTCTGGCGCTGCTGAAGCCGGAGGCTTTGGAGGCCGCAGGCGCGGTGGTGCGGCGGCAGGCGGGGTATGATCATTCGTATTTCTTCGTCTCGACCTTCATGGAGGAGCATATAGCCTTCCATGCCAAGGCCTTGAAGGCATGACGCTGTATATCGACGCGGATGCCTGTCCGGTGAAGGAAGAGGCGGAACGGGTGGCGACCCGGCTGCGGGTGAAAATGGTTCTGGTGTCGAACGGGGGGATCCGGCCTTCCTCTAACCCATTGGTCGAAAGCGTTTTTGTGGCGCAGGGGCCGGATGAGGCGGACAAGTGGATTGCCGAAGCCTGTGGGCCGGGGGACGTGGTGGTGACGGGGGATATTCCTTTGGCGGCAAGGTGTGTGGAGGCCGGGGCGCGGGTTTTGAAGCACAATGGCGAGGAGTTGAACCGGGCCAACATCGGGATGGTGCTGGCGACGCGGGATTTGATGGCGGATTTGCGGGCCGCCGATCCGTTTCGGCAAGGGGGCGGCAAGCTGTTTGGCAAGGCGGACAGGAGCCGGTTTCTGGATGTGCTGGACCGGGTGTTGCGGGCGGCGGCTGTTTCGGGGGGCTGACCGACGGTTGGCGAAGAGGGCCGCGAATCGGTACGATTTGCTTGGTTAATTCAGGAAAATCACAGGGTTCACGCTGTATGGCTTCCGTCGGATATCCGTATGGTATCCGTATGGCATCTGTACCGACACGCGGGACGCTGGGGGCATGATTAACGCAACGGTCGGTGGGGGCGGGGCGAGCGCGCAAGCGCCCTACGGAGAGTCGGGGCACGCCCCGACCTACGGTGTCGCATCTGGGGCAGAATCGGGGGGCTGGGGGCATTAAACCAGAGGAATGACGCGCGATGTATCCTTGACGCCTTCGGGCGATGGTGTGGCTGAGACTCCGAAGGTGGGGCGGGCCTCGCGGCATGTTTTGCTGGGGATTGCGGCGGCGATGGGGGGGTCGGCGGTGTTCTCGCTGAATGACCTGTGCATCAAGCAACTCTCGGGCGAATATGCGCTGCATCAGGTCATTCTGGTGCGGGCTTTCGTCGGGCTGACGTTTATTCTGGCGTTTGCGGCGCTGTCGGGGCAGCGGCAGATCTGGCGCACCGGGCGGCCGTGGATGCATGCCATTCGCGCCTCGGTCGTGATGATTTCCAATGCGACCTATTTTCTGGGGCTGGCGGCTTTGCCTTTGGCGGATGCGGCGGCGATCGGGTTTGTGGCGCCGTTGTTGTTGACCATGCTGTCGGTGCTGGTGCTGCGCGAGAAGGTGGGTTGGCATCGCTGGGGGGCGGTGGTGGTCGGGCTGATCGGCGTTGTGGTGATGCTGCGGCCTGAGGGGCAGTTCCGCTGGGCGGCGATCTTGGTGCTGATCTCGGCCCTTTGCTATGCCACGACGCAGACCATGACGCGGATGTTCCGGGAGACGGAAAGCTCTGTCACGATCAACTTTTACACGCAGGTGGCGTTTATCGTCGTCTCCTCCACCATGGGGTTTTTCGTGGGGGATGGGAATCTGGCGGGGTCGGCGGACCCGTCGCTGGCGTTTCTGTTCCGGCCCTGGGTGATGCCGCCGAGTTCGGACTGGATCTACTTTGTCGGCACCGGGGTTTCGGTGGCGATTGGCGGGCTGTTGATGAGCCAGGCGTACCGGATGAACGAGGCGGCGCTGGTCGCACCGTTTGAATATACCTCGATGCCGTTGGCGGTGATCTGGGGGCTGCTGTTCTTTGGCACCTTCCCCGATCTGCAGGGCTGGGTTGGCATTGCGCTGATCATCGGGGCGGGACTTTATACGTTGTATCGGGAAACACGAAAGCGCCGTCCGAAAAGTGCGTAGCGGTTTTCGGACATCAGGCGCTGAGAAGAGAGGCTGGCGACATGGCGGTTGAGGCGGTGGTGTTCGACATTGGCAATGTGCTGACGCGCTGGCAGCCGGAGGCGTTTTACGACCGGGTGATTGGCGAGGCGCGGCGCAAGGCGCTGTTTGCCGAGGTCGATCTGCATCACATGAATGATCTGATCGACCGGGGGGCGGGGTTTCGCGAGACGATCTATGACTGGGCGGAGAACCATCCGGCGTGGCGCGATGAGGTGCGGATGTGGCATGACCGGTGGATCGAACTGGCCTCGCCCCGGATCGAAGGGTCGATTGCCTTGCAGCGGGCGCTGCGCAAGAAGGGCGTGCCGGTCTTTGCGCTGACGAATTTCGGGGTATCCTCGTTCGAATACGCCATGACGCAGATGGATTTCCTGCATGAGTTCGACCGGCTTTATGTTTCGGGCCGGATGGGGGTCATCAAGCCTGAGGCGCGGATTTATGAGATGGTGGAGGAGGATTGCGGGGTGGCACCCGGCGATCTGATCTTTGCCGATGACCGGGCGGATAACATTGCGGCGGCGGCGGCGCGGGGGTGGCAGACGCATCACTTCACGGCTTGGGAAGGCTGGGCGCGGCGGTTGGTGGATGAGGGTCTGCTGACGGAAGGGGAAGCGGGGCTATGATCGAGATTGTTGGGCGCGAGGCTGAGGCGCTGATGACCTGGCCGGGGTTGCTGGCGGCGTTTGAGGCGGGGCACAAGCTGGCCAAGGCCGAGATTGCCGACCTGTTTTTGTACCGTGACCGGGATGTGATGCTGGACCGGGCGGCTTGGATCACCGGGCTGGGATCGCTGGTCAAGGTGGCGACGGTGGTGCCGGGGAACACCGGGCTGGGGTTGCCGACGGTCAATGGCGTGGTGGCGCTGTTTGATGATGTGACCGGGCTGCCAAAGGCGTTTGTCGATTTCCATCTGGTGACCAAGTGGAAGACGGCGGGCGACAGTCTGCTGGCGGCCAGCAAACTGGCGCGGAAGGATGCGAAGAAGTTCCTGCTGGTGGGGGCAGGCACCGTGGCGCGATCCATGGTCGAGGCCTATGGCAGCCTGTGGCCGGACGCAGAGTTTACCGTCTGGAACCGCGGTGCGGCCGGGGCCGCGAAGATGGCCGCCGAGGTGCCGGGGTTGCGGGTGGCGAATGATCTGGAAGCGGCGGTGAAGGCGGCGGATGTGATCTGTACCGCCACGATGGCAAGCGCGCCGGTGGTACTGGGGGCTTGGCTGCAGCCGGGACAGCATCTGGACCTGATCGGGGCGTATAATCCGCGGATGCGGGAGGTGGATGATCTGGCGATGCAACGGGCCGCGGTCTTTGTCGACAGCCGGGCTACGACGGTGCGCCACATTGGCGAGTTGATTGACCCGATCGCCTCGGGCGCCATAAGCGCGGCGAATGTACGGGCGGATTTCTACGATATGTCGGCAGGGCTGTTCCGGCGCAGCAGTGACGATGAGATCACCATCGCCAAGAACGGCGGCGGGGCGCATCTGGATCTGATGACGGCGTCTTATGTGCTGGAGCGCTGGAACCAGCGGTGAGGCTTAAGATCTTTCGCCGAAAAATCTTGGCGGTCAGGTGAGGTGGACTTCGGTGCCCCAGTCCTTGCATTTTGCCGCAAGGTTGGCGGGCAATGGTGCATCGGTGTAGAAACCGGCAATGTCGGCCAGTGAGGCCAGTCTGGCCGGTGCATTGCGCAGGAACTTGGACTGGTCGGCCACAAGGAAGGTCTGGCGCGATTGCGCGATGATGGCTTTGGAGACGCGGACCTCGGCCAGATCAAAGTCGAGCAAGTCGCCATCGGCATCAATCGAAGAACAGCCGATCACCGCATAATCGACCTTGAACTGGCTGAAGAACTGGGTCGTCAACTCTCCGACCAGACCGCCATCCGACCGGCGCAGGGAACCGCCTGCCAGGACCACCTCGCAGGAGGCGTTGGACATCAGCGTGTTGGCGACGTTCATGTTGTTGGTGAAGACCGTGATGTTGGTGTGGCGCAAAAGCTCGCGCGCGACGGCTTCGGTTGTGGTGCCAAGGTTCAGGATGATCGAGCAGTTGTTGGGGATGGCGGCGGCGCAGGCGCGGCCGATGGCGGCCTTGGCGGCGTCGTTCGTGCGGCGGCGTTGTTCGTAGCCCTGATTGGCGACGCCAGTGCGCAGGACGGCCCCGCCATGCACCCGGTCCATCAGCCCGGCATCGGCAAGATCTGACAGATCGCGGCGGATGGTTTGCAGGGTGACGGCGAATTTGCGGGACAATTGGTCAACGGTAACGCGCCCTTCCGCCCGGGCAATTTCCAGAATTTCGCTTTGCCGAAAACTCAGTACCAACCCACGGCCCCTATGATCACATGGCACTCGAAACAGCATTTTATGTGACATGTGATCCGGGAATTGTCACGGTCTTCTGTTTTGGCCCCTGTCAGGAGAATTGGATTCGTCTGACAAAGTGGCTTCCGGGTCGCAGACTTCTCTGCCAATTTGGCCAGAAAAGCGCTGGAGACGCAGATGACGCATATTCTTGCCATTGATCAGGGCACCACTTCGACCCGGGCGATCGCTTTCGATGCCGGATTGCGGCCGGTGGCCACGTCCCAGCGCGAGTTTGCGCAGCATTTCCCGGCGCCGGGCTGGGTGGAGCATGAGCCTGAGGATCTGTGGTCCACCGTGCTGGCCACGGTGCGCGAGGTTCTGGCACGGACCGGGGTGGTGCCTGCCGCCATCGGCATCACCAACCAGCGCGAGACGACGGTGCTGTGGGACCGCGAGACGGGGCAGCCCATTCACCGCGCCATCGTCTGGCAGGACCGGCGCACCGCCGATCTGTGCGAGACTTTGCGGGCAGATGGATTTGGCCCGATGATGACAGAGCGGACCGGGTTGCTGCTGGACCCCTATTTCTCGGCCACCAAGGTGAAGTGGATTCTGGATCACGTGCCGGGCGCGCGCGACCGGGCGAAGGCGGGCAAGCTGGCCTTCGGCACCGTCGACAGCTTCCTGATCTGGCGCCTGACCGGCGGGCGCGTGCATGCCACCGATGCCACCAATGCCGCCCGCACCATGCTGTATGACATCGGGCAGAACCGCTGGGATGCCGAGATTTGTGCCGCCCTCGACATCCCGATGGAGGTGCTGCCCGAGGTGCGCGACAGTTCCGATGATTTCGGGATGACGGAGCCGGGGCTGTTCGGCACGGCCATTCCGATTTGCGGTGTGGCGGGTGATCAGCAGGCCGCGACCGTGGGGCAGGCCTGCTTCACGCCGGGGATGATGAAATCGACCTATGGCACGGGCTGTTTTGCGCTGTTGAACACCGGGGCGGAACGGGTCGCCTCCTCCAACCGCATGTTGACCACGATTGCTTACCGGCTGCGGGGGCAGACGACCTATGCGCTGGAAGGCTCGATCTTCATTGCGGGGGCTGTGGTGCAGTGGCTGCGCGACGGGCTGAAGATCATCAACACCGCCGCCGAGACGCAAGTGCTGGCAGAGGCCGCGGATGTGGCCCAAGGCGTGGTGCTGGTGCCCGCCTTCACCGGCCTTGGCGCGCCCTATTGGAAGCCCGAGTGCCGAGGTGCCGTCTTTGGCCTGACGCGCAACTCCGGTCCGGCCGAGATGGCGCGGGCGGCCCTGGAAAGCGTGGGCTACCAGACCCGGGATCTGCTGGAGGCGATGCGGGCCGATTGGCAAGGCTCGGCGCAGAAGACGGGCGGCGGTGTGTTGCGGGTGGATGGCGGCATGACGGCCTCGGCCTTTGCGATGCAGTTTCTGGCGGATGTGACGCAGGCGCCGGTCGACCGCCCGGTGATCACCGAAACCACCGCCCTAGGTGCCGCCTATCTGGCGGGCCTTCAGCGCGACATCTGCCCGGAACCGGCCGAATTCGCCAAGGGTTGGGCGCTTGACCGCCGCTTTGAACCCGGCATGCCGCAAGGCGAGGCCGACGCCAAATACACCCGCTGGCGCCGCGCCGTCGATGCGACGATGGCATTCTGAGGCCTTCAGGCCGGACTGGATGGTGGGGTTCAGACGGCGATGCGGCCCGTGCGGGCGAGTCCTGCGGCATAGCTGGAACTCCGAGGGGGCAGGTCTTTCGCTTTTGCGCCCCCTGTGGCAGAAGCCTGACAGGGGGACCCCATGTTCAGCGCTTGGAAAGATGAAAAGGCCATTGCCACACTTGTCGAGGAGGCTCAGGCCGTCTCAGACAAGCTGGCCACCACCAAGCCGCATTTCCGCGACGCCCATGCCGCCGCAGCGCAGGTCTGGGTGGCGAAAAGCCTCGCCGAAGGGCAGGATCTTTATAGCCTGAGCGATTGGCCCCCCGCCGCCGTGAAGCGGTTTGCCTCATCCGCCAAGACACGCGTCGCGGCGCTGCGCAAGGCGCGGGACTATGACAGCAGCGACGGACTTGCCGTCTGGCTGCACACCGCCCGTGCCATCAGCGAACCCCGCATAGCACCTGCCGTCCGTGACATCTGGCAGCATCTGATGGGTGCCGGGCCAAACGCGCAAAGCATGGCCGAGGAGACGTTGCAGGAAGCGGGCCTGCCCTTGGGGGGGGCCCTGCGCATCCCGAAGGGTTTTGCCGAGGCGTGATGCCTTCCGTCGAAAGGGCTGGTCAGGGCCTTGATCCGGCACGACTGGGCGGCCCCGCTGTCCGAAACCATCGCGGTCAGGCTGCGTTTCCTTGGCTCAGATGTCAAAACTGGCGGGCAGGATGATGATGTCACGGATGGTGACGGTGCGCGGGCGGGTCAGCATGAAGGCCACGGCCTCGGCAATCTCGGCGGCGTCCAGCAGCGCGCCATCGGCCTTGGCCTTGGCCA
>CANBRQ010000211.1 GCA_947371955.1 Paracoccaceae bacterium | reverse complement strand
CATAGGCCGTCTGCTTCCACGTCAGGCCAAGGCTTTGCAGTTCTGGCTCTTCCAGCGCAGGGCGGGGGCCGTAAGTGAACTGAATGTAGACCCCCTCAGGAGAAAGAATCTCGAACGCCGCCGCCATGATGGACTTGCGCAGCGCCATCGGCATCGACAGCAGCGGCACGCCGGAGACCACGGCGCCGACACCCTTGGTCACGATCGCCGGTGCGGTTTGCGCACCAGCCAGATGTACGGTGACGCCCGGGAAACGGGCCCGCAGATGGGTCACGAAATCTGGGTTCATCTCGAACAGGGTTAGGTTTTCCGGGCGCACCCCGGCATTCAGAATGCCTTCGGTCAACCGGCCGGTGCCCGGACCGAATTCCACCACGCGGCCGGTGTGCGGTCCAAGGTCCTTGGCCATCGCTTTCGCCAGAAACCGCGACGACGGTGCAATGGCAGAGACCTGCAAAGGCCGGCTGATCAGCTGGCGGAAGAACAACAGCGTTTCGGACATGGTCAGGACTTCCGGAATTTGTCGAGACGCACGATCTGTGCATCCTGATGGGGCGGCGTCGGATCATCCTCCGGGCCGTCGTCATCCTCGTCGTCCTCTTCGGTGTCGCCGTGCGTTTCAAACCGCAGGCCGAACTCGACAGAGGGGTCAACGAAGGTCCGCATCGCATCGAAGGGAATCGTCATCCGTTCCGGGTTGTTGCCGAAGTTGAGCGTGATGGAAAATCCCTCGTCCGTCACCTTCAAGTCATCAAACCAATGCTGCATGACCACCGTCATTTCGCCCGGATAACGGGCGCGCAGCCAGTCGGCCATCTCGACCCCTTCGACTTTGGTGTCGAATGTGATGAAGAAATGGTGGTCCCCCGGCAGTCCGTTGGCAGCCACATCGTTCAGCACGGTCTGGATCAGACCGCGCATGGCTTTGTGCATCAGGTTGCCGTAGTCGATAGACTTTGCCATGCGAACTCCCCGTGCTCCATTGCCCCCAACATAGGCAATTTGGGTCGGAAGGGAAGAGCGGGCGTCAGACGAAGGCCACGCCCGCCGAGGTAATTGCTGCAAGTGCGAGAACCACCGCCAGCGACCAGTGCCGCACCAGCAACAGATAGGCCGCGACAAGGGCAAGGGCCGCCGGGATCAGCCGCAGCGAGGTGACGTCGGGCAGAATCGTGTGCAGGCCCCAGGCATCGATTCGCCCGATCCGGCCGAAGAAGACATGGGCGGCGAACCATAGCGACAGGTTGGCAATGACGCCCACAACCGCCGCCGTGATGGATTTCAGTGCTCCCGACAGGCGCGGGGCCTTGGTCAGCCGGGCAATCCACGGCGCTCCGGCAAAAATCCACAGAAAGCAGGGCGCGAAGGTCATCCAAAGCGTGATCCCCGCCGCAAAGACGCCACCCGTCCAGCCGTCATGCTTGTAGGCCGCAACATAGCCCACGAACTCGGTCACCAGGATCAGCGGCCCCGGCGTGGTTTCGGCCAATCCCAGCCCGTCCATCATCTGCGGCAAGGTCAGCCAGCCTTTGCTCTGCACCACCGCTTGCGTCATCCAGGCCAGCACCGCATAGGCGCCGCCGAAGGTCACCACCGCCAGTTTGGAGAAGAAGATGGCGATGTCGGCGTAAAGACCGGGGCTGAAGATCACCAGCGCGGCCAAGGGCACCAGCCAGACCGCGCCCCAGATCAGCACCGCCCGCAGGGACTCGCCCCAAGGCTGCGGAAGATCATAGGGCAGGGGTTTGCCCTGCGCCGTCGCATAACCGTATAGCCCTGCCGCAAGGATCACAGCCGGAAACGGCAGGCCTAACAAGAACAGCGCCACAAAGGCCAGCACCGCCGTCACCCAATGCGCCCGCGACTTCAGCGCGCGTTTCGATACGCGCAGCAGGGCCTCGATCACCACGGCCACGACGGCGGCCTGCACGCCGGTAAACAGTGCAGCAACCAAGGGCAGTTGACCCAAGGCCGCATAGACCGCCGACAGAGCCAGTACGACCGAGGCCCCCGGCAGCACGAACAGCAAACCTGCCAGAAGTCCGCCGGGCACGCCCTTCAGCCGCCAGCCGATCCATGTGGCCAGTTGCATCGCCTCGGGCCCGGGCAGCAGCATGCAGAACGACAGGGCCGAGAGATACTCCTCCTCCTTGACCCACTTGCGTTCCTCGACCAGTTCGCGGTGCATCAGCGCGATCTGTGCCGCAGGTCCGCCGAACGACAAGACGCCGATGCGCCCGAAGGCTTTGAACAAGGTGCCCCAGTCGTTCATGCCGGCCGCCCGGCGGGCCAGTCGTGGCCCTCTTCGAACCCATCCCGCGCCCAGCGATACAGCGCGTCATAAACGACCATTCCGGCCTCCAACTGCGCCAAATCGTCGCGGAATTGCCGCGAAAGGCCGACCGAGAGTGCCAGCAACCCCGCCGCTTGTGGTGCCAGATCATGCCGGTCGGTATCGGCGGCGCGTACGACGGTGGCCAGACGCTCCAGCGCCGGGGTCGACAGTCCGAACACCTCAACCATGGTATCGAAGCTGCACCGGTCGCCCCGATGCGAGAAAAACACATCCTCAATGTCGAAGGGTGTGGCGCCGAACCGCTCTGCCACTGCGGCCACGTCTGCGGGGGCCACGTACAGGAACCGTGCCAAAGGGTCGACAAAGCGCCGGATCAGCCAGGGGCAGGCGATGCGGTCGACCTTGGGCCGGTGCCGGGTCACCCACAGGTTCGACGCTGGCAAAGACGCCACTGGCACCATCGGCAAGTCTGCGGCGGCCCAGGCGACACTGCCCCCTTCCAACACCTCGGCGACGATGCCTTGGGTGCGCAGCAGGGCCGCAACCCCTTCGGACAGTTTGCGCCCCCGCGCGCAGACCACCACCACGCGCCGCTCCCGCAGGCGGGCCGGTGCCGGATCGCAAGCAGTGTGCGGCAGCAAGAAACTGCCCGGAATCAGGCGTGGGTCCGAAGCCAGGTCTTCAGGCAGGCGCACATCAACAATGGCAGGGGCATCGGGCAACCCGACAAGGCGGGCGAGTTGAGCGGGGGCCATCTGGTTCGGCTGCGGCATCGCGGGACTCCGTCAAAAGGGGGTCAGGGATGCGACGCTTGGGCCAAAGCCTCACGGGGTGGACGCGAACCCCAGATGCCAGAGGTAGGGGCAAAGCCGACATGCGTCAAGCCTTGCCCAAGCTGATCCATTGAGTATCGGAAGACATCAATTCCGTGATCTTCCAGCCGCCAAAAGATCTCCAAATAGTCGCAAAATGAAAACAAAGATGCCCCTTCAGCAAGGTAACAATACTCAACGGCGGTGCAGGGGCGTGAAACCACCGCTCTTGGTCGCGGGCAAGACTAAAAAGAATTAGGCGCAGGTTTCTGTTGCCAGGTACCTGCAAACCCCGCCTTACAGTGCTACCTGCAAGGGCTTAGTTTGGCTTTCTCGAACTGCTCACGCAGCCAGAGCATAAGCCGGAGCACGGTTGTCATTGGCAACTGTGATCTTGGACCGATAACGGTGGTACCTCACCGAGCAAAAGCTGGCCCCTTTGAACGTCCGTCGATCCTATTTCGGCCCCAATGCCTGCAATGAACAGGATTGTGGTGGAGCCGCCGGGTACCGCCCCCGGGTCCGATCCGCCTATTATGGGTGCGTTTATCGCCATAGTTCTGGTTGCCCGGAACAGTCTCAACATAGGCGCAGCGACGGCGGGTTGCAAGTGGACGTGAAACCGCCGGGCTGGCATGCTGAAAACAGGCTTCCGGAGATCGCTCATGAAAATCCTGCTCGTCACCGCCCACCCCCGCCCGACCTCTCTGTGCCATGCTACGGCGCAGGCCTTCGCCAAAGCGGCCGAAGCGGCGGGCCACCTCGTCCAACGGGCCGACCTCGCCGCCGAGGGCTTCGATCCGGTCCTGCGCGAGGCAGACGAGCCCGACTGGGACAATCCCGACAAGGTCTATTCGCCCGAAGTGCAGGCCGAAATCGCGCGGATTGAGGCGAACGAAGCCACGGTCATGGTTTTTCCGGTCTGGTGGTGGTCGATGCCCGCGCTTCTGAAGGGCTGGATCGACCGGGTCTGGAACAATGGCTGGGCTTACGGCGGGGCGACCTACCCGCATGCCAAGGTTCTGATGCTGGCCGTGGCAGGGGGCTCTGCCACCTCTTTCGCCAAGCGCGGCTATGATGCGGCGATGCTGACCCAGATCGAAACCGGCATCCTGCGCTATTGCGGCGTGCAGGACCCCGCGCTGCACATGCTGTACGACAGTTTCGAACCCGAGGGCCGCACCGCCCTTCTGGCCAAGGCCGCCGAGATTGGCGCCACCCTCTGACAAGAAAGCGCCCGGGGCTGACCCCGGGCGCCTGTGGTCCTGATCGTGCGATCAGAAGCCCGACTTGATCTGCTCGAACTCGTTGACCATCCGGTCGCGCAGCGCCGGGTCGATCGGGGTCTGGGCCAGCAGCGTGGTCGAAATCGGGTCGACATCCCCCGCTTTCAGGTCTGCCGCCGGAAGCTTGGCCTCTTCCACCGCATTGGTCGAGGCATAGCCAACATTCTTCAACAGCGCGGTGGCGGCATCCGGACCGGTCCAGGCGTTGATGAAGTCATAGGCCTTGTCGACGCTGCCCGGCCCATTCTTCAGCTTGACCCAGCCGCAAAACCAGCTTGATGCGCCTTCCTTGGCCTGACGCTGGAATCCCACCGGAAAGTTCTGCGACTTCAGCAAAGCCACGGCATCGTTCCAAGACCACGACACCACAACCTCGCCCGAGGCCATCAACTGGCTCAACTGCGAAGGATCGGCCCAATAGGCCAGTACATTCGTATGCACCTTGCGCAGCCAATCGGCGGCGGCCTTGAACTGTTCGTCGTTGATCTTGGTCCAGTCCGTCACACCCGTCGCCAGCAGCGCCAGCGCCCACACGTCATCCGAATTGTCCGGCAGCGAAATCCGGCCCGCGTATTTCGGGTTGGTGAAGACATCCAAGGATGCCACATCCTCGACCGGGACTTCCTTGGTGTTATAGGCGATGGCGGTGTAGGCGTAGTCGGTCGGGATGTACCAGACGCCCGAGTCATCCGCGAAGATCTTCGAATTCAGGAAGCGCGGGTCGATGTCCTTGAAAGCGGTGATCTTGGAGGTGTCCCACGGCTCGATCAGCCCGGCATCGCGGTACTTCTGGATCATCTGGCTGCAGGGATGCGCCACATCGGCCTTGAAGCCCGAGGACAGTTTCTGGAACGCCTCGTCATCGTCGGCGAAGATCGAATAGGTCGGCATGTCGCCGTTCTTGGCGACATAGCTGGCCAGAAGGTCGGGCAGTTCAAAGCTGGACCAGTCGAACACGGTCAGGTCCTTGTCGGCGGCATGGGCAAGGCTGGCCCCGAACCCGAGAGACAGCGCCAGCGCCGTGCCGGAGATGATTTTCAGAAGGCGAGACATAGGTGCTCCTTGTTGGATCGGGCCGATAGCATCGGCCGCACTGTTGCAGGGATTTGATCAAATGGACAAAGCAAATCAAAGCATGCGGTCCGAACAATAGGTTAATTTTGCGCCATCGTCCTAACCATGCAAGATACCTTTTCACCCATTCTGCCGAAATGCAGGAAAAAGCATCACCCCGGTCAGAAGCGCGGCGTCTTTTCCGGCAGGCCTCGCGGGTGCTTGCAGGCAAACGGGGCGCTTGCTAGGTTTTCGTCCGGAGCATGCCAAGGTTTGTGACCGCTGGCCTGAGCCTGCCGCCTGAATGACGCGGCTTGGCGGGAAGACCTGCCGTATCCCGTCCTCCGGAAGGGGGAAGCCAAGCTGATGGAGCGGACCTTGACCCAACTTGACCTGAATTTCGTGCGTGCCCAGTTTCCGGCCTTCCAAAGCCCGGTGCTGTCGGGCCATGCCTTCTTTGAAAACGCCGGCGGGTCCTTCCCCTGCCAACAGGTGGTGGACCGCCTGCACCGCTTCTACACTGACCGCAAAGTGCAGCCCTATGCGCCCTATCCCGGCTCGCAAGACGGCGGGGCCGAGATGGACGAGGCACGGGGCCGCCTGTCGGCCCTGATGGGCTGCGCGCGGGAGGAGTTGTCCTTCGGGCCGTCAACTTCGGCCAATACCTTCGTGCTGGCCAATGCCGTGCGGCTGTGGCTGCGCGGCAAGAATGCCGCGATAGTGGTGACCAATCAGGACCACGAGGCGAACTCGGGCGTCTGGCGCAGGCTGGCGGACGAAGGGATTGAAGTGCGCGAGTGGCAGATCGACCCCGCCACCGGCCATCTGGATCTCGAACGCCTGACGCCCTTGCTGGCAGACGGCAAGGTCAAGCTACTGGCCTTCCCGCATTGCTCCAACGTCGTGGCCGAGATCAACCCGGTGGCCGAGATCTGCGCCCTGGCGCGGGCGGCGGGTGTGCGGACGGTGGTGGATGGTGTCAGCTACGCGCCGCATGGCCTGCCGGACTTTCCGGGGCTGGGGGCGGATGTCTACCTCTACTCCGCCTACAAGACTTATGGCCCGCATCAGGGCATCATGCTGATCCGCGCGGATTTTGGGGCTGAACTGCCGGCACAGGGCCACTGGTTCAACGCAGGCAGCCTTTACAAGCGCTTCACCCCCGCAGGCCCCGACCATGCCCAGATCGCCGCCAGCGCCGGGATGGCCGACTATATTGACGCCCTCTACGCTCACCACGGCGGTGCCGAGGCCGCCCCGGCCGAGCGCAACCGCGTCGTCCACGACCTGATGCGCGCGCAAGAGGTTGCCGTGATCCAGCCGCTGCTGGATTATCTGTCTGCGCGCAATGACCTGCGCCTGATCGGCCCGCGCGACGGAGCGCAGCGCGCGCCAACCGTGGCGGTGGCCTTCGACCGGGCGGCTGAGCCGATCTCGACCGCCCTGATCGCGGAAGGCATTGCTTGCTGGGCCGGTGATTTCTACGCCGTCCGCCCGATCGAGGCGATGGGGCTGGACCGTGCCAAAGGTGTGCTGCGGATGTCAGCGGTGCACTACACCAGCACCGAAGACGTGGCGCGCCTGATTGCGGCGCTGGACCGGGTTCTGTAAGGCCAGAGGGTGCCTTATCGTAGGAAGCGGGGGGGG
>CANBRQ010000210.1 GCA_947371955.1 Paracoccaceae bacterium | reverse complement strand
TGCCACAATGGCCGCCTTTGCGCTGCGCTGGATTTTGATGGCGGATGCCGTGTCAGTGGTGATTCCCGGCGCGAAATCCCAGGCGCAAAGCCAAGCCAACGTCCAGGCCGACGCCCTGCCCGCGCTTACCCCCGCCACAATGGACGCCGCGCGCGACATATACAGCCGCCTCATCGCGCCCCACGTCGCCCATCTGTGGTGATTGCCCCTTCATCCGGGCTCAAATATCCACCTTCGGCGCCTGTCACAGGCGGCGGAGTTGGATATTTGGACCTGGATGAATTGGAAAGGTCAGGCGCGGTCTGACAGGTCGAGCCATTCTTCTTCCGCGGCAGCGAGGGCCTCTTGCCGTTCGGTCAGCATGTCGGAGGCTTTCTGGAACTTCACCGGCTCGCGCTTGTAAAGCTGGGGGTCCGACAGCAGGTCCTGCAGCTTGACGATCTCGGATTCCATGCGGGCGATCAGGCCCGGCAGGGTATCGAGGCGCTTTTTCTCGGTGAAGGTCAGGCCCTCGGCGATGATCTTCTTGACGGGCTTGGGCGGCTCGACCGAGGTGCGGGGCGCTTGCGCCACGGGGCCGGTCTCTTTCTTGCCGCGTTGGGCGGCATAGTCGGACCAGCCACCAGGGTAGACCATGGCATGGGCATTGCCTTCCAGCGCCACGGTGGTCGTGGCCACGCGGTCGATGAAATCGCGGTCGTGGCTGACCAGCAGCACGGTGCCGTCATATTCGCCGAGGATGTCCTGCAAGAGGTCGAGGGTTTCGACATCAAGGTCGTTGGTCGGTTCGTCAAGGATCAAGAGGTTCGACGGCTTGGCCATCAGCTTGGCCAGCAAGAGCCGCGCCTTCTCGCCCCCCGACAGGGATTTCACCGGGGCGCGGGCCTGCGATTCGTCAAACAGGAAGTCTTTCAGGTAAGCCACGACATGCTTGGGGTTGCCCCGCACCATGACCTGATCGGAATTGCCGGACACCGCCATCAAAGGGTCCGAGGTCAGGTTGTTCCACAGGCTCGCCTCCGGGTCCAACCGGGCGCGGCTTTGGTCGAAGACCGCGATGTCCAGCGAGGTGCCCAGGGACACCGTGCCCTCATCCGGCGCAAGCTCGCCGATCAGCATCTTCAAGAGCGTGGTCTTGCCAACGCCATTGGGCCCGACAAAGGCCACCCGGTCGCCGCGCAGGATGCGCAGATCGAAATCCTTGAACAGCACCTTGTCGCCGAAGGTCTTGCCCACACCCTTGGCCTCGATCACCTTCTTGCCCGAGGTGGTTCCCGAATCGAACTCCATCAGGGCATTACCCTTGCGGCGGATCTGGCTTGAACGTTCGTCGCGCAGTGCCGCCAAGGCACGGACCCGGCCCTGATTGCGCTTCCTGCGGGCGGAAATGCCCTCCACGGCCCAACGCGCTTCGGCCTTGATCTTGCGGTCCAGCTTGTGGCGGGCATCGTCTTCGGTCTGCCAGGTCTCTTCGCGCCATTCTTCAAAGCCCTGGAAGCCCAGTTCACGGCGGCGCAGAACCCCCCTGTCCAGCCAGAAGGTCTGCCGCGTCAGGCGGTTCAGCAAAGCGCGGTCGTGGCTGATCAGCACATAGGCCGCCCGCGTTTCATTCAGGAAATCTTCCAGCCATTCGATGGCGGCGATATCAAGGTGGTTGGTCGGTTCGTCGATCAGCATCAGTTCCGGCGCTTCGGCCACCAACTTGGCCAAAGCCGCCCGGCGCTTTTCACCACCTGAAGCCGACGCAACCGGAGTGTCCGGCTTGAAGCCCAACCCCTCCGCCGCCACCTCAACCCGGTAGCCCTCGCCCTCAGGGATCCGGCTGCCGGCATAATCGCCCAGCGTCGCAAAGCCCGACATGTCCGGGTCCTGCTCCATATAGCCCACGGTGACGCCAGGAGAGACGACCCGCAGGCCCTTGTCGGCCTCGACGAACCCGGCCATCACCTTCATCAAGGTGGACTTGCCAGAGCCGTTTCTGCCCACCAGCGCCAATCGGTCGCCGGGCTGACAGGTGAGGGTGATGCCCTCGAACAAAGGGTTGCCGCCGAAGGTCAGCGACAGATCGGAGAGTTGAAGAAGGGGTGCGCGTGCCATGATGCCCTGCCCCTAAGGCCAAGTGCGCCAAGGGTCAACCCAAATGGCAGGTTCGCCGTCAGGCCGTGGTGACAGCCCGCAAGGCGCGGGCGCGGGCGGCGGGAACGGCGGCAATGGGCAAGGCGGTGAAGACATGCAGCGTGTCAAGATCGCGGTCGATCACCGCATGATCGGACACCCAGCCCCCCATGGTCAGGTAGGTGCGCAGCAGCGGCGGCAGACCCGCGGGCGTGCCGGGGCCATCGGGAAAGGCCACCCGCTCGGCCGCCCTTGGCCCGGGGATATAGGCCGCGGGCCCGACATAACGGCGCAGGGCGGCAAGGGCTGCCAGATGCGGCACGGGGTCAGCGCCCACAAAGCTGGAGCAGCCGAAGAGAAGCCCCACCCCCTCGGCATCGACGATGCCGGTCAGGCCCCCCCAGATCAGGCGCAGGATATCCGGATCGTGCCGGGCCGGATGCAGGCAAAAGCGGCCCAGTTCCATCCGTGCGCCGGGAAAGGCCGACAGCCCGCTCAGATCATAGACCTGTGCTGCATAGCTCGCCGACAGATCCTGCCCCTCGGGAAAGCCAAGGATGCGGCAGCAGGCCACCAGCACGCCCGAGGCCTCGCGCACCAGAAGATGCCGGCAGATCGAATCGAAATCGTCGCTGTCATGGCCCCGCGCACCCGCCGCCCCGCTGCCCGCACCGCCATCCGGCGCGATGGGACGGCGAAAGGCCAGATGCCGCAGCGCCTGCGCCTCGGTCAGGTCGCTGTCGCCCGACACCAGGGCGACGGTATAAAGCCCTCGCGTCATGGGCAGCATCGTTTCAATCCTTCACGCTTGCGCGGGCAGCACGCTAAGGCGCTTGCAGCCACGCGGCAACGCCCTAAATTTGGCACTCATCATCTGGAGGATGCAATGGACAAGGTCGTGAAAACCGATGAGGAATGGCGCGCGATGCTCGATGACCTCGCCTTCAAGGTCACCCGCAAACATGCCACCGAACGCGCGGGCACGCATGACAACTTCCCCAAGGCGGCGGGCACCTTCCGCTGTGTCTGCTGCGATGCGCCGCTGTTTGATCAGTCCACCAAGTTTGAAAGCGGCACCGGTTGGCCCTCGTTCTACGCGCCCATCGATGGCGAGATGGTGGGCGAAAGCGTAGACAACGGCTGGTTCATGAAGCGGACCGAGGTGCACTGCAACCGCTGCGCCGCCCATCTGGGCCATGTCTTCCCCGATGGTCCCGCCCCGACCGGCCTGCGCTACTGCATCAACGGCGTGGCGCTGACGTTCGACCCCAGGGACTGAAGCACCGGCCCGCCTTTCATTCTGGTGCAAATATCCCCGCCGGAGGCGCAGGCAACCACCTGCGCTCCGGCGGATTGACCTGGCGGGGACGTCACCCTAGCGTTTCAGCAGGCTTGCCGGGTCGATCCGCCCGAAGGACCCGAAGATCTGCGCCAAGGCGCTGCGGCCCTTGATGGGTTCGGTGGTGATCCGGCGCGAGATGGCCACGACCTCGCCCTTCTCCAACCCGAATCGCTCGACGTTCGAGACCTTGCCATTGGCATCGAAGCTGATCGCCACGACCTGCCGGTCGATCTCGCTCGGGGCGCGCGCGCCAACGGTTTTCCAGCGGCTTTGCACGTAGAACCATTCGACATCGCCCACCAGACCCTCGGCCGAGGGGCGGCCCAGGAAAGCCGCCACCGAATCACGGGTGTCGACGCCGGTTTTCAGTTCGGACAGGTCCTTGTCCTCGGGCACATAGCCGTGGTTGGAGTATAGCGGCGTGCAGGCCACAGCCAACACGACGGCCACAGCCGCAACACCCTTGCGAAGTGCCGCCCCGAAGGGTCTTGCCACACCCGACAGTGCCTTGGGCTTGCGCCTGCGGCCCTGCATGTCTTCCTGTCCTGCTTCGAACGCCATGCCTACCCCTGCCCTGTCAGGTCTAGATCTGTGTTCCCCGTCCGGGCCTGCACCAACCGATGCTGCATCCCCTGAACAAGCCGATCTTTCGAACCATCGCCGGGCCAGCGATCTCTCTGAAATTGAGGCTTACATCATTGAGGGGCCTTGGTTCAAGAAAGGAACGCTTGACCCCTGCCCCACAGCAGTTCTAAGCCCCCGAAAGACCGCGTGACATCGGACGAGTGGCCTGAAGCCAGCCGGTTCTCGCGTGATCCGCCCGATTCCGGACCTGTCCAAGGAGCCCGCCATGACCGAAGCCCCCCATACCCAACTGCCCAGCCTGCCCTTCAAGGTTGCGGCCATCGCGGGCCGCACCTCGACCCATGTCCGTTTTCGCCCCTCGGCACCCGAGCGCAAGGCGATTGCCGCTGCGCTGGGGCTTCTGGACTTGCCCAAGCTGGAATTCGACGGCGAAATCCGCCCCGCCGGCAAGCGCGACATGGTGCTGACGGCCAAGCTCGTGGCCTCGGTGGTGCAGCCCTGCTCGATCACGCTGGAGCCGGTGACGACGCCCATCACCGAAGAGGTGCGCCGGCTCTACCTGTCCGATTACGCGGTGCCCGAGGACAACGAGGTGGAAATCCCTGCGGATGACACGCAGGAAGCCCTGCCCGAGGTGATCGACGCGGCCTCGGTCGCAATTGAGGCGCTGGCGCTGGCCCTGCCCATGTATCCCCGCGCGCCGGGGGTGGAACTGGGCGAGGCGGTCTTTACCGAACCGGGCAAGGCCGCGCTGCGCGAGGGCGATCTGAAGCCCTTCGCCGGGCTCGCAGGTCTGGTCCTGAAGCCGAAAGACCAAGGCGGTGCGGGCGCATGATACGGATGCGGCTGGACAAAAGCGCCCCAACAAAGGGACTTGCGCCCGGCCAAAATCCGTCTATGTTCCGCGCCTCATTCACAGGCATGCAGTTGGCGCGGCCTGACCGGGCTTGACCGCTGGGGTTGCCCGATGAAAGTGCCAAGAAAACAGGGGCCTGTCCCCAAGAACATTAGGTGAGACATGGCTGTCCCGCAGACCCGCACGACCTCTTCCAAAACCGGCATGCGCCAGTCGCATGACGCACTCGTTGCCGCAAACCCGGCCGAATGCTCCAACTGCGGCGAGCTGAAGCGCCCGCACCACGTGTGCGGCGCTTGCGGCCACTATGACGCCCGCGAAGTCGTGGCAGCCAAGTCGGCCGTGGTGACTGACGAGGACGCGGCGTAAGCCGCTTCCGCCGGGCAGACCCCATGTCCCAAGCGAGCCAAGGCCCTATCGCCTCCGGCACGCCCAAGACGGCGATGGGGTCCAATGGCCCGGATCGTATCGTACTTTCGGTTGACGCCATGGGCGGTGACCGTGGACCGGCGGCTGTCGTCGCCGGTCTTGCCATCTGTGCCGCCGAAAAGCCGGATGCCGATTTCATTCTGCATGGCGACGAAGTCGAACTGACGAAGATTCTGGCCCGTCAGCCCGAACTGTCCGGTCGTGTGATCGTCCGCCACGCTGCGCGCGTTGTCACGATGGAGGACAAACCCTCTCAAGTCATGCGCCACGGGCAGGGCACCTCGATGTGGGGTGCCATCGATTCTGTCCGCTCGGGCGAGGCCAAGGTGGCGGTGTCCTGCGGCAACACTGGCGCGCTGATGGCCGTCTCGATGATCCGTCTGCGCAAACTGCCCGGCGTGAACCGCCCGGCAATTGCCTGCCTGTGGCCCTCGCGCAATCCGGGCGGATTTAACCTGATGCTGGACGCGGGGGCTGACATCAAGGCCGATGCGGCCGACCTTTTGCAGTACGCGATGATGGGCGCCTCCTATGCCCGCAACGGCATGGGTCTGGCGCGGCCTCGCGTCGGGTTGCTCAACGTCGGCACCGAAGAACACAAGGGCAGTGCGGAGTTGAAATCCGCCAGCGACCAGATCGCCGCTGCCGCCGCCCGTGGGGATTACGAGTACATCGGCTATGTCGAAGGCGTCGATCTGCCCTCCAACCGCGTCGATGTGATCGTGACCGACGGCTTCACCGGCAACGTGGCGCTGAAGACCGGAGAGGGCACCGCGCGCCTCATTGGCGACTTCCTGCGCGAGGCGTTCAACGCCACCATCCTGTCGAAATTCGCGGCCCTTCTGGCGACGAACGCCCTGAACCGCCTGCGCAAACGCATGGACCCGCGCCGCTCCAACGGCGGGGTGTTTCTGGGGCTGAACGGCATCGTCGTGAAATCGCATGGCTCCTCGGATGCCACGGGCGTCGCTGCCGCCTTGGACATGGCCTACAAGCTGGCGAAAAGCGGTTTCCGCGAAAGGCTTGCGGCGCGGGTTGCATCCACCCTGTCCACGGGGCAAAGTGCCGCCGAAGGGGCCGCCACAATGCCCCGTGATGCGGGAGCGGGGCAACCGGAATGACATTGCGCGCCGTGGTCAGGGGCGTCGGGCACTATCTGCCCGAACGGGTTGTGCCCAATGCCGAACTGGAACTGCTGGTGGAAACCAGTGACGAATGGATCAAAAGCCGGTCCGGCATCGAACGCCGCCATTTCGCCGCCGAGGGTCAGACGACCTCCGACCTTGGCACCAAGGCAGCCCTTGCCGCCTTGGCCAATGCCGGGCTGGACGCGTCAGAGATTGACGCCATCGTGCTGGCCACCTCGACCGCCGATTTCACCTTCCCCTCTGCGGCCAGCATGATTCAGGCCAAGATCGGCATGACTCACGGCTTCGCCTTCGACGTGCAGGCGGTCTGCGCAGGCTTTGTCTATGCCCTGTCGACCGCCAATGGCATGATCCTGTCCGGTCAGGCCAAGCGTGTGCTGGTGATCGGGGCAGAGACCTTCTCCAAGCTGATGGACTGGAACGACCGCACCACCTGCGTCTTGTTTGGTGACGGCGCGGGCGCTTTGGTGCTGGAAGCGCAGGAGTCGGAAGGTACGTCCGACGACCGTGGGATTCTGGCCACCGACCTTCATTCTGATGGTCGCTACAGGGACCTTCTCTATGTCGATGGCGGCGTGTCGACCGGCGTGACCGGCAAACTGCGCATGCTGGGCAAGGAAGTCTTCCGCCACGCGGT
>CANBRQ010000209.1 GCA_947371955.1 Paracoccaceae bacterium | reverse complement strand
AAGAACGCGTTCCAAGCCATTGTTATTGACTCGCAATTTGATCCGGCTCATGTTTTGAGTGAAACATTTCGGGGGGACAGTATGGCTGAGAAGACGCTGACACGCATGGACCTGAGCGAATCGGTGTTCCGTGAAGTGGGTTTGTCGCGCAACGAATCCGCGCAATTGGTGGAATCGGTGCTGCAGCATGTCTCGGATGCGCTGGCCTCCGGAGAGACCGTTAAGATCTCGTCCTTCGGCACCTTCTCGCTGCGCGCCAAGACCGCGCGTGTGGGACGCAACCCCAAGACCGGTGACGAAGTTCCAATCTCGCCCCGCCGGGTGCTGACCTTCCGTCCCTCGCATCTGATGAAGGATCGCGTGGCGGGCGGGTCGAAGTAAGGGCGGCCAAGCCGGATGGACAAGGCACCGGACGCCTTCCGCACCATATCCGAAGTCGCCGAAGTGCTTGAAACGCCGGCCCATGTGCTGCGGTTTTGGGAAAGCCGGTTTCCCCAGATCAAGCCGGTCAAGCGGGCGGGCGGACGCCGCTATTACCGGCCCGCCGACGTGGCCCTGCTGTCAGGCATAAGGCAGTTGCTGCACACCGAAGGCATGACCATTCGTGGCGTGCAGAAGGTGCTGCGCGAGCAGGGCGTACGCCATGTGGCGGGTCTGGGTGGCGATCCGGGCGATCTGGATCTGGACGCCGATCTTGACGAGGACGTCGTGGACATGGTGGCATCTGCGCCCCAAGTCGTCGTGCCGATGACGCGCCGTGTGGTGGAGCCTGCGCCTGCCAGCAAAGTGGAAAACCTGTTTCCGCCACCCGCCGCCGAAGTGCCGCGCGATGGCGAGGGGGGCTTCATTGCCTTTTCCACCCCGCGCGGCCCGAAGCCCAAGCCGGCCCCCGACCCCGCGCAACCCTCACTCCCTTTCGAGGCCGAGGCACCGCATGTCTGGGTTCAGCCCGAGCCGGAGCCAGATGCGACCGTCACCCCGATCCTTGCCGACCCCACGCCGATAACCGCGTCCGCCCCGGACCCTGTGGCCGAGGTTGCCCCCTTGGTGCCCGATCTGGGCGGTGTTGCGGCCCGCCTGCGCTGCCTCACCGCTCCCCTGTCGCCTGACACCGCCGAGGCCTTGGCTGAGGTGCATTCCCGTCTTGGCCTCCTGCACGCCCAGATGGCCGAGGCGCAGCGCCTGCGCCGTTCGGCCGTTTGACAAGATGAATTTTCCTGCTTGCCCCTGCCCGGATTATTGCTATGAAGCGTCACGATCGTCGGGTCGTAGCGCAGCCTGGTTAGCGCGTCCGTCTGGGGGGCGGGAGGTCGAGAGTTCGAATCTCTCCGGCCCGACCATTAACAAAACCGTCCGCATGGGCTTGCGCCTGCGGACGGTTTTTTGTTTGAATTGGCGGGGTTGGCCTGAAGACCAATTCGGAAAGGCGAACCCATGCTGACCCAAGGCGTGCTGCCCTCACAAGCGCTGCGCGAGTTGATTGCGGTGGGGGCCATTGCGGCGAACCCGGCAGTGGAGGCCGCACAGGTCCAGCCCGCCAGCCTGGATCTGCGGCTCGGCACCCGCGCCTACCGGGTCCGCGCCTCGTTCCTCGCAGGCGCAGGCCGCCGCGTGGCGGATCGGCTGGAAGAGTTCACCATGCACGAGGTCGACCTGTCCAACGGGGCCGTGCTGGAAAAGGGCTGCGTCTATGTCATCCCCCTGATGGAATCCCTGGCCCTGCCCGAGGGTCTGTCGGCGGTGGCCAATGCCAAAAGCTCCACCGGGCGGCTGGACCTTCTGACCCGCACGATCACCGATGGCGGGGCCGAGTTCGACCGCATCCCGGAAGGCTACCACGGCCCCCTCTATGCCGAGGTCTGCCCGCGCAGCTTCTCGGTCCTCGTCCGCCCCGGCCAGCGCCTGAACCAGATCCGCTTCCGCCATGGCCATGCCACCCTCTCCGACACGGCCCTCCGCCAGTTGCACGCCACCGATCCGCTGGTCTCCGGCGACCCGGTGATCTCGGAAGGCCTCGGCTTCTCGGTCGACCTGCGCCCCGAAACTGGTGACCTGCTCGGCTACCGCGCCAAACCACACACCGGTGTCATCGACCTTGACCGCATCGGCCACTACCCCGCCCGCGAGTTCTGGGAGGAGGTCCGCGCCACGAACGGCCAGATCATCCTCGACCCCGGCGCCTTCTACATCCTCGTCAGCCGCGAAGCCGTCACAATCCCGCCCGACTACGCCGCCGAGATGGCGCCCTACCTCGCCATGGTCGGTGAATTCCGCGTCCACTACGCCGGTTTCTTCGACCCCGGCTTCGGTCATGCCACGGCCGGTGGCGCAGGCTCGCGCGGCGTGCTGGAAGTCCGCTGCCACGAGGCCCCCTTCGTCCTCGAACACGGCCAAGTGGTGGGCCGCCTCGTCTACGAACGGATGGCAACCCGCCCCGACACACTCTACGGCCTTGGCCTCGCCTCAAACTACCAAGGCCAAGGCCTCAAACTCGCCAAGCAATTCAAGCTCGGCTAAGTCCTCCCGGCCCCCCTTTCATACTTGCACAAATATCCCACGGGGGGTCTGGGGGGTGTGAACCCCCCCAGCCGGGTCCGCAGAGCGCTTCACTGAATGGCGGGCGCATCCACCGCGTCAGGTTCCGGCCCCTGCCCCACCGTCAGTGCCTCGGCCCGGATAATGCGGGCGATGACCTCGCAATCCCCGGGCGTGAAGGTCAGTGGCAGGCGCAGGTCGATCAGGCTGGCCAGAATCCGGTCCGTCTGCGGCAGGATCTGCGCCGCAGCATAGCGCCAATGGTCATAGCGTGACGTGAAGGCCACCGGTTCTGCCGCGCCGAACCATTTCAGCTCCACTCCGCGTGCCACGCAACGCTGCAGGAACAAGGCGATGCGGGCAGGTGACCAATCGGGCAGGCGGAACTGGAACGAGGAGCCGACGAAGGTCTCGCCCTCCGCCCGCGCCACCAGCGCCAGACCCGGCGTGGCCTGAAGGCCCGCCTCAAGCGTGCGGTACAATGCCTCCCAGCGGGCCACGCGCTCGCCCAGCAGCTTCAACTGCGGCCGCAGGATCGCCGCGCGCAGATTGTCCATCCGGCCCGAGACATTGGGCGTCACCATCCGCACCGCCTCAAACGCCTCGACCGGCGGGGCGGCGGCGTGCTTGGCGTACAGCATGTAGCTGCCCGACAAGAGCACCGCCCGGGCCATCAGGTCGGCGTCGTCGGAAATCAGAAAACCGCCCTCGCCCGAATTCACATGCTTGTAGGTCTGCATCGAATAGCAGGCCACCGCGCCATGCCGGCCCGATGCGACACCCTTCCACGCGGCCCCCATCGTATGGGCGCAATCCTCGATCACTGTGACACCCAGCCGGTCACACAGACGCATCAAGGCGTCCATGTCGCACAGATGCCCGCGCATGTGGCTCAGCATCAGAAGCCGCGCTCCGGTGGCCAAAGCTTTCGCTTCCAGATCGGCGAAGTCGATCACCAGATCCTCGGTTGTCTCGACAAAGACCGGCTCCGCCCCCACCGCTGCAATCGCCCCCGGCACCGGGGCCAGCGTGAAGGCGTTGGTCAGCACCGGCTCACCCTGCCGCACCTGCAAAGCCCGCAGCGCGCAGCCCATCGCATAACCGCCCGAGGCCACGGCAAGGCAGTATTTCGCCCCCGTCAGCGCGGCGAATTCCTGCTCCAGCAGCGCGGCCTCGGCCACCTCACCCGCCGCCGTGTTATAGCGGTGCAACCGGCCCGATCGTAGAACCGCCACCGCCGCCTCAATGCCCTCTTCCGGGATCGGCTCCTGCTGGGTGAAATTGCCGGTAAAGCGTTCCGTCATGCCGCAGCCTCTTCCCGTTCATGCCCGATCAGCCACAGAAACAGGCCGAGTGTAACAATCATGCCAGCCCCGGTGATGAAATAAGACACATTGGGCGACTGCACAGGGGCGGTATCCGACATGAAGAAGCCGAAGACCTGCGCAAAGAACACGGTTCCCAAGAGCATCGCCACATTCGCCAGCGCCGAAAGCCCGCCCTGCAACTCGCCCTGCGCATTCTCTGGCACGCGCTTGGACATCAGCGCCGTCAGCATCGGGTTGATGAACCCTTCCGGCCCATGCACGAACATCAGCACCACCACCATCGGCAAAGACAGCGTCATGGGCGAGGCCGGCACCAGCGCGTAACCGGTGGCCGCCAGTCCCGCACACAAAAGCCCGATGGCAACCGATTTACGCTCGCCGAACCATTGGGTGAACCGCCCGGTCAGCCCGCCCTGAAAGCCCGCCATGACCAGCCCGAACAGCGCAAGCGAGCCGCCCACCATCGCTTCTGACCAGCCAAAGCGCACCTTCGCCCAGAAGGGCCAGATCGCCGGGTAAATCGAGGTGAAGAAGAAGAACAAGGCCAGCACCAGACACATCGGCACCACGCCGTGATAGTGCTGGAACACCTTGAAGGCCCCGAACGGGTTGGACCGGCGCCACTCGAAGGGGCGACGGTTGGCGGGGGCCAAAGTCTCGGGCAGCACGAAGATGCCGTAGATCAGGTTCAGGCCGGATACGGCGGCGGCGGCATAGAAGGGCACGCGGGCACCGAATTCGCCCAAAAGCCCGCCGATGGCGGGGCCGATGATGAAGCCCAACCCGAACGCCGCGCCCATCATGCCGAAGGCCTTGCCCCGATCCTCGGGTGCTGTGATGTCAGCGATATAGGCGTTGGCGATCACCCAAGAGGCGCCGCAGACCCCCGCCAAGGTCCGCCCAAAGAACAGCCACCCAGTCGTGGGTGCCAGCGCCTGCGCCAGAAAATCCACGCCGAGCCCGAAAACCGCCAGCAAAAGCAAGGGCCTGCGGCCGAAACGGTCCGACAGGTTGCCCATCAGCGGCCCGAACAGGAACTGCGCCACCGAATAGGCCGCGGCCATCCAGCCGCCGATCTTGGCGGCCTCGGACAGGGTGACATGCGCCACCTCGCCGATCAGCTTCGGCAGCACCGGAATGATGATGCCAAAGCCCACCATATCCAGCAGCACCGTGATCATCACGAACGTGAAGGCGTGGCGCGAGGGGTGTGCGGCTTCGCTCATGGGAACTCCGATCCGGGCAAGCGCTCGGTTGTCTCAGGAAATCAGGCTTTGGGCAAGCGCGGGTAGGTCGTCATAGTGCTGCAATAGCGCGTCAGGTTGCAGTCGGGTGATGCTGTGCCCCTCGGGTCCGAAGGTCACCAGAACGATGGGCACGCCTGCCGCCCGCGCCGTGTCGCGGTCGGTCTGAGTGTCGCCGATCAGCATCGACCTTGCCACCTTGCCCCCGGCCCGTTCCACCGCCGCAACGTAAGGCATAGGATCGGGCTTGCGGACCGGAAATGTATCCGCGCCCACCAAAGCGCCGAACAATGGCGCTATCCCCAGACGTTTCACCAGTTCCACCGCAAGCCCCTCGGGCTTGTTGGTGCAGATGGCCGTGGCATAGCCCGCAGCCCGCAAAGCCTCCACCGCTTGTACAGCACCGGGGTAAAGCCGCGTCTCGCGGTCCAGCACATCGGCATAGGTGGACAGCAACCGGGGATATTCGCGGCTGACATCCGCCTCGGTCCAGGGCGCGCCCAGGCGGCCAAAGCCAAGCCGCAGCATCGCCCGCCCGCCATGAAACGCGGTCAGCGCATCCTGCGGGCCAAGCAGCGCCCCATGTCCCAGCGCCTCGAAACAGGCATTCGCCGCCGCCAGCAGATCGGCACTGGTGTCTGCCAAAGTTCCGTCCAGATCAAAGACTACGGTGCGCATCTTGCCGACCCCCGAATTCTACCGCTGATGAGCCAAGGACCTATCCCACTGAAACATGGTGTGAGCCGCTGCCCCCTTGCGGTGCCGCCCTTGCGGGGTAAAACGGGGCAAAGACAAAGGAAAGAGGCATATGCAGGTTTCATTGATCGTTCTGGCTGCGGGCATGGGCACACGGATGAATTCCGACATCCCCAAGGTGCTGCATCCCTTGGCCGGGGTCCCCATGCTGCATCACGCGCTGTCCGCCGGTCGCGCGCTGGAGCCGTCGCGGGTGGTGGTGGTGACCGGCCACGAGGCGGAAGCCGTGGCGAAAGCGGCACTGGCCTTTGATGAGGCTATTCAAACCGTCGTTCAGAATCCCCAACTGGGCACCGGTCATGCCGTCGCCCAAGCCGCCCCCCTGCTGGCCGAAGCCGAAGGCGAGGCCATCGTGCTCTACGGTGACACCCCCTTTGTCCGGGTCGAAACGCTGGAGGCGATGCTGGCAGCCCGCGCGCGGCACGCCGTGGTGATCCTTGGCTTTGAACCCAAAGACCCCGGCCGCTATGGCCGCCTGATCGTCGAGGGCGAGGAACTGCAGGCCATCGTCGAGTACAAAGAGGCCACCGAGGCGCAGCGGGCAATCACGCTCTGCAACTCTGGCGTTGTCTGTGCCGAGGCGAAAACGCTGTTCCGGCTGGTGGCGCAGGTGAAGAACGAGAACGCCGCCAAGGAATACTACCTGACCGACATCGTGGAACTGGCACGGGCCGAGGGAATGTCGGTCGGCTATGTCACCTGCCCCGAATCCGAGACTTTGGGCATCAACACAAGGCACCAGCTGGCCGAGGCCGAAGCCGCCTTCCAGACCCGCGCCCGCTTTGACGCCTTGGAGAATGGCGTTACCCTGACGGCCCCGGAAACCGTGTTCTTTGCGCTCGACACCTGGATCGGCCGCGATGCGGTGGTGGGGCCGAACGTGATCTTCGGGCCGGCGGTGACGGTGGAATCGGGCGCCGAAATCAAGGGCTTCTGCCATCTGGAAGGCTGCCACATCTCGCGCGGGGCGACGGTCGGCCCCTTTGCACGGCTGCGCCCGGGGGCGGAACTGGCGGAAGATGTCCATGTCGGCAACTTCGTGGAAATCAAGAACTCGGTGCTGGATGAAGGCGTCAAGGTCGGCCATCTGACCTATCTGGGCGACACTCATGTGGGTGAGTTCACCAACATCGGCGCGGGAACGGTGACCTGCAACTACGATGGTGTGATGAAATACCGCACCGAGATTGGCAAGAACGCCTTCATCGGCTCCTCCACCATGCTGGTGGCGCCGGTGACATTGGGCGACGGGGCGCTGACCGCCT
>CANBRQ010000208.1 GCA_947371955.1 Paracoccaceae bacterium | reverse complement strand
CGAGGCCGAGGCCCTGGCGGCAGTAGATGACATGTTTGGCGGCGAGTTCGGGGCGGCGGGCGCGGAAGTGGTGATCGAAGAGTTCATGACGGGCGAGGAGGCCAGCTTCTTCATCCTGACCGATGGGGTGAATGCTTTGCCCATCGGCACGGCGCAGGATCACAAACGGGTGGGCGATGGCGACACCGGGCCGAACACCGGGGGCATGGGCGCCTACTCCCCCGCTCCGGTGCTGAGCGAGGCGGTGCAGGCGCAAGCGATGGCGGAGATCGTGCTGCCGACCATCCGCGAGATGGCGCGGCGGGGAACGCCGTATCAGGGGGTCTTGTACGCCGGGTTGATGATTGAAGACGGCCACGCAAGGCTGGTGGAATACAACGCTCGATTTGGCGACCCGGAATGTCAGGTGCTGATGATGCGGCTGGGCGCGCAGGCGCTGGACCTGCTTTTGGCTTGTGCCGAAGGGCGGTTGGACGATGCCCGGGTCAACTGGGCGGATGACCATGCCCTGACCGTGGTGATGGCGGCCAAGGGCTATCCGGGCACCTACCAAAGAGGCTCGATGATCCACGGGCTGGCGCGACTGCCCGAGGACAGCCGGCACATGTGCTTTCATGCCGGGACAGTGGAACGCGACGGTCAAATTCTGGCCAACGGCGGCCGGGTGCTGAACATCACGGCACGCGGCGGCACCTTGGAAGAGGCGCGCAACCGGGCCTATGGCATGATCGACCATCTGGACTGGCCCGAGGGTTTCTGCCGCAGCGACATCGGCTGGCGGGCGCTGGCAGGCGCGTGATCTGGCCTTTTCTCCGCGCCATGGGCAAATTCACGCTTTTGGGCGCAACTGGTCCGGACTGCGGCGGATTTTCCCCTGTGATCTGGGCCCGCTCAGCCTATGACGGGCAGGGCGCAGCAAGGACACGACCATGATCATCCGCGAAAAACCCGGGCTTTGGCAGATATTGTTTGCCGTCAAGGGCTCGGTCCTGCCCCATATCGGGCCGACCTTGCTGACCTTCGTGGCGATCTCGGCGGCCTTGGTGGCGTTCGACCACTGGGTCTTCGCGCTGCCGCAGTCGGCGGCCACGCCCTTCTCGGTGCTGGGCGTGGCATTGTCGCTGTTCCTGGGATTTCGCAACAACGCGGCCTATGACCGCTGGTGGGAGGCGCGCAAGCTGTGGGGCGCCTTGCTTGTCGACCTGCGCGCACTGGCGCGGGAGGCCGATCTTTTCCTGCCAAAGCCCGAGGCCGCAGCGCTGATCCGGCTGGCGCTGGCCTTCGCCCATCTGCACCGCTGCCAGTTGCGCAAATTGCCGCCCGATGGCGCGGCACTGGCATGGGGCGAGGTTGCTTCTTCCGGGGAAGCGCTGGATGCCATGTCGGCCCTGCTGGGCGAAGCGCGGCGCGCGGGGACACTGGACGGCTTTGGGGCGCGCACCCTGTCGGGGCGGCTGGCCTCGATGGAGCTTAATCAGGCCGGGGGCGAGCGGATCGCGGCGACGCCGTTGCCTTACGTCTATTCCCTGCTGATCTTCCGCACGGTTTATCTGTACTGCCTGCTGATCCCCTTGGCGCTGATTGGCGCGGAAGGCTGGTTGACGCCAGTTTTCACCGGCTTGATCGCCTATGTCTTCCTTGGGCTGGCAGAAGTGACCGAGGACCTGTCACATCCTTACGGCGCCACCCCCAACGCCCTGCCGCTGGACGCCATCTGCCGCACGATGGAGATATCCTTGGCGCCGCATCTGGGGATTGCGGCAACCAAGCCACTGGCGCCGCAGGATTTCTACCTCAGTTAAGCTTCCTGCCCACGCCAGACGCGCAATGGCCCCAGTCGGGGGCTTTTCTTGGTCTGGTGGCGGTCCATCCGGGACAGGATATCGCGCAGGAAGCTGACGGCTTCCACCGCATGGGGACCCTTGTTCAGCATCACGCATTCGGCGCGCTGGCTCATCGCGGCATCGGTCACCTCGGCACGGGAGGCCTGGCCGTCGCGGACCATGCCTTCCAGAACTTGGGTGGCCCAGATGACGGGGACTTGCGCCGCTTCGCAAAGCCAGAGGATCTCCTCCTGAATCTCGGACAGGCGGTCAAAGCCGATTTCTACCGCCAGATCGCCCCGCGCGATCATCACGCCGACCGGCAGGGTGCCACCCGCTTCAAGGATCAGTTCGGGAAGGTTGCGCAGGCCCATCGGGGTTTCGATTTTCAGCACGATGGCGGGCAGCTTCTTGCCGGGGCTGGCGCGGTCTTTCATTGCATTGATCAGCGACTGCACATCCGCCACCGTCTGCACGAAGGAAAAAGAGACGACATCGGCATGGCCCACCACGAAGTCCAAAGCCTTGAGGTCATCCGGCGTCAGGGCATCGACGCGCAGGTTCGATCCGGGCAGGTTGACGCCCTTTTCCGGTTTGATCTTGCCACCCTTTTCAGGGACTCGCGTGACGGTCAGCACCGCCGCCCCGTCCGTGATGTGATCGACCTTGGCCCAGATCTTGCCGTCGTCGATCGAAACCTCGGCCCCGGGTTCCAGCGCCTCAACCAAGGCCTCGTGTGACAGGGTCGCGCTGAACAGGCCTTTGGGTGCGTGCTTGATGTCGCGGACGAGGGCGAACTGATCGCCCACCAGAAACACATGCTTTTCACCGCCGGCCTTTTTGCCTGCCTCGATCTCCAGAACCCGAAACTTCGGCCCGCCAAGGTCCATCGAGATCGGGAAATGTCGCCCGGTTTTCACTTCGATCTCGCGCAGATAGGTGACCATGCCGCCCCAGACCTCGGGGCCGTCATGGGCGCAGTTGATCCGAAGGCAGTCCATGCCCGCCTCGACCAGCGAAGCGATCAACGCGCCACCATCGGTGCCGGCCTCGGTCGGCAGGGTGACCATGACGCGGGTGCGCGGGTCGCCGGGTTCTTGCGCGCCGAAGAGTTCGTCGCGGCGGGCGGCAAGGACGGCCTCGCCAGCCTCAAAGTCCTCGCGGGACGGGAAGGCCACCGGTGGCGCGCCGACGATGCGCGACAGCACTGCCAGCACGGCCTGAACCGAGGGGCCGACATGGGCATCCAGCCGCCCTAGGGTCGACAGGCCAAGGGTGGACAGGGGCTGCTGCAGGCTGGACAAATCGGCCCGGCGCAGGGCCAGCCAGTCGGCCATATTGGCGGCCGAGGCGGTGAATTCGGGCCGGTGGATGCGCGGGGTCCAGTCTTTGACGCTGGCGGCGGCCTCTGCCAGCATCTTGGTCTGCAGCGCGGTCAGGTCGGCCAGAAGCGTCTTGGCCAGTTCGACCGGGTCTTGCGAGGTCAGGGTCATCGGGTCCATCCATGAAAGGGTCCGTGCCGGTTTAGTCCGGATGGCGGGCCGCCTTGTTGCGCCAGATCAATGTCGGCCTCATGTCACGGAAGTTTCACACATCGGTTTTCCCGGGCGTCCGGTGCTTGCCCCTGCCCCGGCTTCTGCTATGAAGCAGCCGATTTTGGATGAGACTGCGGCTTGGCAGGATACTGAATGACGGAAGACGGGGCGGACACATGCCAGTTCTGGTGATGAAATTCGGCGGCACTTCGGTGGCGGACCTTGCGCGGATCGAAAACGCCGCCAAGAAGGTGCAGACCGAGGTGGCGCGCGGCTATGACGTGATCGTCATCGTCTCGGCCATGTCGGGCAAGACCAATGAGCTGGTGGGCTGGGTCGAGGGCACCTCAAAGCTGTACGACGCCCGCGAATATGACGCGGTGGTGTCGAGCGGTGAGAATGTCACGGCTGGCCTGATGGCGCTGCGCTTGCAGGAAATGGGCACCCCGGCGCGGTCGTGGCAGGGCTGGCAGGTGCCGATCAACACGACCTCGGCGCATTCCTCGGCCCGGTTCATCTCGATCCCGCGTGAGAACATCGACGCGAAGTTCGCTGAGGGCTTCAAGGTCGCCGTGGTGGCCGGGTTCCAAGGCGTGTCGGCTGAGGGGCGGATCACCACGCTGGGGCGCGGCGGGTCTGACACCACCGCCGTGGCCTTTGCGGCGGCCTTCGGCGCGGAGCGCTGCGACATTTATACTGACGTTGACGGCGTCTATACCACCGACCCGCGCGTGTCGGAAAAGGCCCGCAAGCTGGACAAGATCGCTTACGAGGAAATGCTGGAACTGGCCTCGCTGGGGGCCAAGGTTCTGCAGACGCGCTCGGTCGAACTGGCGATGCGCTACAAGGTGCGGCTGCGCGTGCTGTCCTCGTTCGAGGATACGGATGAGACTTCGGGAACTTTGGTCTGCGACGAGGATGAAATCATGGAATCGAAAGTCGTCTCTGGCGTGGCCTTCAGCCGCGATGAAGCGAAAATGACACTGGTGCGGGTGGAAGACCGGCCTGGGATTGCGGCGGCCATCTTCGGGCCCTTGGCCGATGCAGGCGTGAACGTCGACATGATCGTGCAGAACATATCCGAACTGGCGAACCCGGGCGACAAGCAGGCCTATACCGATATGACCTTCTCGTGCCCGACCAACCAGGTCCTGCGTGCCAAGAAGGCCATCGAGGATGCGCAGGCCGAGGGCAAGTTCGCCTATGCCCAACTGATCACCGACAGCGATGTGTCCAAGGTCTCGGTCGTGGGCATCGGGATGCGCAGCCATGCCGGGGTGGCGGCCAAGATGTTCGCCTCGCTGGCTGCAGAGAATGTGAACATCAAGGTGATTGCGACGTCTGAGATCAAGATCTCGGTGCTGATCGACCGCAAGTATATGGAATTGGCGGTGCAGGCGCTGCATGACGCCTTTGAACTCGACAAGGTCTGAAGCCCGCCAGACCACCCGAGGGCCGCAGCTTCGTCTGCGGCCTTTTCATTTGCATACCGCTGAATACCTGCAAATTTCGCAGGCGCTGCGCCCTTTTACCGCAAAGCGATGGCGAATTGCCGCCCCCGCCCCTATCGCATCGCCGCGAAGGCGGTGATAAAGGATAAAACCACCTGCGTTTCCTGCAGGGCAGCAGTCGGGGGCACCAGATGGGCGAACGGAGGGAAAGCGACAGCCGCAAGCTTTTGCGCCGTCTACGCGACGTTCTGGGCACGCCCGCCAAGGGACAGGAGCGGCTGGACCGCATAACCCATATCATCGCGGATTCGATGGGGACCGAGGTCTGCTCGATCTACCTTTTCCGCGACTCGGATACGCTGGAGCTTTGTGCGACGGAAGGCCTGAAGAAAGAGGCGGTGCACAAGACACGGATGAAGCTGGGCGAGGGTCTGGTGGGACGAGTGGCCCGTCTGGGTCAGCCGGTGAACACGCCCAATGCACCCGCCGAGAAGGGCTTTCGCTTCATGCCGGAAACCGGGGAGGAGATTTACTCTTCGTTCTTGGGCGTGCCGATCCAGCGGGTCGGCGAAAAGCTGGGCGTGCTGGTGCTGCAATCCAAGATCGCCCGGACCTATGGCGAGGAAGACATCGATGCCATCGAAGTCGTGGCCATGGTTCTGGCCGAGATGGCGGAACTGGGGGCCTTCGGCAATGACGCAGGTCTGGCGCTGCACCGCCAGCCGCAGTTGTTCCGGGGGACGACCGGGCAGGAAGGGGCTGCCGAAGGCCGTGTCTGGCTGCATGAGCCGCGTGTCGTCGTCACCAACCCGGTGGCCGATGATCCCCTGCTGGAGATTGACCGTATTCGCGACGCGGTGGGTGAATTGCGCGTGTCCGTCGATGACCTGCTGGCCGCCGAAAGCCTTGATAAAGAACAAAAGGCCGTGCTGGAGGCCTACCGGATGTTCGCCCATTCGCGCGGCTGGCTGCGCCGCATGGAAGAGGACATCCAGCGCGGTCTGTCGGCTGAGGCTGCGGTGGAGAAGGAGCAATCGGCGGCAAGGAACCGGTTGGAGCAGGTCGAGGACGCTTACCTGCGCGAGCGGCTGCATGATCTGGATGATCTGTCCAACCGGCTGCTGCGCATCCTGACGGGTCAGGGGCGGGATACCGGTGCTGCCATGCCGGAAAACCCGGTGCTGGTGGCGCGCAACATCGGGCCAGCGGAATTGCTGGAATACGGCCGCAAGCTGAAGGGCGTCGTGCTCGAGGAAGGCTCGGTCGGCAGCCACGCCGCGGTGGTAGCGCGGGCCTTGGCCATTCCGATGGTCATCCACGCCAAGGGCATCACCGCCGAGGCGCTGAACGGCAATGCCATTCTGGTCGACGGCGATCAGGGCATCGTGCATCTGCGGCCCGAGGAAACCATTGCGCGGTCCTTCCGCGACAAGATCGCCATGCAGGCCGAGGCGCAGACGCGCTATGCCTCGCTTCGCGACCTGCCTGCCACGACGGTGGATGGCATCCGCGTGGAACTGTTGATGAATGCCGGGCTGATGGCCGATCTGCCCTCGCTGGTGGGCTCGGGTGCCGAAGGCGTGGGCCTGTTCCGGACCGAGTTGCAGTTCCTTATCCGCAACAAGATGCCGCAGCGGGCGGAACTCGCCACGCTTTACGCCCGCGTGATGGATGCGGCCAAGGGGCGGCCGGTGGCCTTCCGTACGCTCGACATCGGGTCGGACAAGGTGCTGCCCTACATGAAGCCCAACGACGAGCCGAACCCGGCGATGGGATGGCGGGCGATCCGGGTCGGGCTGGACAAGCCGGGCGTGTTGCGGATGCAGGTGCAGGCCCTGCTGCGGGCGGCCAATGGGCGGCCCTTGCAGATCATGTTCCCCTTCGTCAGCGAGTTTGGCGAGTTCAAGACGGCACGCAGCCACGTGCTGCGGGAAATCCACCGTGAACGCAGTCTGGATCACGTGGTGCCCTCAGATGTGCAGATAGGGGCCATGCTGGAGATGCCCTCGCTGGCCTATGCTCCGGATGATTTCTTCCGGCTGGCCGATTTCATCTCGATCGGCGGCAATGACCTGAAGCAGTTCTTCTTTGCGGCAGACCGCGAGAATGAACGGGTGCGCAAGCGCTATGACGTGCTGAACGTGTCCTTCCTGAGCTTCATCGAGCATGTCGTGCGGCGCTGTGCCCCGCATGGCACCAAGCTGTCCTTCTGTGGCGAGGATGCCGGTCGCCCGGTTGAAGCGCTGGCGCTGGCAGCCGTTGGATTGCGGGTAATGTCGATGCGACCCGCCTCGATCGGGCCGGTGAAGGAATTGTTGCGCATGGCGGATCTGGGGGTCGCCCGGGCGGTGATGGATCAGGCGAGGGCCGATGGCGCGGAATCGGTGCGACCGGCGTTGATGGATTATCTGGCGGATCTGGGCGTCTGAGGGCTGCGCCCTCGGCTGGCACGGGGGGGGGGG
>CANBRQ010000207.1 GCA_947371955.1 Paracoccaceae bacterium | reverse complement strand
ATCATGCCGCCCGTGCCCGAGTCGGTCTTTTCGGCCTCATAGGCCCTGCCTGCCACGTTGTCCTTGAAAAAGAAGCTGACGAGGTTGGTATCGGTCGAGTTGACCTCGACAAAGTTGATACCCAGCACCGCGCTGTAAAGCTTGAAGGCCTCGCGCACCATCTGCTGACGGGCGGCGGTCAGACCGTTGGAGTCAGCGCCCTCGGTGCCGTAGTCGGTGGCAAGGTTGCTCGAAAAGCCCGAGACGTTATACCAGACCGCCCCAAAAGTCGGATGGTTCCCCGTGGAGCCGAGGTTGAGCTGGTGCGCCGTCTGGCCTCGTGCATTCCAGAAACCATTCACCAGATAATCAGCCATCGTCGCCAGCGACGCGTTGATCGTCGGTGCGCCAAGGTCAGCCAACGCGCTGGGGCTGAGGTCGCCCGAGCCACCATCAAGCGGCGTCAGGCCGTTGGTCGGGGCCAAGCCCAGCGAGGGTGCATCAAGCGCGCCGATCGTTTCGATCGCGGTCGTGACTTTGAAGTCAAACGACACCGGCGCGCTGGCGACCGAGATCACCTCGGACGTATGCGAAAGCCCTACGGCATCCAGCGAAGATGCACCTTCCGGTTGCGACAAGGACAGCTTGCTTCCGACCGACAGGTCAGAATCGGCCGTATCGGAAGAGGAAGCGAACGCACTTAGGAGACTCGATCCATCATGTGCCATGGCATTTAATTCCCTGTGTTATCAAATATTTGGCCGATTGGCCGTTCGTATTGTGCAGTCACGCTAACTTGATCGTGCGATTCTGGCAACAAACTACCTTAATTTTGACGAAATATTAATCGTTCCGACAAGAGCGCCGGACGTGGTATTGTGGGGGCCAATGGGATGAAAGGACAATCAATGGAACATGTTACAGGCTTTTTGGCGCTTGGTATCATAAGTGTTTTGACCGCTTGCATGGCGACACTTCCGGATAGTGCGCGCAGCGGTCCGTCTACGGTGCGGACCATGGGATCGGATCAGCCGCCGGTTGCACCGACCCCCCGTCCGATCGTGAGCATCGATCAACCGATCCAGCGCATGGAGCCCCCCATCTCGCTGGAGAGAAGCCCGGTGCTGGACGCCGCCTTGTCCAAGCAAAGCAATGCGGCGATCATCATGTTCCTGCTGCAGCACCCCGGCGACCGCTTCACCGAGATGGCCAGAGACCACCTCAACGCCCGCCGGACCCCCGACAGCCCAGCCGCGCAGCAAGCCGCCGCAGGGCCCGATACCGCCCTTGTCGCGGCCTTTGATGCCGCCCGGCTGGAAAAGTCTGACGCGGCATGGGCTGAGTTCCTGGCCCGCTACGGAGACAGCCCGCTTGCCGCAGAGGTTCCGTTCTTCCGCTGAACCGGTCTGCGGGATTGGGCGGACGCCGCCGCACCGCACCCAGCACCGAAGCGGCGGCCTTGCACTGGGGTTAGCGGCGCAGGCGTTTGGCTTGGGTCTCCAGTGTCAACATGGCGAGGCCTGCCAGCAGGCCCCAGAAGGCCGCGCCGATCCCGAAGAGGGCGATGCCCGAGGCGGTGACGGTGAGGGTAATCGTCGCGGCGAAGCGGCTTTGCGGCGGGGTGTAAGCGCCCGTCAGTGCTCCGGTCAGGGGGCCAAGCAAGGCCAGGCCAACCAGAAGGGTCAGGACCTCGGGTGGCATGGCTTGCAGGATGGTGACGAGGAGCGGGCCAAGAAGGGCCAAGGCCACCCAGACGCCGGCATAGGCGAGGCCGACTTTCCACCGCAGACTGCGGTCGGGGTGCACGTCGTCGCCAAGGCAGATCGCGGCGGTGATGGCGGCCATCGAGATGGTGTGGGCACCGAAAAGCGCGCCGATTGCCGAGAGGGTGCCGGTGGTGATGAGGGCGGGGGCGACGGGCGGCTCGTAACCTGCGGCGCGCAGGGTGGCAAAGCCGGGCAGGTTCTGGCTGGCCATGGTCACGAGGTAGAGCGGCAGGCCAAGGCCGATCAGGGCTTGGGCATGAAACTGTGGTGGGATGAAGGTCAGGGCAGGGAGGGGCAGGGTGAGGGCGGGGAAAAGCGCCTCGCCGGGGCCGAAGGCAGCGATCAGGCCGGTGGCAAGCGCGGCGAGCACCGCGAGGGCAGGGTTGTAGAGGCGGACGAGGGCAAAGACGGCGCCGATGGCAAGGGCTGCGGGGCCAAGGGCGCCTGCGGCGGCCATGCCTTTGAGGCAGAACGGCAAAAGCACACCGGCCAGCATGGCGGCGGCTATCGCGTCAGGGATTTGGGCTATGATTTGACCGAGGGGCTTGATGGCGCCGGTCAGGGCGATGAGCGCGCCCGCCAGAAGGAAGGCGCCTACGGCCTCGGCCATGGTCAGGCCATGGGTGGCGGCGATCAAGGCCGCTCCGGGAGTGGACCAGGCCAGCACGACGGGGACGCGGGCGGTGGCGGAGAGGAAGGCCGAGCCTGCGGCTTTGGTCAGGCAAATGGCCAGCACCCAGCTTGCGGTTTGCGCCGGTGTGGCACCCAGGGCGGCGGCTGCGGCGAGGATCAGGGCGATGGTACTGCCGTAACCGACAAGGGCCGCCACGAGAGCCGCCGAGATCATGGAAAAGCGCATTCTGCCCCCGGTTTTCGGTGTTTATCGGATTTGGGGCGGGTTAGGGCAAGTCGATAGTCACCGGGAAGTGGTCGGACGCGGTGAGGATGGCTTGGCTCAGGTCCGGGATTGCAGTGACCCTAGGGTCGTTGAACGGGTGCCAGATGCGCCAGTTGGGATGGGCGTCATAAAGGTCGGCAGAGACCATGACGTAATCCAGCAAAGCCTCGAAATAACAGTTTTGCGGGGCGAGCCAGAAGCGGGCGGTGGTGGGCGACAGGCCCGCGCGCTGGTTCAGGGCCATGAAGGCATGCGGATCATAAAGTCGGGTAGGGCGCGGATTGGTCAGGCCCAGCATGACCTCGACCCCGGATTGGCCGAAAAGGCGTTCGTATTTGTCGAGCCCAGGGCCATCGTTGAAATCGCCCATCACGATCAGGCTGTCCCCGGCGGCAAGATGCTCATCGGCGCGGGCGCGCAGCCAGTGGCACTCGGCCAGTTGCTTGCGCCGGTTTTCGATCGAGATGCGGCGGAAGTCTTGCGGCGTCACGGTGCCGTGCGGGGCTTTGGATTTGGCATGGACGCCGATCAGGTGAAGGTTCCGGTCGCCCGTGGTGACGGTCAATTCCAGCGGGGGCTTGGAGAAGACCACCAGTTCGTCGACGCCATCAGCGTTGATGTCCTGCCGCAAGGCGGTGTCGAAACGGGGGACGCTTTCAGGGGTGAGGGGGGCGCCTTTGGCGGGGGCGGGTTTGCCGCGCGGGTCATGGGTGACGGTCAGGATGTCGGGGTCGTAGAGGAAGGCGATTTCCTGCTCGGTGCCCGAGGCGAAGCCGATCACCGCCTTGCGGGCGCGCAGGCCGAAATGGGCGGCGAAGGCTTCCAGCGCGCGGGTGGTGGAACGGTGAGAGCCTTGATCGGGCGCTTCGATGATCATCACCCCATCGGCGTTCATGGCGGTGAAGACGATGCCCAAGGCCGCCAACTGGTCGGCCTTGGAGATGTTGTAGCGGGCGGAGAGGTCGTTGTTGGCCAGAAGATGGCCTGCGTCATCAAACAGGGCGTTCATCCATTCGACGTTGTATGTCGCCAGTCTGAGGGAGGCGGGGCGAAGACTCATGCTGCGCGCCGCGTGATATCCTCGTAAGCGGCGTTCAGGGCGCGCATGCGGTCTTCGGCGAGTTTGATGGCTTCGGGCGGCACACCCCGGGCGATCATCACGTCGGGATGCGAGGCTTTGACAGCCGCGCGCCAAGCCTTCTTGATCTCTTCGGGCGAGGCGTCGGGGGGGATGCCAAGCACGGCATAGGGGTCGTCGTTGACGTGACGGGCGCGCAAGCTGCGGAAACAGGCGTCGGTCAGGCCGAAGATGCGACAGACCTCGCGCAGGAAGGCTTCCTCGGCGGGGTGGAACTCGCCATCAGCGGTGGCGATGTGGAACAGACCCTCCATCAGGTCGATCATCACATCGCGGTCATTGGGGCCGAACATGGCGCGGATCTTGGCGGCATAGGCGTCAAAGCCTGCGACGTCTTGACGGGCAAGGTTGAAGACGCGGGCGGCGCTGCTTTCCTCGGACTTAGGGATGGAGAAAACACGGCGGAAGGCGGCAACCTCGTCTTTCGTGACCTGCCCGTCGGCTTTGGCCATCTTTGCACCAAGGGCGATGACGGCGATGGTGAAGCCGACCGACCGTTCGGGCGAACGTTCGGGGCTGACGCGAAGGCGGTCGAATACGGTTCCAAGGCCCTCGCCTTTGGCGAGAGCCGACAAGGCTTCGGCGATGCGGGTCCAGATCGACATGGGCAGAGTGTAACCCGGCTTGGCGCCAATGTCAGGATGCGGGCGCTGTCAGGAGAGGAATTTCTGCATCAGCACAAGATCCATGTAGCGGCTGAATTTATAGCCGGCCTCGCGGATGCGGGCGGCTTCGGCATAGCCCATGGCAAGGTGGAACTTGATCCCATCGGCGTTTTCCGAACTGACCCCTGCCAGGATCTGGTGGGCGCCTTCCTCGCGGGCATGGGCTTCGATCCGGGTCAGGAGGGCGCGGCCAAGGCCTTTGCCGCGCGCTTCGGGTGCCAGGATGATGGAATGTTCCATCGTGCGCGCATAGCCGATGCCGCCGCGAAACTGGGCATAGGTGGCAAAGCCAAGCACGGCACCGGTGTCGTCATCGCAGGCCACAAGGAAGCCGTGGCCCGCCTTGGTGCGGGTGACGATCAGATCGGCCAAGTCCTCGCGGTGCTTGTCGACGGCGTTGAAGGTGATGCCGGTGTCGCGGATCCAGGGGTTCCAGACGTCGGCAATGGCTTGGGCGTCAAGGACGATGGCAGGGCGGATCATGGCAGGCTCCTGTCGCCGGAGGGAGTTGTGAAGATGGCGGTCATGGCTTTCTGCGGGCCTTGGATGATGTGAATGCGGGGGTCTTGCAGGGGCAGGGCGGCGCGCAGGGCTTCCGCCTGCGGGTGGGCGATGGTCAGGGTTTTGAGGCGGACGCCGACATCCGGCAGGGATTGCGTGGGGTGCAGCGGGGTTTGCCAATGGATTAGTGCGGGGTAGGCGCTGTCGAAGGGCAGGATGCCGTCATCCGGCACGGCCATCTGCCAGCGGTAGTCGCCTCGGGCGAAGGACACGGGCGTGCCGGTGCCTTTTGGGCTGGCGGCCAAGGCGGCGGCGAGGTCATCCGTGCGGGCGATCCAGGTGGTGAGGCGGGGTGGGCCTTCGAAACGGTCGATGTCGAACCAGCGGGGGCGTGACGGCGGGGTGCCCTCGGGGTCGACGGCGATGACTTCAAGGTAGATGTCGCCCAATCCCAGCAAGCGGTTGTGGGTGCCCATCAGGGCATGTTTGCCGCCACCGGCCAGTTTGACGCCAAGGGCGGCTTCGACCCAGTCTACGCCTTCCTCCAGCGTTGCGGCGGTCACGGCGAAATGGTCGAAGGTCGGCATCAGGCGGGCTCCACCACTTTGATCTCGGCCCGCATGGCCAGCGCCAAAGAGGCGAAACGGGCCTGTGCCACCTCTCCGTAAAGATTGACGCCGTCACGGGTCAACTGCAGTTCAAGGATGCGCTTTTTCGGGTTCCAGGCCAGTTGACCTGCCTGCGCGGGGTCACCTGCGGCAAACATTGCGGCAAAGCGCATGGCCTTGCCGAGGATTTCGGCGTCTTGGATCTGCTCATCCGTCAAAAGGCGGAACAGGGGTTCCAGCCGCGATCCGGCGCGTGAATTCTTGTAGCGGTGCAGAAGCGACAGGCCGAGGAAAACGCGGCCCGGATGGTCCAGACCACCGAGGTTGGCGCGGGTGGCGTTGTCAAAGCAGGCCTCGGCCCGATAGTCGGGGTGGGCGCGCCATGTGGTGTCATGCAGAAGGCAGGCGGCCTTGATCAGGCGCTGGCGGTCCTTGTCGGCCCCCGGGAAGATCGGCTGCAGGAATTCATAGACCTTCTTGCCGGTGCCGGGGATGCGGGCGGCGGTCAGTTCGCTGATCCTTGCCGCCTCGATCAGCGGGTCACGCTGACGCAGCTTTTCGGGCATCACCTCGTACAGCAGCCCCTCGCGGATGCCGTAAGCGGAAATGTCGATCTCGGAGGGTTTCAGCATCAGGATCAACTCGCGCAGCACTTCGCAGGCCAATGGCACCAGTTCCATCCGTTCGGCACTGGTGCCGGTTCGGGCGCGCAGCAGGGCAAGGTCCGAGGACTGGATCCATTGCAGCGTGTCCAGCAGGGATTGCGGCATCATACGGTATTCGTGCAGCACGGTCAGAGGGTAATTCCGCCGCTCCATATCCAGCCGGGCGATCACCCGCCAGGACCCGCCGACAAGGTAGATGCGTTCCCCGGTAGAGCGGATTTCGGCCTGCAACCCCTTGAGGATCTTGTCGATATGCAAGGCCCGCGCTTTCGGGCCGCCCTGAACCTGCAGCAGGCGGAAGGGCCCAAGCGGTGTCGTGCCGCGTTTGCCGACTTTGCCGTCACCGATCCGCGCCAGTTCCATCGAGTTGCCGCCGATGTCGCAGACGACACCCTTGGCATCGGGCCAGCCGAGGAGAACACCTTGGGCCGACAACCGCGCCTCTTCATCGCCATCGACGACCCAGATCTTCAGGCCGGTCTGTTCAAGGACTTCCTGCTGGAAGGCCGGGCCATCCTCGGCCTCGCGTGCCGCAGCAGTGGCCACCACGGTCAGCTTTTCGATGCCCATGCCCTTGGCCAGAAGCGCAAACCGTTTCAACGCCTCCAGCGCACGGCGGCGGCCTTCGGGGTTCAGCTTGTTGGTTTCGGCCAGACCCTTGCCCAGACCGCACATGATCTTTTCGTTGTAGAAATAGGCCGGCGAACGGGCGGCACCGTCAAACACCACCATCCGCACCGAGTTCGACCCCACATCCACCACACCCACACGGGACAGGGCGCGCACCGAGGGGTCATCAAACAGAGGGCGACCAAAGGGCCCCCAGTCGACTTCGGCGGGGGTAAGGTCGGCGGTCATGGCAGGTTCCTCGCTGTGGCTCGGCTGGCTCTTGAATGACCGATGGCGCAGTTGGGGTCAACCCGTGGGAAAAGTTGCTTGGTCTCAGGGCTTCGGCTAAGGTAACCTTAGGTGCATTATGTTGATCTTGATTGGGAGCCCCGCAATGGCGACGATCTCCACATTTATCAGTACGCCTTACACAATCCTTCAAGAGGAAAGGCTGATCGTCACAGCGACGGGTGTGATAACGACACC
>CANBRQ010000206.1 GCA_947371955.1 Paracoccaceae bacterium | reverse complement strand
GTTTTGGCCCGCTTAGCGAGGCTTCATGTGTCCGGCAAGGATGGTTGCGCTAACTCAGACCTCTTCGATGCGCAGTGCGACCGGGGCGCCTACAAGAACGCCGGTTCCTGCAAAGCGCGCTACCGCGTGGTCGATGTCATCGCGCGTCGCCTTGTGCGTGACGATCAGCACCGGCGCGTTGGCACCCTGATGGCCATACTGCCGCATCTGGTCGATCGACACGCCAGCCTCGCCCAGACATGTCGCGATCTTGGCCAAAGCGCCGGGCTTGTCCAGCAAGGTCATGCGCAAATACCACGCCGCCGGAGTGGCCGTCTTGGCCGCAATCGGCGTGGCCAAAGTCACCGCTGGTTGCCCGAAGGTCGGCAGCCGAATGCCCCGCGCAAGATCCATCACATCCGCCATCACTGCACTCGCCGTAGGCCCTTCACCCGCACCCGGACCGCGCAGCACGATCTGGCCCACCGCATCGCCCTCCAGCACCACCATGTTGGTGCCGCCCTGCAACTGGCCCAAGGGGCTGTCGGCAGGCACAAGGCACGGCGTCATCCGCTGCTCCAGCCCACGGCCGGTCATCTGCGCCACGCCCAGCAGCTTGATCCGGTAGCCCATGTCTGCGGCCAGATTGATATCGTCGATCGAGATCGCCCCGATCCCCTCCAGTTCCACCGCGTCGAACGACACTCTGGTGCCAAAGGCGATGGCGGACAGCAGGGAAAGCTTGTGCCCGGCATCAATCCCCCCGACGTCAAGGTTAGGATCGGCCTCCAGATAGCCCAGTTGCCGCGCCTCCTCGAACACCGCTTCATAGGGCAGGCCCGCCGATTGCATCCGGGTCAGGATATAGTTGCAGGTGCCATTCATCACACCCATGACCCGGCGCATCTGGTTGGCGGCCAACCCCTCGGTCAACGCCTTGATCACCGGAATGCCGCCCGCAACGGCAGCCTCGAAGCGGATCACACGGCCCGCAGCCTCCGCCGCCAATGCCAGACCAAGCCCATGATGCGCCAGCAAGGCCTTGTTGGCCGTCACCACATCCTTGCCCGAGGCAATCGCCGCCTCGGTCGCCAGCCGTGCCGGCCCCTCATGCCCGCCCATCACCTCGACGAAAACGTCGATATCCGGCCGCCGCGCCAGCGCCACCGGGTCCGTCTCCCAAGCATAACCGGACAAATCCGCATCGCGCTGCTTCTTGGGGTCGCGGGCCGACACGGCTACGATCTCCACCCCGCGCCCGGTCCGCGCCGCGATCAGTGCGGCATGACGCTGCACGATCTTCACGACGCCGATTCCCACGGTGCCAAGGCCAGCCAGTCCGATGCGAAGGGCGGGGGTTTGGGTCTGGCTCATGGCTCACCTCTTGCGGACGTCTGGGTCTGGATTGCTGAACCGCCTGTTAGCCGTTTCATCCGGCCAGCGCAACGCACGCGCTTAGCGTGCCACCGACCCCGCCCAGTCGCGCAACGCGGCGGCCCGCGCGACCAGCGCGCCGCCCGGGTCAGCGTCCCCGCTCGTCCCACCAATCTCTGACTGCGGCAGCAACACAGGCGCCGCCCCCGCCCGTGGCCCCGCAGGCCAGTCGATCTTGGGATAGGCCGAACAGGCCGACAGCAGCAGGGCAATCAGGATCATGCGCATGACCCCTTCTACCCTGCTTTCCCTTCGCTCTCCAGAAATATCCTCGGGGAAGGGGGCTGGGAAGGGGGCACAAGGCCCTCTCCCCAGCCGGGTCGCCAGAGGCGCGCGAGGGCTCTGCCCGAGCGCCCCGCCTCCGCCTAGTGTGCCGGCCGGATAAAGGTGCCGTTGCGCAGGTCCGTCATCGCCTGACGGATCTCCGCATCGGTGTTCATCACGATCGGCCCGTGCCATGCCACCGGCTCCTGGATCGGCGCGCCCGAGATCAGCAGGAACCGCACGCCGTTTTCGCCCGCCTGCACCGTCACCTCATCACCCGCGCCGAAGTTGATCAGCGTGCGGTTGCCCGACATGTCGCGGATATTGACCTCTTGGCCCCGCACTTCCTTTTCCAGCAGCACGCCTTGCGGGCGGCTCGCGTCACGGAAGTTGCCTTGGCCTTCAAAGACATAGGCGAAAGCATTGCGGCGGGTGTCGACCTTGAAGGTCTTGCGGCGGCCTTCCGGCACGAAGATGTCGAGGTACTGCGGCTCGGCGGCAATCCCGTCGACCGGCCCGCGCTTGCCCCAGAACTCGCCCACGATCACCTTCACCACGGTGCCGTCATCCTCCATGATTTCCGGGATGTCGCGGCCCTTGACGTCCTGATAGCGCGGCGCGGTCATCTTCAGCGCCTTGGGCAGGTTGGCCCAAAGCTGGAAGCCGTGCATTTGGCCCTTGGCATTGCCGAAGGGCATCTCTTGATGGAGAATCCCCGAGCCTGCCGTCATCCACTGCACATCGCCGCCCTTCAGCATGCCCTTGTTGCCAAGGCTGTCGCCATGCTCGACGGAACCGGCCAGCACATAGGTGATCGTCTCAATCCCGCGATGCGGGTGCCAGGGGAAGCCCTTGACGTAATCACGCGGAGCATCGCCGCGGAAATCGTCAAACAGCAGGAACGGGTCGGTCTCGCTGGTCTGACCGAAGCCGAAGGCGCGGTGCAGGTGAACACCTGCGCCCTCCATCGTCGGACGGGCGAGGGCGGTGGACGTGACGGGACGGATTGACATGGCAGTCTCCTGTAGCGGTTGACTGCAAGATAGGGCGCTGTCTGGCCCTGCGCCAGTGCGCCAGGATCGTCTTTTCAACAGGGCTTCTCTGCATGGCTGCACATGAACCAGTCCGGGAACCGGTCAGCTCCCATAATTTGGCACTCTTGTCCGACGCCGCCCTCACGGCGGGCAGGGGATGCCGTCCATGATGATGCACATCTGGAACCGTGGCCGCGTCACGATGAACTCGCTGAACGTCTGGTTCGTCATGCCAACGTTGAAGGCCGGTACGTAAGGCACCCGGACCTCGACAATGATGGCGGTGTCGCCGGGGCTCATCGTGGGGATCTGTGAGGTGAAATCCTGTAGCCGTGTCGTCGTCAGCGCTGGCATGGTACCGTCGTCGCTGCTGCGCGACCAATGGATCTCGAACCGGTTGTTCACCGTGTTCCAGTAGATCGAGGACACCCGCATCGTGCTGTTCTGATCATGGTCAATCAGATACTCCACCACGTCATGCAGCCCGGTGATATAGGCGCTGGTAATGCCGTTCTGGCTCATGTCGCGCGAAATCATGTCCGACACCGTATAGGTCGCCTTCTGCACGGTGTTGAGGCTGCGGAAGCAATCCCAGTAGACGAAAAGCCCGATATAGGCCCACAAAAGCAGCGGCAGCACGATCACCGTTTCGGCGATGATCGCAGCCTCTTCGTCGCGCAGAAACCGGCGCAGAGAGTGGGATACGGTGCGGTACAGGGATTTCATCGCCATGCCCTCAGCTTGGTTCCACGACGAAGGCGCTTCGCGCCAACAGCACATAGTTGCCCAGACTGTCCATCGGCAGGGACATGGCCAGCCCCATGCCCGGGAACATGGCAGGCAGGCTGACACAGACCCGCACCAGCATCATGTCATTCTGCTGGCCGGGCACCAGATTGACCGCCGGTGTGAAGGGCGTCGTGCGGTTCGCGCAGGTGGTGATGTCGGTCGGAATGCTCCAGGTCGCCGTGTTGATCCGGTCAAGGTCCAGCGTGATGTTGTGGATGCAATCGGGGAAGATGATGGTGCGCTTGCAGATCTCGGTCTTCAGCTTGTCACTCAAGGCATCGTTGGTCAAAGCGCCGTAGTGGCCCAGCCGCAACTCGCGCATGGCCATGTCGATCGACTGTTCCAGAAGAATTTCCCGCGTCATCAGCAGACCGCTTTCGAACGAGGACATGAAGATCAGCAGAACCACCGGAACCATCAGCACGAATTCCATCGAGGCGGTTCCGTCCTCGCGGCGGAACGCCCGGATCATCCGGTCCAGAAAGTGGGAGAATGTGTTGATCATTGGGTCAACCTCAGCTGGCTGATGTTGTTGGCAATGGCGGCGAAGGCGTTGGTGATCTGGATGCCGGCAGCGTCGAAATACGTCGATGCCGAGGTGGCGCAGTTGCGGATTTGCGTCTGGCCATTTGTCGGGGCCTCGAAGGCGATGCCATAGATGATCACGCCCTGCGCCTTGGCGGCGCTGCACGCCGTCTGCATCTGGGTGTCCATCGTGGTCGTGGCGGTCTGGGTCCGGAACAGGTTCATCTGGGCGCTGGCGGTCGCAATCCCCGGCGTCGCATAGAAGGTCTGCGCCACGTATTGCATCCCCAGTTGTGACCAGACATCCGGCCAGCTGCGGTTCGTCGTGCCGGTGACGGCGGCACTTGGATTGTAGCAATCCGTGCTCAGCGGATCAGCCCCATTCCACGCCCTTGATTGCCAAGCGTTGCGGTAGGGCACCCAGAACGGTCTGCTGTTGCACAGGTTGGTGGGGGTGGAGTTGTTGACCTTGCTGGCATGAAAGATCGACCAGCGGCTGTCGCTCGTGGCCTGCCACAACGGCGACATGCCGGTCTTGTAGGCGGCATTGACACGCTCTTCGGCGAAGTTTTCACCGTCGGTCATCAGCACGATGACCTTCATGGCATCCTTGGCGTCATAGGCCAAGGGACGGCCCACCATCGTGGCCGGCATGGTGGTTGCGGTGATTGACCCTGTGTAGATCCCCTGCATCGAGGGGTCGAGCAGCGTCATCCCCCATTTCATGCCGGCGTTGATCGAGGTCGCACCCACCGCGACCAATCCATTGATATAGCCCTGAAGCGTGGTGATGTCCTGCTGCGGCAGACGCACGATGTTGCCACCCGAGCCGGGCGGATTGCCTGCGTAGTAGATCGTACCATTGACCGTCGGGCACCACTTGTTCGCCTCGCTCGGGGTCTGGGTGCCCGAACCAGAATAGGTGTCAACGTTTGACGTCATCGACAGCGCCACATCGGTGGGAACTGCATAGCTGGTATAGGCCGACACCGGCAGGTCAACGCAATCGACGCCAGCTTGAACCGTGGTGCCGCCGGTCAGGCCATTCTGATCAGCCACCGTGAACTGGGCGCGCAGGGTCGGGCCAAGGTTGACCTGCCCGTTGAACGGCACGATGCCGATGGAAATCTTGTGATCCGTGTCTTTGGTCAACACCGAGGTCACAAAGGAATTGGCCGCGTTCTTCAGGTTGACCAGCTTGCTGTTCGACGCCATCGAGCCCGACACGTCCAGCACCAGCATGATTTCCACGTTATTGATGCGCTGCTCGGCATCCGAAGCGCCGAAGGCGTCCATCGTCGAAATGCCCATCATGGTCAGGAACATCGGGTTCGTCGCGGCATCGGCATCGGCCTTGACGTTGCGGAAGTTCAGACCCCGCGTCACGGTGACGGACCGCAGATAGGTCGTCATCCCGGCCTTGCGGAAGTAGTCGTTCACCACGGCGGAAGGGTCGCGGTTCTGGGTCAGTGAGGCCGCCGCCAGGGTCGAGCGGTCGAGTGTGTTCTGAAGGGCGGTGCGGCGCGCTTCAAACCGCATGAGATCGACCGCAATGCCACCCATCATGATCATCAGCATGATGAACATCAGGGCAAATATGGTCATAGAGCCGGTTTGCTCTGCGGCAAACCGACCAAATGCGAGGGTTGCACGCCTTGACGCCAACCGGTCTATTTTGCGTTCCACTGGCATTCCCGTCGTTCCCTGAAAGCTTGGCGCGGTCCAGAATCAGACTTCCGCGCGTCGCGGCATTCGGTACCCCAGTTAAATCAACCGTTGGGGCGGAATTGTGTCGGGATTGTGGGTGCATCTGGCTAGCCCTCGTTATCCGAAAGGGGGGGGGCATTCGTGAGATTGCAGGTGAAAAGCCGTGTTGCCGGACTTCGGGCCGCAAGGGTGTCCTGCGGCCCGGCTCTTGGAATTATTGCGTCAGTTTCAACAGGGTCATGTTGGCGGCGATGGTCTGGAACACCTGATGCAGGGTATCGCGGTCCGCAATGAAGGTGTGATCGGGATGGGCACAGGCGGTGATCACGTCATTGCCGTGCTGCGGCGCCTCGACCGTAATGCCAAAAATCTGCACATTATTGGCGCGGGCCTGATCGCAACTGGTTTGCAGCGAGGCATCCATCGTCGGCTCATCGGCGTAATAGGCCTGCACGGCATTGACGAAGGTGTTGTAGGCCGTGTTGCTGGGCGAAGTCGCGGAACTGCCCTGCGGACGGGCATAGAACTGCCAGCCCACATAGCTCATCCGCAGGCTGGCCCAGATGTCTTTCCAGTCCTGCTGCACGGCCGCACCACCCCCGGCGTAGGCCGCAGCCTGATAAGCGCCCAGATGCGGCACATACCAGGTGTTGGCGCCAGCCCAAGCCGGACGGCCCGTGGTAACCTGCACCGAATACTTGCCATCCGGCGCCTTCCAGATTGGCGAGGGGCCGGTCTTGTAGGCATCGACGACACGGTTGTGCTTCACATGCTCGCCATCCGTCATCAGCACCACATATTTCCGCGCCTTGTGGTCGGTGTAGTCGAAGGGACGGGCGGGCAGGTTGGCGGGGATTTTTCCGGCGGCGATGAAATCGGTGTAAGTTGCCCGCATCGAGGGGTCGAGCAGGGCAACGCCCCATTTCATGCCCAGCGTGATCGAGGTGTTGCCACCCGCCTGCAACGCGTCGATCTGCGCCTTCAGCGTCGCCGGGTCGTTGGAGGGCAGGCGCACCACGTTCACCGTCGTCTGCTTGCAGAAGGTGGAGGCGTAGTTTGGCACCGCATAGCTCAGATCGGTGGGCGCAGTGTAGCTGTTGCCGGTCCGGGTGCCATAGGCGATGTCGGCATAGGCCATCATCGGCATCGGGTTGGTCAGCGACAGGGCCTGCGAACCATACTCGGTCGCGGGGATTTCGACGCAGTTGACATTCGGCACCCCGGCACGGTGGATCAGGTTGAACTTGGCGGCCAGATCTGGGCCGATGTTGACCTGCGCATTGTAGGGGACAATGGCGATCGAGACGCGGTGATGCGGGTCATTTGCCATGACGGTATCGACGAAGTCATCCGCCGCCACCTTGAGGTTGGCAATCTTGGCTCCGGTCATCGAGCCCGAGACGTCCAGCACCAGCACAATCTCGAGGTTGTCGATCGCCTGCTCGGCAGCACTGGCACCGGCGGCATCCAGCTTGTCGATGCCCATCATGTGCAGGAACAGCGGGTGGGTGTCGGCAAGGCCCGTGCTGTGGACCTTGCGCTCGTTCATTGCCGTGGTCACCTCGACCGATTTCAGCTGGTCGGCCAACCCGGCTTTCAGCATGTAATCCTGCACGACCGAGGTGGGATCGAGGTGCTGATCCAGCGAGGCTGCGGCCAGCGTGGCGCGGTCCAGCGTGTTCTGCA
>CANBRQ010000205.1 GCA_947371955.1 Paracoccaceae bacterium | reverse complement strand
GACTGCAGCACCTGCAGGCGCTTCTCGGCCGACAGGGTCAGGGTCTTCTCGACCGGCGTGGTCAGATAGGCGTAGGCGCGGGCCTTGGAGCGGCCGACGCGGCCCCGGATCTGGTAGAGTTGGCTCAGGCCGAACATGTCGGCGCGGTGGACGATCATCGTGTTGGCGGTGGGGATGTCGAGGCCGGATTCCACGATGGTGGTGGCCAGAAGCACGTCATATTTGCCGTCGTAGAACTGGTTCATCCGGTCATCGAGGTCTCCGGCCGCCAGTTGGCCGTGGGCGATGACATAGGTGACTTCGGGGACGTGGTTCTTCAGGAAATCCTCGATCTCGTGCAGATCGCTGATCCTTGGCACCACGTAGAAGCTTTGCCCACCCCGGTAGTGTTCGCGCAGCAGGGCCTCGCGGATGGTGATGGTGTCGAATTCCGAGACATAGGTGCGGATCGACAGGCGGTCGACCGGGGGGGTGGCGATGATACTCAGGTCGCGCACGCCGGTGAGGGAGAGTTGCAGGGTGCGCGGGATCGGGGTGGCGGTCAGGGTCAGGACGTGGACCTCGGACCGCATCTCTTTCAGGCGCTCCTTGTGGGTGACGCCGAAGTGCTGTTCTTCGTCGATCACCATCAGGCCGAGGCGCTTGAAGGTGATGCCCTTGGCCAGAAGCGCGTGGGTGCCGATCACGATATCAACCGTTCCATCGGCCATGCCGGCGCGCGTGAGGTTCGCCTCTTTCGTGGTCACAAACCGCGACAAGGGTTTGATGTTCATCGGGAAACCGCGAAAGCGTTCGACAAAGCTGCGGTGATGTTGGCGGGCGAGAAGCGTCGTCGGGCAAATCACGGCGACTTGCAGCCCGGCAAGCGCCGCGACAAAGGCCGCTCGCATGGCGACTTCCGTTTTGCCGAAGCCAACGTCGCCGACGACGAGCCGATCCATGGGCGAGCCTTTTTCAAGATCGGCCACGACGTCAGAGATGGCGGCAAGCTGGTCTTCAGTCTCGGTATAGGGGAAGCGGGCGGCGAAGGCCTCCCAGATGGAATGGGGGGCCTCCAGAATGGGCGCGTGACGCAGGGCACGTTCGGCCGCGACACGCATCAGGCGGTCGGCGATCTCGCGGATGCGTTCCTTCAGCTTGGCCTTTTTCGCCTGCCATGCGCCGCCGCCCAAGCGGTCCAGCAGGCCTTCCTCGTGGCCATAGCGGGAGAGGAGTTCGATATTCTCGACCGGCAGATAAAGTTTCGCGTTTTCAGCGTATTCGAGGGCGACGCAGGCATGGGGCGCGCCCAAGGCGGTGATAGTTTCCAGCCCCAGATAGCGGCCGACGCCGTGTTCAACGTGGACCACCAGATCGCCGGGGGTCAGGGTATCCACTTCACGCAGGAAGTTGTCGGCCTTGCGCTTCTTGCGTGGCTTGCCGACCATGCGCTCGCCCAGGACATCCTGTTCCGAGATCACCGTCAGGCCCGGCGCGGTGAAGCCCGCCTCCAGCCCCCAGATCATCAGGTAGAGTTGACCCTTTCCCTCAGGAATCTCACGAAAGTCCTTGATTTCGTGGATGGACTTGACTTTCTCATCCTGAAGAAGGCCCTTCAGGCGCTCGCGTGCGCCGTCGGAGTAGGAAGCGATGACGACCTGAGTCTCTTGAAGTGACTTGCGAATATGGTCTGCCAAGGCACCGAAAAGGCTGATATTTTCCTGTTGGCGTTCCGGAGCGAAGCTGCGGCCGATCCTTCCGCTGGCGTCCAGCACGCCGGGCCCGGGAGCTTGGGACAGCGGCGAGAGTTGCACGACGCGGTGGGACGCCAAGGCCGCTTCCCACGTCGCATCGTCAAGGTACAGAAGGCCCGGGGCGGAGGGCTTGTACACCGTGTCCATCCGCCCCTTGGCGGTCATCGCCTCATGGCGGCTGTCGTATTGGTCTTCAATGCCCTCCCAACGCGACAGCCTTGCGGCCGTCACCTGATCGTCCAGCATCACGGAAGCTTTCGGCAAGTAGTCGAACAAGGTCTCCAATCGTTCGTGGAAGAAGGGCAGCCAATGTTCCATGCCCTGATGCTTGCGGCCCGCAGAAACGGCCTCATACAGCGGATCGTCGGATCCACCTGCCCCGAACTCCACGCGGTAGTTCTGGCGGAAGCGGGAGATGGCGGCCTCGTCCAGCAGGACCTCGGACATCGGAGCAAATTCAACGGAGGACAGCTTCTGCGTGGTGCGCTGCGTGGCGGGGTCAAAGCGGCGGATGCCGTCCAGTTGATCGCCGAAGAAGTCCAGCCGCACCGGGCCGCCACGACCGGGCGGGAAGATGTCGACGATGCCGCCACGCAAGGCGTAATCGCCGGGCTCGGCCACTGTCGACACCGGAGAGAAGCCCATGTTGGACAGGAACCGCTTCAACCGCGCTTCATCCACACGGTCGCCGACCTTGGCCGCAAACGAAGCCGTCTCCAGCACCGCCTTCGCCGGGATGCGCTGTGTCGCGGCGTTCAGCGTGGTCAACAGGACAAACGCCCCCGACAGGCCCGAGGCCAAGGCCGCCAAAGTCGCCATCCGCCGCGCGCCGATCTCGGGGTTGGGCGACACCCTGTCGTAGGGCAGGCAATCCCAGGCGGGAAATTCCAGCACGACAGCCGTCGGTGACATCACCGACAAGGCAACCTTCATCGCCTCCATCCGGCGGTCATCGCGGGCGACATGGATGACGGTCTGGCCGCGCGCCAGTTCCTTGGCAAGCAAACGGGCGTCATAACCCTCAGGCGCGCCGCCCAGCAGGATGCGATCTGCCATCAGAAGCCGCCGATGAACTGGTAGTTCACATACATGCCATACAGCGAGGTGACAAAGATCGACACCATCCCCAGAAACTGCACCGAAGTGCGATGCCAGAACAGCCGGTGGAACAGCGCCTCGCCCTGCCCTTCGCCCGCCTCGATCTTGATGGCGGAACGCAGCGACATATAGCCGAGCAGGCAGAGCGGTATGAACAGAAACAGAACAGCTTGGGCGAATTCCGACTGGTACAGGAACCCGGTCAGCGCCAGCACGGTCACCAGAAAGCAGACAAAGCCCACCAGCCACGGCCCCTGATTGCGCGAGAAGTACAGCATCCGGCTGGTGTTGATCCGCACGATCATCTCCAGATCCTCCAGCGCCGGACCACCCTCGCGCTTGGCGCGTTGTACCATGTCATAGGGAACGCCCAGCACCCAATGGCTGGCTGATGACCAGATCACACCCAAAGCGATCCAGTACCACAGGTTCGAAAAGCTCCGCAGGTCGATCAATTCGAACAATGTCGCGTACAAGGTCAACGTGGTGTCCCCTCACAGGCCTTGAGACTTCGGCTATTCCATGTCAGGCAAGTTACAAACCTGCAAGCCGTTTCCGAGGCCAAGATGCGTCCGATTTCTGCCACTCACCCCACCGCCCGTTTCCGTCGTCTGCGCTCGTCAGCCCCACTTAGGGCGCTGGCACAGGAAAACACCCTGTCGGTCAATGATCTGATCTGGCCGGTGTTCATTTGTGACGGCGTGGGCGTGACCCAGACCATTGCCTCGATGCCGGGCGTGGTGCGCCGCTCGGTCGATCTGGTGGTCAAGGCGGCGGAAGAGGCGGCGGCCTTGGGCATCCCGGCCATCTGCCTCTTTCCCTATACCCGCCCCGAGGTGAAGACAGAGACCTGCGACGAGGCCTGGAACCCCGACAACCTGACCAACGTGGCGATCCGGGCCATCAAGGCGGCGGTCCCCGAGATTGCGGTGATGACCGATGTGGCCTTGGACCCCTACAATTCGAACGGCCATGACGGTCTGGTCCGCGACGGCATGATCCTGAACGACGAGACGGTTGAGTGCCTTGTGAAGATGGCCATCGCCCAAGCCGAGTCCGGGGCAGATATCCTCGGCCCGTCGGACATGATGGACGGCCGCATCGGTGCCATGCGTCGGGCGCTGGAATCGGCAGGCCATCAGAACGTGGCGATCCTGTCCTATGCGGCGAAATATGCCTCGGCCTTCTACGGCCCGTTCCGCGATGCGGTGGGCGCATCGGGCGCCTTGAAGGGCGACAAGAAAACCTACCAGATGAACCCCGCCAACTCCGACGAGGCGCTTCGGTTGGTGGAGCGCGACCTGATGCAGGGCGCCGACATGGTGATGGTCAAGCCCGGCATGCCCTATCTCGACATCTGCCGCCGCGTGAAAGACACCTTCGGCGCCCCCACCTACGCCTACCAAGTCTCTGGCGAATACGCGATGATCAAGGGCGCGGCCCTGAACGGATGGATCGACGGTGAGAAAGCCATGCTGGAAAGCCTTATGGCCTTCCGCCGCGCCGGTTGCGATGGCGTGCTGACCTATTTCGCCATCGAGGCCGCCCGCGCAATCCGCGCCGGCAAAGCCTGACGCCCCTGCCCCTTTCATACTTGCCCAAATATCCCCGCCGGAGGCGCAGGCCAGCCCCAAGACCGATCGGCGGGGCTTTGCCTCTGGTAACGCTGGCGCTTGGCTGCGGACTCCACCCCTGATATGCTGCACCCCAAGGGCCACAGAGCCCGGCAATGAGCAGAGAGGCGGAATAGATGGCGATCTCCCGGCGGAATTTCGTGATGTTTGGCGCGGCGGCTTTCGGGCTGGCGGCGTGCGATGGTGCGATCATGGGCAATGGGGTGAACTCCAACGCCGCCCAGAAGATTGACGCGCGGGTCGATGCGACGCGGGATTATCTCTTCGCGCGTTATCCCGGCACCTCCAATCTGGCACAGACGGCCAAGGGTGTGCTCTACATGCCGTTGGTGACCGAAGTGGGCTTTGGCGTCGGTGGCGGTTATGGCCGGGGCGCGCTCAGGATCAATGATGTGACGGTGGATTACTATTCGGCCACCTCCGCCTCCTTCGGCTTCCAGATCGGCGCGCAACAATATGCCCATGCGATCTTCTTTTTGACCGAGGCCGCGCTGCAGAACTTTCGCTCGTCCAACGGCTGGGCCGGCGGGGCGGGCGTGGAATATGCCACACCCGAACAGGGCGCCAGCATCGGCAAGGACACAACCGAGCTTGATCCCGTCGTGGCGCTGATCTTCGGCCAACAGGGTCTGATCGCGGGCGCCACCCTGCAGGGCGTGAAGTACAGCCGCATCATTCCCTGACCCCTATACCTTGCGTCCCAGCGAGGCGTGCTGCCGGGCGGACGGGATGTGCGTCCTCGGTCTGAAACCGGGCCCCGGTGGGGACGGTCGTGGCTATTGAACATCTCGCGATGATCTTGGCGATGCCAGACTGTTGCATTGTGAGCCGCCAGTTGAGGATGTCGCCGCGCTCTGGACCGGCACCCTGAAGCACAAAGGGGCCGACTGGATCGCGTATTCTGCGCGTTGAATTTCCGCATGTCCGGCAAGATCAACATCGTGGCCCGGCGCGCCATTGCCCCCCGGGGAAGAGGTCTACATCGACCAAGACATCCGTCACCGGTTGGGTCAGCCAATCCGCCTTGCGCCACGGTGCCCCGCCCAGATTGGAGGCGAGGATCGGGCCAATCCCGCTGCGGCAGCCATTCTCCAGCGCTTTCAGCCGCAGGATCGCAGCCTTGACTGCAAATTCGGCCCGACGTCTTCACGGAGTGCTGGACAAGGTAGGATGGGCCATCGGCCCATGCTTCGACCCGACACAGCTGCGTGAGATCACGCAGCCTACCGAAAGCGCCCTCGCGCTTTGGATCAATGAGTTACAGCGTGCATTCCAGGAACACCGTCATCGGCCCCAGATCGCCCATCGGCGGGCGGAACGGCCGGCAGGGCTGGAATCCGACCTGGGTGTAGATCGCAATGGCGCTGGTCATGAACTGCGCCGTTTCGATCCGGGCCAGCCTGTAGCCGCTCTGCCGCATCTCGGTCATCACGCGGGCCACCAGCGCGGCCCCCACCCCAAGCCCGCGAAAGCCGGAGCGCAGGAAGACCTTCTCGACCTCTGCCGCGCCCGGCTCCATCCCGCTGAAGCCTGCGCAACCCGCCACAACCTCGCCTTGGCGGGCCAGATACATCATGGCATCGGGCTTGCTGAACTGCGCCTGCAAATCCTCGGCGCTGTCGCTGTAGCAGATGCGCAGCAGTTCGTCGGCGTCATAGCCCAGAGCACGGGTCTCGTTGGCGTCCCAAATGGCCATCTCGTCCAGAAGGCCACGAAACCGGGCGAAGTCATCCGCAGTGCTTGCCCGCGCGATCTCGATCATCGCCCTATCCCCTTTTGTCAGGACTTCGAAGCTGAACGCTATGACCCTTGGGCGCGCCGGTCAATCCGGCGGGCGGAACATGGGCAGATTGCCCATCCTACCTGGGTGCCAGCCCTGTTGGTGTGGTCTGGCTCGGACCCCGGGGCGCTGCCCCGGACCCCGGGATATTTGATCCGTGTGAAAGGGGGCAAAAGCGCGGCGGGCCCTCATGGCGCGTGGCGCGTAGGATGGGCCATGGGCCCATGGCTCAGCGCAGCCTGCGGATCAGGCTGGAGGTGTCATTGCGGTTGCCGCCCATGCGCTGCACATCCTTGTAGAACTGGTCGACCAGCGCCGTCACTGGCAGGCTGGCGCCGATCTGGTTGGCGGTGGCAAGGCAGATGCCAAGGTCTTTCCGCATCCAGTCCACCGCGAAGCCGAAGTCGAACTGGTCCGCCAGCATGGTCTTGTGGCGGTTAACCATCTGCCAGGAGCCTGCGGCCCCTTGGCTGATCACCTCCACCACCGCCGCGCCATCCATCCCGGCCTTCTCGCCAAAGGCCAAAGCCTCGGCCAGACCCTGCACCAGGCCCGCGATGCAGATCTGGTTCATCATCTTGGCCAGTTGGCCCGAGCCCGGGCCCCCCAAGCGGCGGCAGATGCGGGCATAGACCTGCATCACCGGTTCGGCCCGGTCATACTCCTCCACCGTGCCGCCGCACATGATGGACAAGACCCCATTCTCGGCCCCCGCCTGACCGCCTGACAAGGGCGCATCGACGAAGCCTACGCCCTGCCCTGCGGCGACCGCGCCAAGCTCGCGCGTCACCTCGGCCGAGACCGTGGTGTGGTCGACAAACACCGTTCCCGGCGCCATGCCTGCAAGAGCGCCGTCCGGCCCCAGACAGACCGAGCGCAAATCATCGTCATTGCCCACGCAGGCCATGACAAACTCGGCCCCGGCCGCCGCCAGGGCTGGCGTCGCGGCACTTTTCCCGCCGTGTTTGTCTGTCCAGGCCTCGGCCTTGGCCGGGTTGCGGTTATAGACCGTGACCTCGTGCCCCTTGGCCATCAGATGGCCCGCCATCGGAAAGCCCATCACGCCCAAGCCCAGAAACGCCAGTTTCGCCATCGTCACAGCCTCGCCAATTGTGCCTCATGTCCGAATAGACTAGAGGATCATCTCGCAATCGCCGTCAAGGATGCCCCTGAAGATGCTGACCGCCTTCCGCTGGACGCTGCGTGCTTTGGTGGCCTTTCTTGTGCTGGGCGTGCTGGCGCTTCTGGTCTGCTATTACTTCCT
>CANBRQ010000204.1 GCA_947371955.1 Paracoccaceae bacterium | reverse complement strand
CAGCCGAGCGAAGACAAGGCATGTTTGACGTGTTGGGGCTGTACGGCAGCATCGTTCAGCCGAAAGATGGAGATTTCGACGTCGATGAAACTGGCACTGAAGGCGATGTCTCTGCCGACACAGGGCGCAAATAGGTACATTCGGTCATTCCACCTTCGGACGGTTCTGCATGCAGTCTAGAAACACGTTATTCGACTTCATGGACAGGACCATCCGAAATCTTCGGGTGGCCGACGATATCGCGCAAAGGGATCCACACGGCTTTTTCGAAGTGACGCAACTTGTAAATTCCGTGATCGGCATGCTGATCTTTCCGGCGGAAGAGGCGCTGGCTAGCCTTCCCGCCGCCGTGTTGAACATGCCGGTTGCCAATGCTCATCCGAGAGTATTGCACGGTGATCCTGAGATTTTCACACTCGTCGGCCCAGCACTTCGAAAGTTGCGGAACAGCTTCGCTCATTTCAATATTGAGTTCGAAAATCATAACAACCAGATCGTGGGACTGTACACTTGGTCCTATCGCTACGTTGGGGCACCTGAACCAGACTGGGTTGCCTATATCAGCGTAGAAGACCTGCGCGCCCTGCTCAAACAAGGGTGCGAAGCATTCATGCAGTTCACGTCGAGCCAGTCGCCCAGCAAGATCGATGCTTTGGAGAGACGGCTTGATAAGACATTGAAAATTAAAAATAAAAGTGGTTTCTGACAAGAGCGTGGCGCGCCGCCGCTCGCCACAAGACTGTGGTGCAAGATGCCTTTGAGTTCTTGAGCACGTTCAGGCGGCTCGATTTCGAGGCACACGTCGCGGAACCTCATGCATGAGCTGGCCAAGGCTGAAAGGGTTAAGAAACAGATAAAATGCTCACGCCCAGCGCGCGCTTGGCCAGCGCCGTCGCAGGAACGGATGGGCACTATTGCCTTGCTCAATGCAGTTGGAGCGGCTTAGCTTGATCCATCTGCAAGGTGCGGGATTATCATGACCAAATACTTCACCACGTCACCCGACGATGACCTGCTGGCCTTCATAGCTTGGGCAACGGATCTTCTTGCAGCGCAGCCGTGCTCCCAGTGGCACTACGGCGTTTGAAAATGACCCAGTTCGCCTTCCTGACCCCCGAATTCGCCGACCTCGCCGACCCCGCCCAGCGGGCAGAGGACGCCGTGCTGACCGACCCGCGCGGTGCCTGCTTCTACGCAAGGCTGGCGTTGGAGGTCGGGCTGACGTGGCTATACCGCCGCGAGCCCGGCCTGAAGAAGCCCTACGAACCCAACCTGTCGGCCCTGATCGCCGAACCCAGCCTGACCGTTCTGGCGGGCCCCGCCATCGTGACCAAGGCACGGTTCGTCAAGGACAACGGCAACCGCGCTGTCCACGACATGAAGCCAGTGACCGAGGGCGCGGCGCTGGCCGTGCTGAAGGAACTGCACCACATTTGCTACTGGATTGCCCGGACTTATGCCAAGGGCATCAAACCCGATCCGGGTCTGGCGTTTGACCCTGCCAAGCTGGAACGCAAGCTGACGATCACCGCCAGCACGGTCGACCAAATCCGCAAGCTGAAAGAGAACCACGATCAGGCCGTAAAGGCCGCCCGCGATGCCGAAGACGCTCGCAAAGCCTCAGACGAGGGCCGCGCCGCCCTTGAAGCAGAACTGGCCGCCCTGCGTGCCGAAATCGTTGCCACCCGCAAAGCCAACCAAGCCGCCCCCGACACCCATGACTACGACGAGGCCGCCACCCGCGATGCCTTCATCGACCTTCTGCTGTCCGAAGCGGGATGGACCCTGACCGACAAGCGCGACCGCGAATTTGAAGTGACGGGCATGCCCAACCAACAAGGCAAGGGCTACGTTGACTATGTGCTCTGGGGCGATGACGGCCTCCCCTTGGCCGTGGTCGAGGCCAAGCGCACCCGTAAGGACGCACTGGTGGGCCAGCAGCAGGCCAAGCTCTATGCCGACTGTCTGGAACTGGCCTATGGCCGCCGCCCCGTGATCTTCTGCACCAATGGCTACGAACACTGGCTCTGGGACGACGCCATGTATCCGCCCCGCCCGGTGTCAGGCTTCTACAAGCGGGACGAGCTGGAACTGCTGCACCAACGCCGGAAGAGCCGCAAGAAGCTGGATGACGTCGAGACCGATGAAACCATCGTCGAACGCTTCTACCAGAACCGCGCCATCCGCCGGGTGGGTGAGCATTTCGAGAAGGACCACCAGCGCAAGGCTTTGCTTGTCATGGCCACCGGCTCAGGCAAGACCCGCACCGTCATCGCCCTGATCGACCAGCTGATGCGCGCCAACTGGTGCAAGCGCGTCCTGTTCCTTGCAGACCGCGTCGCCTTGGTGAAACAGGCGCATGGCGCCTTCAAAGCGCATCTGCCCTCTGCCCCCAGCGCCAACCTGTTGGAGCGTCACGACCCCAAGAAGAACGACCATTCCGCCGCCCGCGTATGCCTGTCGACCTATCCCACCATGATGGGGCTGATCGACGAGGTGAAGGATGGCACCAAGCGCTTCAGCCCCGGCCATTTCGACCTGATCGTGATCGATGAGGCGCACCGGTCGGTCTACCGCAAATACCGGGCCATCTTCGAATACTTCGACAGCCTCCTGATCGGCCTGACCGCCACGCCGCGCGATGAAATCGACCGCGACACCTATTCCCTGTTCCAGCTGGAACGTGGCGTGCCTACCGACGCCTATGACCTCGATGACGCCGTGGCCGATGGCTACCTTGTGCCGCCGCGCGTCTTGTCCGTGCCGCTGAAGTTCCAGCGCGAGGGCATCACCTATGACCAACTGTCCGATGAGGAGAAATCCGAATGGGATGCGCTGGAATGGAACGAGGACGGCGAGGTTCCTGACCGGGTCGAGGCCAACGACATCAACAAGTGGCTCTTCAACGAGGATACCGTCGACAAGGTGCTGGAATACCTGATGACCCATGGCATCAAGGTGGCCGGGGGCGACCGCTTGGGCAAGACCATCATCTTCGCCAAGAACAGCAAGCACGCCCAGTTCATCACCCAGCGCTTTGACGCCAACTACCCCCATCACGCAGGTCAGTTCGCCCGGTTGATCGACTACAGCGTGGTCTATGCCCAAAGCCTGATCGACGACTTTTCAGAAACCGAGAAGGCCCCCCACATCGCTGTTTCAGTGGACATGCTCGACACCGGCATCGACGTGCCCGATGTGGTCAACCTTGTTTTCTTCAAGATCGTGAGGTCCAAGACCAAGTTCTGGCAGATGATCGGTCGCGGCACGCGGCTCAGGCCGGACCTTTTCGGGCCGGGACAGGACAAGGACGCCTTCCAGATCTTTGACTTCTGCCAGAACTTCGAGTTCTTCAATCAGAACCCCGACCGCGCCGAACCCCTTATGGGCCTTCCAATCGGCGCCCGGCTGTTCAACACCCGCGTCGATCTGATTGCCGAAATAGACGGCAGGGAGCCGCACACCGACCTGCTGAAGGGCCTGCGCGACCGGCTGCATGAGGAAGTGGCGGGGATGTCGGTCGACAACTTCCTCGTCCGCCAGAAGCGCCGCCCGGTCGAGAAATTTCAGAAACGTGAGGCTTGGAACAACCTTAGCCTTGATGATCGCCTCGAACTCACCACTCAAGTCTCGGGCCTGCCCAGTGCCTTTGAAGATGACGACCTACCCGCCAAGCAGTTCGACCTGTTGGTGTTGAGCTCGATCCTGCGCCTCCTGCAAGGTGACGCGACATTCGCCCAGTTTTCCAGCCGCATCCGACAAGTGGCATCGGATCTGGAACAGCTCGACAACATCCCGATGGTCAAACACCAGCTGCCGCTGATCCTTGAGGTGCAAACGGACACCTTCTGGGAGGAGATCACGCCCGAAGACCTCGACCGAGTCCGCACTGCCCTGCGCGAACTGGTCAAGCTGATCGAACCCACCGAGCGCAAGATCGTCTACACCGATTTCACCGATGAGATCGGTGCCGCCACGGAACTGGCCATCGACGCCGTTGCCCCCGGCATGGATAAGCTGCGCTTCACCATGAAAGTCCGCCGCTTCCTCGAAAAGCACAAAGACCACATCGCGCTGTTGAAGCTGCGCCGGGCCGAGCAGCTCACTCCCACCGACCTGTCCGAATTGGAAAAGATGTTCCAGACCGAAGGCGTCCCCGTGACAGATGGCGCCCAAGAGATCACGCAAGCAGGCGGCCTTGGGCTGTTCTTGCGCTCCCTGACTGGCCTAGACCGCAAAGCAGCCAAACAGGCTTTCAGTGCCCTGACCGAAGGCCGCAAGCTGACCAGCGCCCAGAGTGACTTCCTCGACTTGGCGATCAACCATCTGACCGAACGCGGCTTGATCGACCCCGCCCTATTCTACGAAAGCCCCTACACCGATCTGAACGATCAAGGCATTTCTGGTGTGTTCCCAGCGGCTGACGTGCAAACAATCATCGGAGTTGTCCAAGACATCAGGTTCAAAGCCGTGGCGTAGAGGCCTCAGCCCCTCGACGGGCGATTGATCTAACGAGATCGTCGTCGAGCCAGAGCTCCCACAATTCAAAACTTAAGCGCCCGGCCGAGACCGTAGGGCAGTTGCTTGATCGGCTCCCAACTGGCCAGACCCTGCAACGCAAGGCAATTGAGCGCAGCAATCTACTTGGCCGCCCGACCGGATTAGTGTTATATTGTAACACATGTCGCCGCTCCACCGCCGCCTCGCCAAACTGGAAGCTCGCCACCCCATAAACGGTCCGGCGGATATAATCGACCCGAACGACCTCGACCCGGCGGTGTTGGCGCTTTGGTTGGCGGTTGGGATCGACCAGATGACACTCGACCAGCTCGACCTGCTGGAAAACAACCTCAGGAGGCTCCCCGTATGAGCGGAAGGACAACGGCTGGCACCTTCACGACCGGTAACCCCGGACGGCCCAAGGGCGCACGCAATAGGACCACGATGGCGGTCATGGAGCTGCTGGACGGGCAGGCAGAGGCTCTTACGCAGCGGGCCGTGGAGATGGCCCTAGCGGGCGATAGCGTGGCCCTGCGGCTCTGCCTTGAGCGGCTTGCACCGCCCCGTAAGGACGCCCCCGTTCAGTTCCCGCTGCCACGCATGACCACAGCCCGCGACGCCGCAGAGGCCGCTGGAGCCGTGCTGGAGGCGGTGTCCGTTGGTGACCTCACCCCCACAGAGGGCGCTCAGGTCATGGCGCTGGTGGACAGCTACCGCCGCACGCTGGAGGTCACGGAACTTGAGGCAAGGCTGGCGACACTTGAGGGGCAGCGGGTGTGAGACCGAGGGTTCTAGGGCTTGGCGTGCCGGGAAAGAAGCGACTGCGCGATGACAGCTGTTGGTGCAAAGAGCCTCACACTTTGGGCCTGACCAAAGGCCTGCGTGTCATCTTTAGTTACTTTTATTCTCTTAAGTATTTGGTGTCCACTATCACTTGACGGGGTCAAAATAGTCCGGTCACGATACGCCCAAAGCGCGAAATGCGTGGTGTTTTTTGGCAACGTCGAGTATCGCCAGAATATTTGGGAACGAACAATGGCTGAGGTCACGTACTACTCATTTCATGGCGAAATCGGTTCTGATCTATTCGACATGACATCCGCCCATTTAATAGGCAGCGACTTCAGGTTTAGAACTTACGGTGATAATTTTGGAAACAGAATTTCGCTAGCTTTCGGTGGAACCGATCCATCAATTCAGTTCTTTTCGGTCAACATCGGAAATACTGCGCCATTTCGCATAGATTTAATTAACATTCGATTTGATGTAAACTCGGTTTCCATTGCGGGTTCAGTATGGGATGGATTTACCCAGTATGGCATTGCGGGCGAAATAACCAGAATTCTTAGTGGGGCAGATGCTATCTACGGCTCAAAGAGCGGAGATATCCTGCAGGGCTACGACGGCAATGATATGCTCATGGGAAAAGGGGGCGATGACACAATATATGGCGGCGCTGGTGATGATATACTCTCTGTTGGCCCCGGTGGAAATGCGGCCCTAACCGGTGGATTTGGAACGGATTACTTTTCAGTCTATGGTGATGACGGCCAAGGCGGTACAATTCCAACCTTTGCAACAGTATCCGATCTTGGCTTCGGCGGGGCTGAAATACTTCAGATTGGGGCCGGAGCGACGGTAAATGCCTCGCTTGCCGCAGCATGGAGCGCAACCACTAATACGAACAACTGGGGTGGCGCAGCCAATCTTTTCACAAACGGGTACGCGGTTGATTTGAGTTTTGCATCTTTGGGGACGGATGCTCTCGGTTTTTCAGCATCAAACACCGGAGACGCTACGACCCTTACAGGGTCCATTAGGGCTGATACTTTAACCGGTGGATCGGGCGATGATACTCTCGTTGGGAACGCCGGGAATGACAGTCTCGTCGGCGACGGTGGCAACGACAGTCTGACCGGAGGCGCGGGGGACGATACTTTTGTAACCGACAAGGGCGTTGACCGCGTATCGGACCTTAGCGGGTCCGACACGGTCATTGTATCCTCAGGCGCAACGCTGAATGCCACCGTGACATCAGCATGGATCGCAACCGCTGGCACGACGAATGCCGGTACAGCCAATCTGACAACCGATGGGTTTGCAGTGAACCTATCGGCAGTTGCTGGTGGGTCCGTTGGCTACATCGTGACCAACGTCGGTGGTGCCACGACGCTCACTGGTTCGGCATGGGCAGATACTCTTCTTGGCGGGAGTGGAAATGACACTTTGGACGGCGGGTCAGGTAATGACAGTATGGCTGGTGGGACCGGTGACGACACCTATGTCGTGGACGCTGGCAGCGACATCGTCACCGAGCTTTCCAACGAAGGCACCGATACTGTCCTTTCCCCAATCGCTTACACTCTTGGCCTAAATCTCGAAAACCTGACCCTCACCGGCAGCGACTCGATCACCGGGACCGGGAACAGCCTCGACAATGTCATTACCGGGAACTCGGCGGCAAATGCGCTGTTTGGTGGAGACGGCAACGATGTGCTTGTCGGCGGCGCTGGGAATGACACTGTCACTGGTGGCGCTGGCAATGACACGTTCGTCGTAGATAGCGGGACCGACACCGTGATGGACCTCAGCGGGTCCGATGCCTTGAACGTCGCCAATGGAGCTACAGCCCAAGCCAGAATCTCAGCCGCATGGATTGCGCCTGTTACAACCACGAATGCCGGAACCGCCACCCTGACTACGGCTGGCTTTGCCGTTGATATGAGCGGGATCACCGGCGGTGCCGCAGGTTTCACTATTACCAACACGGGAGTAGCCACCACTCTCACGGGATCATCCTTTTCCGACACCCTCGTCGGCGGGGCCGGAAACGATACCCTCATTGGCGGGCTAGGTAACGATACCCTGACGGGCGGGGCTGGCAACGACACATTTACGGTGGCGTCCGGTACGGACACGATCTCGGACCTGAGTGGCGGGGATAGCTTCACCGTCGCAGGAGGGGCCGGGGTTAACGCAACAGTGGCGGCTACATGGACGGCAACGGTTGGAA
>CANBRQ010000203.1 GCA_947371955.1 Paracoccaceae bacterium | reverse complement strand
CTCTACAAGGGTGTCGTCTGGGTGAACAACACCAAGCTCTTCTACCTTGGCATGCAGGACCAGTGGTTCACCTTCAACATGTTCGACGCGCAGGCCTGGTGGGTGCGCGATGTCATCCTCGGCAAGATTGCCGTGCCGACGGACAAGGCCGTCCTTCTGGCCGATGTGGCCGACCGCGTGGCGCGTGAGGATGCCGGGCAGGATGCGCATGACGCCATCCACTACCAGGGCGACTATGTGAAGGAACTGATCGCCGAAACCGACTATCCCGCCTTCGACGTCGACGGCGCCTGCGAGGCCTTCTTCGAGTGGAAGGACCACAAGAAGGCCGGGATCATGGAGTTCCGCAACCACGCCTACAAGTCCGTGATCACCGGCACCATGGCGCCTGTCCACCACACGCCGTGGAAAGACGCGCTGGAAGACTCGATCGAAAGCTATCTTAAGAACTGATCCAGGTTGGTGTTCTGAAGGCCCGGGGCATGACCATGCGCCGGGCCTTTTTCATGGCAAATGCGAGAAATTCAGGCTGCATCCGCAGCAACTGGTAAACAAATATTCCGGCTGTTAAAATTTTGTAGCGTTACATTCGGCTTCATGATTTTGTCACCTCATCTGGGCCGAAGCCCGGTGCGAATGACCCCAGGCCATCCTGCGGCCAAGGGTCGAGCAAAAACAGGACGGGAGAGGGATAAATATGACGATGGAATCGAGTGCGGGCGGCACTGGTCAAGGCCAGCTTGTCCGCGCGCTGGACTGGAAGGGTGCGTTCTGGGTTGCGGCGGGTGTTCCGCCGCTGGTGTTGTTCTCGATCGGCGGGATCGCCGGTGTGGCAGGGAAGTTGGCCTTCCTTGTCTGGATCATCTCGATGATCATGGGTTTCCTGCAAAGCTTCACCTATGCCGAGATGGCCGGGATGTTTGGCAGCAAGTCGGGCGGGGCCTCGGTCTACGGGGCCATGGCATGGCTGCGGTATTCCAAGCTGGTGGCACCCTTGTCGGTCTGGTGCAACTGGTTCGCATGGAGCCCGGTTCTGTCGCTGGGTTGCGTGATCGCGGCCGGTTACATCAAGAATGCGCTGTTCCCGATTCCCGCTGCCGACAGCCCCGCCGTTGTCGCATGGGTTGCCGCAAATGCGGGCAAGACGGCCACGGATGGCGTGGCGGCCCTGACCCCGTGGTTCCAGACATGGGAACCGTTTGCGCTGAATATTCCGGGCCTTGGGGCCCTGCATTTCAACACGACGTTCATGGTCGGTGCGGCGTTGATGCTGATCATCTTCGCGATCCAGCACCGCGGCATCGCCTCGACCGCTTCGGCGCAGAAGTGGATGGCGATCATCGTTCTGGTGCCCCTGCTGCTGGTCGGGCTTGTGCCGATCTTCACCGGGGCGATTGACCATGCCAATGTGACGGGCCTGCTGCCGCCCACAGCCCCTTATTCGGGTGTCGATGGCGCGTGGGACCTGAACGGCTGGACGCTGTTTCTGGCTGGCATGTATATCGCCGCATGGTCGACCTATGGGTTCGAGACGGCGGTCTGCTACACCTCGGAACTGAAGAACCCCAAGACCGACACGTTCAAGGCGATCTTCTTCGCCGGTCTTCTGTGCTGCGTCTTCTACTTCCTGATCCCTTACGCCTTCCAGGGCGTGCTCGGTCAATCGGGCATGCTGTCGACGGGCATCGTCAGCGGCACGGGCGTGGGCGAGGCCCTGGGCAACATGATCGGCGGCGGTTCTGTCGTCACGCAGATCTTCGTCATTCTGATGATCCTTGGCCTGTTCGTGGCCATCATGACCGCAATGGCCGGGTCTTCGCGGACACTTTACCAAGGTTCAAAGGACGGTTGGCTGCCGAAGTATCTGAGCCATGTGAACAAGAACGGCGCTCCGACCGGGGCGATGTGGACGGACTTCTGCTTCAACCTGTTCCTTCTGGCCTTGGCCTCGGATGCGGGCGGATACTTCTACGTGCTGGCGATTTCCAACGTCGGCTACATCGTCTTCAACTTCCTGAACCTGAATGCGGGCTGGATCCACCGCATCGACTCGGGCAATATCGACCGCCCGTGGAAAGCCCCTGTGCTGCTGATCGCGCTGAACACGCTGCTGGCTTTCGTCAACGCCCTGTTCCTTGGGGCAGGAGCCAAGGTCTGGCAAACCGCCGGTGTCGGTGCCAAGGCCGATGCGCCGCCCGCACTTTGGGCTGGTCTGGTGTTTGCCGCCTTCATCATTCCGGTCTTCGCCTACCGGCACTGGTATCAGGACGGTGGCAAGTTCCCGGCACAAGCGATGGCGGAACTGGGCCTGAAAGACGGCGAGATGGGCGAGCGCAAAGCAGGTTTCCTACCCTATCTTGCGCTGCTCGCCGGGGCGATCGTGGTGGTCTGGGCCAACTGGTTCTTCGTTCTGGCCACCCCGCCGGCCTGAGGTGCATATCCCAAGACAGATGAAAGGGGCGTCCTGCGGGGCGCCCTTTTTTTCACCCGCACGGTGCTCTTGTTTGCTGACAAGAAAATATGTTGCACTTGAGTATTGCTTTTTGGCCGATCGCCCTACAAAGTTCCGCCAACTTACCAAAAACGGGAGGTATCTATGACGAATTCCTGGCGATTCTCGGCTTTGATCGACCGCCACCGCGCACTGGGGTCCAACCTTGAAGACTGGTCGGGCATGGGCACCGCATGGTCCTATGCGGGTGATCCGAATGCCGAATATGAGGCGATCCGCACCAAGGCGGGGCTGATGGATGTTTCGGGTCTGAAGAAGGTTCATATCACCGGACCGGCCGCGAGCCACATCATCGAACGCGCCACCACGCGGAACATGGAAAAGCTGATGCCGGGCAAGGCGGTCTATGCCTGCATGCTGAACGACGCAGGCAAGTTCGTGGATGACTGCGTGATCTACCGCTTCGGGCCGGATACCTTCACCGTCGTCCACGGCTCGGGTCAGGGGCATGAGCAACTGACGATGGCCGCGACGGGCCGTGATGTATCGATCCGGTTTGACGACCAGCTGCATGACCTGTCACTGCAGGGCCCGCTCGCGGTGGACTATCTGGAAAAGTACATTCCCGGCGTCCGCCAGCTTCCCTATTTCAGCCACATGGGCGCCAGCCTGTTCGGCAAGCCGATCACGCTCAGCCGCACCGGGTATACGGGTGAGCGTGGCTATGAGATTTTCTGCCGCGGTCAGGATGCCGTGATGATCTGGGACCGCATTCTTGAGGAGGGTGCAGCCATGGGCATCATCCCCTGCCGTTTCACCACGCTGGATTTGCTGCGGACCGAAAGCTACCTGCTGTTCTTCCCCTTCGATAATTCGGAAATGTACCCGTTCGAGAACGAAGGCCCCGGCGACACGCTGTGGGAACTTGGGCTCGATTTCACCGTCTCGCCCGGCAAGGTCGGCTTCCGGGGTGCTGAAGAGCATTACCGGCTGAAGGGCCGCGAGCGCTTCAAGATCTGGGGCCTGAAGCTGGAGGGCGACAATGCCCCCGGCAACGGTGCGCCCGTGATGCGCGACGGCAAGCAGGTCGGTCTGGTCACACAGGCCATGCATTCCAATCTGAACAACCATACGGTCGCCATCGCTCGTCTTCCGGTCGATTGCGCCAACACCGGCACCGAGCTGGTGGTGAATTGCGGCACGCATGGGGCCATCAAGGCCACGACCCATGCGCTGCCCTTCTATGACATCGAGAAGAAGCGCCGGTCCGCTCAGGGCTGACGCAATCGCCTTGTTTCCCGCCGGAAGCGCCGTCGCGCGGACCGGAGCCTCCGGCGGGGATATTTGGGCCAGTATGAAAGACGTGAAGTCAGGCACATCATGAGCAAGACGAACTTCCCCCCCTCGATCAAGACCCGCCCGGTCTATGCCGAGCTTGAGCCGCGCCCCGGAACCGCCCATGTCATCATCGCCGATGGCGAAGGGGCAGAGGCTGTGGCCCACCTTCTGGCGAAGGTGCCGGACCGCGCTTTGATGCTGGCCCGGACCCATATCCTCTACACGCCCGGCCCGAACGGCACCGACCAATGGGCCGCCGTTTTGGCCTTTGGTGCCGCGCAAGCCTACTGTGCGCCCACCATTCCCGCCATGCTGCCGCGCATGGCCAAGGTCGTGGCCGAGGCGCATATGGGTACGCAGTTCTACTTGGCTGGCACCGAAGGCCTGATCGGCCAGGCCGAGCGCGAGATCATGATGACCGGTCTGCCCTTCGCCGCGATCCAGAAGGAGCATCGCGGGTCTACGGTGCGGCGGGTGCAATGCGTGCATTGCAAGGGCATCACCGAGAATGTCGCGACCGACCCTTTCAAGTGCAGCCATTGCGGCCTGAACCTGTTCGTGCGCGACCACTATTCGCGCCGCATCGCGGCGTTTCAGGGGGTGAACATCGACGCCGAAGACCCCGGCCTTGTGCCCGCAGCCGTGGAGAAGTTCAAATGAGCGGTGGTGCCAAGCTTGAGGTGACCGTGGCCGAGGTGGTTGAGGTCAATGCCCTGATCAAGCGCTTCCGCTTTGTCAGCCGCGATGGGGCGGCCTTGCCCGCCTTCTCGGGTGGCAGCCATATTGTGGTGGAGATGGATGACCATGGGGTCCGCCGCCTGAACCCCTATTCGCTGATGTCCGACCCAGCGGACACCTCAGGCTACGAGATCAGCGTGCGGCGGGATGATGCGGGGCGGGGCGGGTCGGTGTTTATGCACAGCCATGTAACGCCGGGGATGCGCCTGACGATCAGCCATCCACTGAACTTCTTCGCGCTGGATACACGGGCCAAGAAGCACCTGATGATCGCGGGCGGCATCGGCATCACGCCGTTCCTGAGCCAGATCAAGCAGTTGGGCCATTTCGGCGGGCGGTTCGAGCTGCATTATGCCACGCGGAACCGCGATGTGGCGGCCTATGCCACGGGCCTCAAGTCAGCCCACGGCGACCGCGTGAACCTGTACTATGACGACGAAGGGCAAGTGGTACCACTGGCAGAGGTGCTGACCCGCCAGCCAATCGGCACGCATCTTTATGTATGCGGCCCGAAAGGCATGCTGAACTGGGTGCGCAAGACCGCTGCCGCTGCCGGTTGGCCGGCGCAATCCGTGCATTTTGAAGAGTTCCTCGCCCCCGGCACCGGCCTTGTCTTCTCGGCCCAACTGGCGCGGTCGGGCAAGACCGTCACCGTCGGCACCCATCAATCCCTGCTGGAGGCGATGGAGGCGGCGGGTGTCGATGCGCCTTACCTCTGCCGGGGCGGTGCCTGTGGCCAGTGTGAGACCAATGTCATCCGTTGTGACGGCACTCTGCTGCACCGCGACGTCTGGCTCTCGCCAGCCGAACAAGCCGAGGGCGCCAAGATCATGCCCTGTGTTTCCCGGTTCGAGGGCAAGACCCTCGTCCTTGACCGATAAGAGGACCAGATGAGCCTGGATTTCAAACCCGCCCGTGGCGATTTCTTCAAGGACGAGACGTTCCGCGATGACTTCACCTTCAAAAACTCTCCGGCCGCGATCAGACGCTTTCCTTTCCCGTTTGACCGTGACGAATACATGTATTCGGTCAACATGGAGCCGCATGTCTCGACCCGGCCCGGATCGGTCTTCGAGCATACCTTTGATGTGGATGAACACTACGTCGCCGAGATGATCGACCGCGCCAAGGTGCTGGCCGAGGATCCCCTTCGCTGCCAAAGCCTGCCGCATATGACCCTTGCGGGCTGGGACCTGCTGGAACTGATCATGGAAAGCAACGCGCGGGAGTATCCGCAGTGGTTTTCGCTGACCAAGAACGGCAACCAGTGGCACTGGATCAACCGCCCGCTTGGCATCGACCAGAAGTTCACCTTCCTTGACGAGTCGACCCTTCCCTATGGTCCAATGGAATACATCACCCGCCAGACGCAGGGCGACTTTTCCTTGCAGGATGAACGGGATGGCTCGCTTTGGATGGACGCAGGGATGATCACGACGCAGGCGGACTGGTCGTTGGACTTCGACGTCGGCATGAACTTCATGGAATGGCATGCCCCTGTCCCCTTGGCGCATGAGAAGATGGTCTTCGACCGGGCGCTGAAGTTCCTCTTGAAGCTGCAGCAGGGCTCTCCGGTCCGGCGGTTCAACTGGACGATGACGGTGAACCCGCTTCTGGATACCGCGCCCGAGACCTATCCGAAATGGGGGCCGACCAAGACGAGCCTGACGCAGGAGAACCTTGGCCACAAGCAGCACTTGCGTGTGGAGTTGCAGGCGCTGTTCCGGCTGCCACGGTCCAACGCCATCGCCTTCTCGATCCGCGCCTATCTGGGCAAGTTCGAGGAACTGGTGACCGTGCCGAAATGGGGCCGCCGCCTGCACCGGGTGATCCGCGACATCCACCCCGACATTGCGGCCTACAAGGGCTTCTGGCGCAATCAGCCTGCGATGGTGGAATGGCTGGCGAAATATGACGACGGCGCGCCCACCAGCCCGGGCGTCTGGCCTGACGCATAATGGCCCTCAAGCCGCTGAAACTGGGGTTCCTGATGTTCCCCGGCTTTCCGATGGCCTGTCTGACCTCGGCCATCGAACCTTTGCGAGCGGCCAATGAGATCACCGGCACCCGGGCCTTCGCCTGGGTGTTGCTGGGGGAAAGTGCTGACCCGGTACGATCCTCGGCCGAGGTGCGCTTTACCCCGGATGAGGTTCTGGATCAGGCGCAGGGGCTGGACCAGCTTTACCTTCTGTCGCCGCCGACTGGCAGCTATGCCGACCCTCGCCATTCCCCCGCCGTGCTGCGCCGGCTGGACCGCGCGGGCGTGACGATTGGTGCGTTTTCCGGCGGCATCTTCCCCTTGGTGCGGGCGGGTCTGATGGAAGGCCACCGTTGTTCGGTGCATTGGTGTTACGAGACCGCCTTCAAAGCCGAATTTCCCCAGATCGAGCCCGAAGAGACCGTCATCGTCCGCGACCGTCGCCGCATCACGGCCTCGGGCGCAGGGGCGGTCTTCGACCTGATGCTGCGCCTGATCGAAGAGCGTCTGGGCCGCGACACGATGACCGAAGTGGCCTGCTGGTTCCAGCACCCCTTTGTGCGGGACGAAGATGCCCGCCAAAAGGTCCCCGTCCAGCGTGCCGGCGGCACCGCCGATGCCCTGCCCACGCCCATCCGCGAGGCGATCCGCCTGTTCGATGCCCATATCGAGGACCCTTTGCGCATCCCCGATGTGGCCGACGCCGTCGAAATGTCGGAACGCAACTTCGAACGCCTGTTCAAGCGGGAAACCGGCCAAAGCCCGCTGCGCTATTACCGGCTGGTCCGCTTGGCCAAGGCCCGGCAGAGGGTGCTTTATTCCGACGACAGCCTGTCCGAAATTGCCGCCTCGGTCGGTTATCCCCGCTCTGGCCCGATGGCGCGGCACTATGCGCAGGCCTTTGGCGTCAGCCCGCAGAATGAGCGGCGGGCGCTGGCGGGGTTGCGGGGTCTGTCCGGTGCCATGCCACCGGAAGGGTGAAACAGTGCCCAGCTTGCGGTGCCGTCTTGTGCCGCAGCACGGGCG
>CANBRQ010000202.1 GCA_947371955.1 Paracoccaceae bacterium | reverse complement strand
CGGGGGCCAGCCCCCGCACCCCCGGGATATTTGGACCAGGATGAAGGACAGCGGGGTGAGGCTTGTCATCAGGTCCCGCCTCGGGCGATAAGGGCCGGGAAGGAGATCAATCATGCGCAAGTTTCTGGTGGTGCTGGATGACTCGCGGGAGTGTCTGAATGCGATGCGGTTTGCGGCACTTCGGGCCGCGCATACCGGGGGTGGGGTGCAGATCCTGTCGATCATCTCTCCGGACGAGTTCCAGCATTTCATGGGTGTCGCGGATCTGATGCGGGCCGAGGCGCGCGAGCGGATCGAGGCGCATTTCGAGGTCTTCGCCAAATGGATGCGCGACCGGCAAGGCATCAACCCGGAGCTGGTGATCCGCGAGGGCGATCCCGAGACCGAGATCCTGGCGCAGGTGCGCGAGGATCCGGAGGTGGGGGTTCTGGTTCTGGGGGCGAGCCACGAGAAATCCGGGCCGGGACCTTTGGTCACGGCTTTGACTCGCAGCTCGGGCAGTCTGCCGGTGCCGATCACGATCGTGCCGGGGGATATGAGCAAGGAACGGCTGGAGAGTATTACTTGAGATTGCACGCGTGCAATCATCATCAAGCATTTGTTTTAATTGAACTATCACCGCTCATGTTAATCTTTTGTCAACTGTTTTGCGCCTGATACCCCGTCACGGCAGAAAGATCGCTGACAGCGAGAGGCCGAGGATGTCCTGCAAGGCCTGCGGCGTGGGCACAGGTTGGCCGAAGAGCAGCGGCATGTAGAGCGGGCCGTAGAGCAGGGCGAGGGCTGCGGGCACCTTGACCTCGGGGCGCAATTGACCTTCTGCCTCGGCGCGGGTCATGCGGGCCAGGCCCCAGAGGCGGCGGGGGGCCAGCCAGCGGGTGCCAAGCGCCTCGGACAGAACCGGATCGCCCCGCGCCCCGCCCAGCATGGTGGCCAGCACCGCGCCGCGCGGGCCGGACAGCAGCGCAGCAAGTCCCGTGATCTGTGTCGCGAAATCCTCGCGCGCCGAGACGGTTTGCGGCAGGCGCAACTCTTCCTCGGTGGCGTGAAAGAAGGCGTCGACGGCGAGGTCGGCCTTGGCTTGCCAGCGGCGGTAGATCGTTGTCTTGCCGACACCGGCCCGCAGGGCCACGGCCTCGATCGTGAGCGCATCATAGCCGCGTTCGACCAGCAGATCGAAGGCTGCAGCCAGAATGGAGGCTTGGGCCAGGTCACTTCTGGGGCGTCCGGTCCTTGACATGACTTTACGCAACGCTACCGTTTCGTAAGTGGCAAAGCTGGAGACCCGACATGCCCGTTATCCCACATACCATCGACATCGTGACTGCCGACATGGAGGCCGCCCTGCGGTTTTACCGCACGCTTGGCCTTGCTGCGCCCGATTATGACGCCAATGAGCCGCAAGTTCAAATCGCAACCCCGGGGGGCGCAACTTTGGGCTTTCTGACCGAAGCGATGATGCGGCAGCATTATCCGGACTGGATCACGCCGATGGGCCAGCGGGTGACCTTTGCCTGCCGCTGCGACTCGGCCGCAGAACTGGATGAGGTCTATGCACGGGTAGAGGCGGCGGGCTTTCCGGGGTCCAAGGCGCCTTGGGACACGTTCTGGGGCCAACGCTATGCGTTTTTGCGCGACCCGGACGGCAACCGTGTCGATCTGTTTGCCGCAATTGAGGCGCGGGGCGTCGAGTAACCGGGGACGGGGTCATGCGCTGACCGAATGGCCCCTTTGCCGCATCGGCTCTTTCTGCGGTGCAGCATGGGGCGCATAAGGTCTGCGGGAGGAAGGACGAAAGGAAATATCATGTCTGACCTGAAGCATCGCAAATCCGCCGTGGTTGACGTTCCCGGCCTATCCTATTTCATCGCGGAGGCCGAAAAACTGGCCAAGGTGGTGCCGCAGCCGGCGCCTTTGACCGCGCTGGAACAGATGTACGGCTATTTCGAAGGCTGAGGCAGAGTTTGGAATCGTTCCAAGCTTGACGCGGCCAATCTTGACTTCATCCGCCTCAAGGCGCATATCCGACAGGAACAGTCAGGAGTTACCCCATGTTCATCCAGACCGAATCCACGCCGAACCCCGCCACGCTGAAGTTTCTGCCCGGCCGTGATGTGCTGGACGTGGGAACGGCCGATTTCCCCAATGCCGAGGCCGCGACCAAGTCGCCTTTGGCGCGGCGGATCTTTGCGGTGAATGGGGTGACCGGGGTTTTCATGGGCCTCGACTTTATCACCGTGACCAAGGCCGAGGGCATCGACTGGCAGCACATCAAGCCGGCCATTCTGGGGGCCATCATGGAGCATTTCCAGTCCGGTGCACCGGTGATCGAGGGCGAGCAGGCTGCAGCACATGTGGCGACCGATGGGCCTGATGGCGAGATCATCAACCAGATCAAGGAATTGCTGGACACTCGGGTCCGTCCGGCCGTGGCGCAGGATGGTGGCGATATCACCTTCCACGGCTTTGACCGTGGCGTTGTGTACCTGCATATGAAGGGCGCTTGCGCCGGTTGCCCCTCGTCCACGCTGACGCTGAAGATGGGGATCGAGAACCTGTTGCGCCATTATATCCCGGAAGTGACCGAGGTGCGCCCGGTTGCCGCCTGATCCCATCGTTCTGGCATTCGACACATCGGCGGCACATTGTGCCGCCGCTTTGCTGTCTGGGGACCGCTCGGACACGGTGGTCGAGGTGATGGACAAGGGCCAGGCGGAACGTCTGGTGCCGATGCTGGAAGGCCTTCTGGCGGCGGCACAGGTGGGTTGGGCCGATATCGGGTTGGTCGTGGTGGGCACGGGGCCCGGCAACTTCACCGGCATCCGGATCGCTGTCGCCTTGGCTCGGGGCTTGGCGATGGGGTTAAGTGTGCCGGCGGTGGGCGTGACGGGGTTTGAGGTGCTGGGCGAGGACGCGGCCGTGGCGATCCCGGCTCCGCGAGGGCAGGTCTATCTGAAGCTTCCCGGACAGGTGCCCGAGATTGTCGATGATGTGCCGCCGGGCACACGGCGGCTGGCGGATATGGACATTGCGGCCTTTGTGACGGCCCTTTGCCGGGCCGGTCGCGGGAAAGCACAGACGCCGCAGCCGCGCCCTGCCCCGTTCTACCTGCGCGCCGCCGATGCTGCCCCGCCGTCAGACCCGCCGCCGGTGATCTTGCCGTGACGCCTGCGGATATGGCCCGGCTGCATGCCGCCAGCTTCACCTTGCCCGCGCCGTGGTCGGAGGCCGAGATTGCGGCCACCCTTGCCAGCCCGTTCAACTTCGCCCTGCTCCGCGAGACGGGGTTTCTTTTGGGCAAGGTGGTGGCCGGAGAGGCCGAACTTCTGACCATCGCCGTCGGTCCTGCCGCCCGCCGTCAGGGCATCGGGCGCGCGCTGGTCGAGGCTTTTCTGGTCGAGGCCAAGGCGCGGGGGGCGGAGAGCGCCTTTCTGGAGGTGGCGGAGAACAATCCCGCCGCGCGGTCCGTCTATGCTGCCGCCGGTTTCCGGCAGATGGGCCGCCGCAAGGGCTATTACCGGGGTGCCGGTCTGGTGGTGGATGCGATCCTGATGGGGCGGGCGATTTAGCGGGCGGGGGGACCCAGAATTTTTCGGCGAAAGATTTTGGGTGAGGGCCACGGCTCAAGGCTTGATCAAATGATCAAAACTGAAAGTGTCAGGCCGCAGATTCCTGTTGACCGCCCGCAGCCCATACGACCTAAATCACCCACGACTGCCCGCGATTGGCCTGCGTTGAGTCTCCTCGATGTCTGGCCATGGACAGGGTGTACGTATTTGACAACCGGGAGACTGACATGAGCCTGATGAAACACCTGCTGGGGGCCTCGGCCGCTTTGGCGCTGAGCGCTGTGGCCGCGCTGGCAGAGCCTGCCATCATCTATGACCTTGGCGGCAAGAACGACAAGAGCTTCAACGAAGCGGCCTTCAATGGCGCGGAAAAGTGGGCCAAGGAAACCGGCGGCACCTATAAAGAACTGGAAATGCAGAACGAAGCCCAGCGCGAGCAGGCTTTGCGGCAGTTGGCGGAAGCTGGCGCCAACCCGATCGTCATGACCGGGTTTGCGTTCGGTGACGTGCTGAACACCGTGGCTCCGGACTATCCGGACACCAAGTTCGCGATCATCGACATGGTCGTGGATCAGCCCAACGTGAAATCGGTGGTCTTCACCGAAGAGCAGGGCTCCTACCTTGCTGGCGTGATGGCTGGCATGGCGTCCAAGACCAATACCGTGGGCTTCATCGGCGGCATGGACATTCCGCTGATCCGCCGCTTTGGCTGCGGCTATGCGCAGGGTGTGAAGTCGGTCAAGCCGGATGCGAAAGTCATCCTGAACATGACCGGCACCGATCCGTCGGCGTGGAACAACCCGGTCAAGGGCGCTGAAATCGCCAAGTCGCAGCAGAGCCAAGGCGCTGACGTGATCTATGCCGCCGCTGGCGGTACGGGCGTGGGCGTTCTGCAGGCTGCGGCCGACATGAACATCCTGTCGATCGGCGTGGACAGCAACCAGAACTACATGCACCCGGGTCAGGTTCTGACCTCGATGGTCAAGCGCGTCGACAACGCGGTGTATGAGGCCTTCAAAGAGGGCGCTGATCTGAAGCCAGGCGTCAATGTCATGGACCTGAAGGCCGGTGGCGTGGACGTGGCGATGGACGACAACAACGCCAAGCTGGTGACTGCAGACATGTCTGCCGCCGTGACCGCTGCCGCCGACAAGATCAAGTCGGGCGACCTGAAGGTGCACGACTACATGTCCGACAACACCTGCCCGGCGGGCACGTTCTAATGGCCGCACAGGCTTTGGGGGGGCGGCAGGCAACTGCCGCCCCCTATGCGATTGAACTTCGGGGCATTTCCAAGTCCTTCGGTCCGGTGCAGGCCAACCGCGACATCAACATCGCTGTCCCTCGGGGGACCATTCACGGGATCATCGGGGAAAACGGCGCTGGCAAGTCCACGCTGATGTCCATCCTGTATGGTTTCTACAAAGCCGACGCCGGCGAGATCATCATCAACGGCCAGCCCACCGCAATCCCCGACAGCCAGAGCGCCATCCGCGCCGGTATCGGCATGGTCTTCCAGCATTTCAAGCTGGTGCAGAATTTCACGGTGCTGGAGAATGTGATTCTCGGCGCGGAAGACGGCGCCTTGCTGCAATCCTCGCTGGTGCGCGCGCGTGCCGAGCTTGAGGCGTTGAGCAAGGAATATGATCTGGACGTGCATCCCGATGCGGTGATCGAAGACCTGTCGGTCGGCCACCAGCAGCGGGTGGAGATTTTGAAGGCGCTGTATCGGCAGGCGGAGATTTTGATTCTGGACGAGCCGACCGGGGTGCTGACGCCCGAGGAGGCGGACCATCTGTTCCGGATTCTTGCCGGGCTGAAGGAGAAGGGCCGCACGATCATCCTGATCACCCACAAGCTGCGCGAGATCATGGAGACGACCGACAACGTCAGTGTCATGCGGCGCGGGACGATGGTGGATACGGTTCGGACCTCTGAGACGTCTCCGGAAGCTTTGGCGGAACTGATGGTGGGACGGAAGGTTCTGCTGGAGGTGGAGAAACGGCCCGCCACTCCGGGCCGTGAGGTGCTGAAGGTGGAAAACCTGACGGTGCGGACCGAAGGGGTGGACCGGCTCAAGGGCGTCAGCTTTGCCATCCGGGCTGGCGAGATTCTGGGGATTGCGGGCGTGGCCGGGAATGGCCAGTCGCAACTGCTGGAGGCTTTGGGCGGGATTGCTGCGGCCAGTGGCCGAATCACGATGAACGGGGTCGAGCTGCCTTTGAAGGGGCACAAGGCCAATGGGCAAAGCCGCAGGGCGGCGGGGATTGCGCATGTGCCGGAGGATCGGCAGACGCTTGGGCTGATCATGGATTTTACCGCCTGGGAGAATGTGGGCTTCGGCTATCACAACGCGCCGGAGTATCAGCAGAACTGGCTGTTCATGGACAACGCCGCGCTGAAGGCCGACACCGTGAAGAAAATGGCGACCTTTGATGTGCGGCCGCCTATTCTGACTTTGGCTGCCAAAAGTTTCTCGGGCGGCAATCAGCAGAAGATCGTCGTGGCGCGGGAGATTGAGCGCAATCCGGATCTGCTGCTGGTGGGGCAACCGACACGGGGCGTGGATATTGGCGCCATCGAGTTCATTCACAAGCAGATCGTGGCGTTGCGGGATGCGGGCAAGGCTGTGTTGCTGGTGTCTGTGGAACTGGATGAGATCATGAGCCTGTCGGACCGGATTCTTGTGATGTTCGACGGCAAGATCATGGGCGAGCGTGACCCCGAGACGACGAACGAGCGCGAGTTGGGCCTGCTGATGGCCGGGATGACCGAAAGCAAGGGCGCCTAAAGATGACCAAACTTCCGCGTTGGGCCGATGTGGTGCTGGTGCCGCTGATCTGTCTGGTGATCGCCTTTGTCTTCTGCGGCATTCTGATCGCGGCCATCGGGCAAAGCCCGCTGCAGGCAATCTGGATCATGCTGGAGGGGTCGTTCGGGTCGACCAACGGGCTGGGCTATACGCTGTTTTACGCCACCAACTTCATCTTCACCGGGCTGGCGGTGTCGATTGCCTTTCAAGCCTCGCTGTTCAACATCGGGGGGGAGGGGCAGGCGACTTTAGGGGGTCTTGGCGTGACCTTGGCCTGCCTGATGGTGCCGTGGCCGCACTGGTCGCTGGCGCTGCTGGGCTCGATTGTCGCGGGGGCGGCGTTTGGCGCGGCCTGGGGGTTTTTGCCGGCCTGGCTGCAGGCCAAGCGGGGCAGCCATATCGTCATCACGACGATGATGTTCAACTTCATCGCCTATGCGCTGATGAATTACGTGTTGGTCAACATGCTGCGGCCCTTGGGCAGCATGGACCCGGCTTCGGCCCGGTTTGACAAGGTGGTGAACCTGCCGAAGCTGGGGGATATTCTGGGGCTGGTGGGGATCCCGTTTTCCAACAAGAACCCGGCGAACATCTCTTTCCTGATCGCGGTGGCTTTGGCCGTGGGGGTCTGGGCGCTGATGTGGCACACGCGGCTGGGTTATGCCTTGCGGGCTTTTGGCAAGCAGGAGAAGGCGGCCTTGTATGCCGGGATCGACCCGGTGCGGATTACGATTTATGCATTGCTTTTGTCCGGTGGCATCTCGGGCCTGATGGCGGTCAATGCGGTGCAGGGTGGCGCGCATCGGCTGGTGTTGAACTCGGTCGAGGGGGCGGGGTTCATCGGGATTGCGGTGGCCTTGATGGGGCGGAACCATCCGTTCGGGATCGTGGTGGCCTCGATATTGTTTGGCTTTCTGTATGAGGGCGGCAGCCAGCTTGCGATGGGGACGACCATTCCGCGTGAGGTGATTACCGTGTTGCAGGCCTTGGTGATCCTGTTCACCGGGGCGCTGCCGTATATGGTGCAAAAGCCGCTTGAGAAGCTGTTTGCCAAGCGGGGGGGCAAGTGATGGATCTTTCCAGTTTCCTGCAAATTCTGGACTCGACGATCCGGCTGGCGACGCCCCTGCTGTTCGCCTGTCTGGCCGGGCTGTATTCCGAGCGGTCCGGGGTGTTTGACATCGGGCTGGAGGGCAAGATGCTGGTGGCGGCCTTTGCGGCGGCCTCGGCGTCTT
>CANBRQ010000201.1 GCA_947371955.1 Paracoccaceae bacterium | reverse complement strand
ATCACCAAGACCAACTATGCCACCGTGCCGCTGGTTGACCGTGGTCGTCTGTCGGCGGCCTCGAACACCCTTGGCGGTGTGGTGCTGAACGTCTGGGATTCCGAACTGTGGAACACCCAGGACTGGACCCGCACGAAGTGATCTGACGCAAGATCCGAGGGCGGGCCAGTGGCCCGCCCTCTTCCGTGAAGGCCCTCCGCTGGGGGCCTCCCTCTGATCAAGGCCCGCACCGGATGCTGACCTACACCCTGCGCAGGCTGTTGCTTGCGATCCCCACGCTGCTGTTGATTTCGCTGGTGATCTTCCTTCTGGTCGATCTGGCGCCCGGCAGTCCGATGGCCGACATTCCCCTGACCGTGCCACCCGAAGTGAAGCTGAAGATGATGGCCGCGATGGGCGCGGATCAGCCGGTTCTGGTGCGCTATCTTCTGTGGCTGCGCCAGTTCTTCTGGGTCGAGCCGATGCACCAGTTCGACATGCTGTTTGGCAGCCACATCGTCGAAGGCCAGCAGCGCATCATTTCCTATCAGACCCGCAGCCCGGTCTTCACCACGATCGGCGAGCGGATGCCGCAGACCCTGACCGTGATCGGTACCGCCTATCTGGTGGGGGTGCTGATCGCCGTGCCGATCGGCATCTATTCGGCCTACAAGCAGTATTCATGGTTTGACCAATTGGGCACCTTCATCGCCATGCTGGGCTATTCGGTGCCGACCTTCTTCACCGGGGTCCTGCTGATCGTGATCTTCTCGATCTGGCTGAAATGGTTCCCGTCGATCTACAACACCTCGCTGGTGGTGACCGACTGGGCGAGTTTCATCAAGCAGGTCAAGCAGATGGCCCTGCCCGTCATGGTGCTGGCGCTGTTCAACGCCGCCGAGATCAGCCGGTATACAAGGTCTTCGATGCTGGAGAACCTCGGCCAGGATTATGTCCGCACCGCCCGCGCCAAAGGCATGGGCGAAGGCACGGTCGTGCTGAAACACGTGCTAAGGAACTCGCTGATCCCGGTGGTGACGGTGATTGCGCTGGGGATACCGGGCATTTTCGGTGGGGCTATCATCACCGAGAACGTCTTCAAAGTGAACGGCATTGGCGCTGCGCTGATTGGCGCCATCCATGCCAATGACCTGCCGATGGTGCAGACCCTGACCTTCATCTTTGCCGTGCTCATCGTGCTTTTCAACCTGATTGCCGACATCCTGTACGGCATCCTTGACCCGAGGATCCGCTATGACTGATGCCGCAGCCGCCTCCCCGCCCAAGGTCGAGAAACTGGCACCGCCGCGCAGTCAGGCGCGCGACATCTGGGATCAGTTCAAGACCCACAAGGGGGCGATGGCCGGGCTGATCCTGCTGTGCCTGCTGATTGCAGCGATCCTGATCGGGCCGTTCCTGTGGACGCTGGACCCGGCCTACGTGGACAGCAACGCCGCCAAGATGATGCTGGGCCGCAACAAACCACCCACCTGGGCGCATCCGATGGGCACCGACCAGCTGGCCCGCGACATGCTGGCGCGGATGCTGTACGGCGGGCGGATCTCGCTGGCCGTGGGGGCCGTGGCTATGCTGATCTCTGTGTTCCTCGGCACGACGATCGGCGTGCTGGCGGGCTATTTCAAGCGGCTGGACGGCGTGCTGATGCGGCTGACCGACCTGTTTCTGGCCCTGCCGCTGCTGCCCTTGCTGCTGGTCATGATGATGCTGTTCGGTGACAGCGTGCGCAAGGTCGTGGGACCCGAGGCGGGGACCTTCCTGCTGATCGTCTTCGCCATCGGCATCACCTCATGGATGTCCTCGGCCCGGATCGTGCGGGGTCAGGTGCTGGCGCTTAAGGAACGCGAGTTTGTGCTGGCAGCGCGGTCCATCGGAACGCCAAACCTGCGGCTGATCGTCCGGCATATCCTGCCCAACGTGATTTCTCCCGTTATGGTGGCGGCGACCCTGGGGATTGCCGGGGCGATCATCACGGAAAGCGTCTTGAGCTTCCTTGGCCTTGGCTTCCCGCCCGATTTCCCGACCTGGGGGCGGCTGCTGTTTGACGGCGTGGATTACATGCAGCTTTATCCGAGCAGGGTGATCATTCCGGGGCTGGCGATTTCGCTGACCGTGCTGTCGGTCAACTACATCGGCGACGGCTTGCGCGATGCCTTGGATCCGCGCATTCGGGGACGCTGACACAAGCAGGGGGTTTAACACCCCCTGCACCCCCGTGGGATATTTATGAACAAATGAAGGGGGCGCCGGGGGGGGGGCTAGTGCATTGCCTGTTTGATGCGGCGGATGGCGAGCCAGACGCCGAGGATGACAAGCGGGGTCAGCAGGGCCATGGCAACGGGCTTTTCGATGCCCCAGACCTCGACCAAGGGGGCCGCGACATAAGACGCCAGACTGACGGCGTAGTAGCTGATGGCCACGACCGACAGACCCTCGACCGTGTGTTGCAGACGCAGCGCCAGATCGGCGCGGCGATCCATCGAAGCGAGGAGCTCCTGATTTTGCGCTGACCGCTCCACGTCGACCCGCGTGCGCAGCAATTCGGCGGCACGTTGGGCGCGTTCAGCCATGGAGCGGAGCCGGACTTCCGTGGATTTGACCGTGCGCATGGCCGGGTCATAGCGGCGCATCATGAACTCGCCAAAGCTTTGGCGACCTTCCACCCGGACTTCACGCAAGGCGTCAATGCGCTGTGTCACGATCGCCTCATAGGCATTGGTGGCGCCGAACCGGAACGAGCTTTGCACGGCGAGGCTTTCGAGTTCGGAAGCAATGTTCAAAAGCTCGTGCAGCACCGCCTCGGCCGGGCGGCCATCGGTGTCAAGACCGGTGACAAGGGCCGAGAGGCGCGGGTCCAGAATGTTCAACTGGGCTGTCAACTGTCGGGCCTTGATCAGACCCAGCATCGACATGGCGCGATAGGTTTCGATCTCGCAGATGCGCTGGACGATGCGGCCGACGCGCCGCGCGCCGGTGCCGGGTTTGACGAAGACCGCAAAGCGCATGTGACCCGCTTGGTCGATGCGGAAGTCGCCCGCCACAAGGGCTGCACCATCGACCACACGGGCGACGGCGAGGCTTTCGGCCACGAACCAGTCTTCCAGCCGCGACATCATCTCAGCCTCGGTATCGGGCTGCATCTCGACCCTTATCAGCACCGACGTGGCGCAGCGCCCGGGTGCCATGGCGCGCCAGGCCTCGGGGAAGACCTCGGCCTCAAAGGGGTCGAAGGGGCGGGCTGAGACGCCGGGGGTGAAGGCGGAGTAGGTGACGAATTCGGTATGGCTTTCCCATTTCAGTTCCGACCGACCGATGGGACCGGAGTAGTGCGTGGCATCGGGCTGCGGATGGGTGGAGCCGTGGCGGTCCAGCAAGGCCAGCAGATGGGCGCGGTCAGCGGCGCGGTTGCGGGTGGCGCCGTCCTCTTCCATCAGGGCCACGAAGGCTGCCGTACAGGGCACCGTCAGCACCGGGAAGGGCCGGGCGTGCAGCTCGTTCACAAGGGCATAGCGCAGGGGATGGTCGGTCAGGGTCATGGGCTCTCTCGGGCTTGTCCTTAAACGATAGGCGTCGGACGGACTTGGTAAAGGCCAATGGCACGGCTTTGTCGAGGCCTGACTGTATACTTCCGTAGGCTGGCAAAAAAGTTGCAAGGACTGCGTAGGGCTTGGGCGCGGGCTGCGTAAGTCTGGGCAGAAGCGCAAAACAGGAGATTGCGATGATTGTAAGACTTTCGTTGACCGCCCTGCTGAGTCTAAGCTTGGCCGGGGCCGCCGAAGCCCGTGGCGTGACGGTGACCACAGGGAACGGCGGCAGCTATGTCCGCAGCGCCGGTTGCGCGCAAAGTGGTGGTCAGGTGTCCTGTCAGGCCCATGCCACCGCGACCGGGGCGCAGGGCCGGACCGCGACGCGCGACCGCAGCACCACAGCCTCGGCGGGGCAGATAATTTCCTCTCTGTCGGGCACGCGGGCGAATGGTGCGGGGGTCAGCCGCGCGGTCGAGGTCAAACATTAACCTTTGCCGGGGGCGGCAGGCCTTGTAGGCTGGCTGAAAGGAGACCGAGGTGACCCAGCCCGCGCAGGATGCCGAAGCTGTGGCGCTGATGCAGCGCATGGGTGGCGGTGACCGTCAGGCTCTGGCGCAGTTGATCGGGCTCTATGGGCGCGGCGTGCGCAGCTATTGCGCGCGGGTGCTGGATCAGACCTCCGACGCCGAGGATGCGGCGCAGGAGGTGTTCCTGCGGGTCTGGTCCGGGGCAAGGTCCTATGATCCGGGCAAGGCGAGTGTGGCGACATGGACCTACCGGATAGCGCTTCGCCATTGCATCGACCGGAACCGGCGTGCCCGGGTGCGGCGGTTCTTCGGCATGGGCGGTGCGATGCCCGAAGTCGAGGACCCAAGCCCCGACGCCCTGCGGACCTTGGCGGCGCGGCAGGATCTGGCGCAGGTGCGGCGGGTGGTGGCGGAAATGCCCGACCGCCAGAGGCAGGCGCTGCTGTTGAAGGTGGTGGCCGAAATGGAAACGGCAGAGATTGCCGCGGCGATGGGGACGGGTCCGGGGGCTGTGGAGCAGCTTCTGGTTCGGGCAAGGGCGCGGTTGCGGGAAGAGGCCGGGCTGGACCGGAAATGAAAGGGGAACGACGTGGACAAGCGGAAAGACCTTGAGGCGCGCTTTGGCCCGGACTTGGACGACGGGCCGCCTCTTGCCGGGCTTGAGGGCGAGGGGGATCTGGGACGACTGCGTGCAGCGCTGATGGTGGAGGGCGATGAAACCGCCCTGACACGGGCCGTTCTGACGCGGCTCGCGCGGCCCGAGCCGGGGCTTCTGGCGCCGCTTCTGCCAGTCATTCTGCCGCAGCCGGTGGCGCTTGCGGGCTACGGCGGGCTGTGGCTGGCGTTGGCGGTGCTGGGCTATCAGGTGATGGGGGGCGTGCTGGGGGACCCGATCCTGGCGCTTGCCCTGGGTGAGGCGCCGGGCTGGGAGTTGCTGCAATGAGCCGGTGGAAGAGCACGGCGCTGGTGGTGGTGCTGGCGGTGTCCTTGCTGGGCAATGCGCTGGCGCTGGGGGCCGGACTGCAGATCTGGAAGCTGCGGCAATCGGTTCTGGGCGACGGGCCCACGATCACCCTGCCCCGGGCCGAGCGGCGCGCGCTGATCAGGGCCCTGGTCAGCCACGAGGACGAGATGCGCCCGGCGTTGAGCGAGGTGCAGACCACACGCCGCGCTGCGGTGGAGGCCGTTCTGGCGCGGCCTTATGATGCCGCCAAGGCCTCGGCCGCACTGGACGCCTTGCGGGGCGCCTTGGGCGAGTTGATGCGCGAGGGGCAGATGGTCTTGCTGGAAGACGTGAGCCAGCGTGCGACTGGGAAATGACAAAGGGTGGGGTTTAACCCCACCCCAGGCCGTGTCTGGTAGGGTGGGGTTTAACCCCACCCTACTTGGTGTCAAGCGATCAGCGGCAGCAGAGCGTCCAGCGATTTCTTGGCGTCGCCATAGAACATCCGGGTGTTTTCCTTGTAGAACAAGGGGTTCTCGATACCCGAATAGCCCGTGCCCTGGCCCCGCTTGGACACGATCACCATCTTGGCCTTCCAGCACTCCAGCACTGGCATGCCGGCGATGGGCGAGTTCGGGTCCTCTTGTGCTGCCGGGTTCACGATGTCGTTCGAACCGATGACGATCGCGACATCGGTATTCGGGAAGTCGTCGTTGATCTCATCCATTTCCAGAACGATGTCGTAGGGCACCTTGGCTTCGGCCAGGAGCACGTTCATGTGGCCGGGCAGACGGCCCGCCACCGGGTGGATGGCAAAGCGCACGTTCTTGCCCTTGGCGCGCAGCTTGCGGGTCAGTTCCGACACCGCCTGCTGAGCCTGCGCCACGGCCATGCCGTAGCCCGGGATGATGATGACACTGTCAGCATCGTTCAGCGCCGCCGCAACACCTTCGGTGTCGATGGCGACCTGCTCGCCGGTGATCTCCATCGCAGGACCCGTCGTGCCGCCGAAGCCGCCAAGGATCACGCTGATGAACGACCGGTTCATCGCCTTGCACATGATGTAGGACAGGATCGCACCTGACGAACCGACCAAGGCACCCACCACGATCAGCAGATCATTGCTCAACGAAAAGCCGATCGCGGCGGCTGCCCAGCCGGAATAGCTGTTCAGCATCGAGACCACGACCGGCATATCCGCCCCGCCGATCCCCATGATCAGGTGATAGCCGATGAACAGGGCCGCCAAGGTCATCCCGATCAACGCCAGCGATGAGCCAGTCATAATATAGACCACCAGCAGCACCAGCGAGATCGCCGCCGCCGAAGCGTTCAACAGATGCCCGCCCGGCAGTTTCTTGGCCTTGCCATCCACCTTGCCGGCCAGCTTGCCGTAAGCGATCACCGAACCGGTGAAGGTCACAGCGCCGATGAAGACGCCCAGGAACGTCTCGACCCGCAGGATGGTCAACTCCACCGCGTCCTTCTCTGCCAGGATTGCGGCAAAGCCTTTCAAGGCGGCCTTCGCCGTCCCGTCCATCGCAGCAACCCGTGCGGCCTCGATCGCCCCGTCGAAACCGATGAACACCGCCGCGAGACCGACCAGCGAATGCATGGCTGCCACAAGCTGCGGCATTTCGGTCATCTGCACGCGCTTGGCAGCGTAGGCGCCAACAATGCCGCCCGCCGCCACCAGAAGGATCGACAGGACGGTAAAGAAGGTGCCAGAGGCCTGCTGGCCGATCAGCGTGGCAACCACTGCCAGCGCCATGCCGGCGATGCCATACCAGACCGCACGCTTGGCACTCTCTTGCCCCGAAAGCCCACCCAGCGAGAGGATGAAGAGGACGGCGGCTACGACGTAAGCCGATGTCGTGAAACCCATGTGTCTTCTCCCCTTACGACTTCTGGAACATGGCGAGCATCCGCCGTGTCACCATGAAACCGCCGAAAATGTTGATCCCGGCCATGAACACCGACGCCGATGCAAGCACCACCACCAGCCATGATCCCGATCCGATCTGCATCAAGGCACCCAGAATGATGATCGAGGAAATCGCGTTGGTGATCGCCATCAGAGGCGTGTGCAGCGAGTGGCTGACGTTCCAGATGACCTGGAAGCCGATGAAGACCGACAGCACGAAGACGATGAAGTGTGACATGAAGGCCGCAGGCGCATAGAGCCCGGCCAGCAGCATCAGGCCCCCGCCGATCGCCAGCAAGCCCACCTGATTGCGGGTCTGCGCCTTGAACGCGGCCACTTCGGCGGCGCGCTTTTCTTCGGCGGTCAGTTCCTTGACCTTTTCCTTCGGCTTCTGCGCCGCGATGGCCGCGATCTTCGGCGGTGGTGGCGGCCAAGTGATGGCACCGTCGCGGGCGACCGTTGCCCCGCGGATCACGTCATCTTCCATGTTGTGGACGATCACGCCATCTTTCTTCGGCGTCAGGTCCGTCAGCATGTGGCGGATGTTGGTGGAATAAAGCGTGGAGGCCTGTGCCGCCATCCGGCTGGGAAAGTCGGTATAGCCCACAACGGTCACGCCATTGTCGCTGACGATCTTCTGGTCCGGCACCGTCAGGTCGCAGTTGCCGCCACGCTCCGCTGCCAAGTCAACGATGACCGATCC
>CANBRQ010000200.1 GCA_947371955.1 Paracoccaceae bacterium | reverse complement strand
CGTTGCCACGCGACGGCCCGATCTTCTCTCATAGGACAAGACGGCAAGCTTTTGCCCAATTCCCTCGTTTGGGTTCGATTGTTTTTGAAGCAATCGCCTTTGGGTGTAGATTTCGGCCCTCAAGACAATGAAAGGCCGACCTTTAGTCGTGCTGGAATATCTGCCGCATTTACTGGCAAGGCGAATTTGACTCGTGGGGTTGATGATGACGCTTAGCAGAACGCAAAGATTGCAAGAGTTTATGAGACTCGCTGCGGGGGCGCAGGACCAGGAATCGGTTCTGGAAAGCCTGAAGACCGAAGAGAGCATGGGCCTCGAATCCCTGACGTCCGGCACGGAAGAGGCGATTGACAAGACTCAGGTCGCCCTTGGTCAGTTCCAGCGCGGGGACGAGCTTTCGCCCGAATCGCTCGATAATCTTGAGGCGATTATCATTCCGAAGCTGCGGCCGGTTTACGATGTTTTGAACGGCAGCTTCGATACGACGGTCGCCGATGGTCCCTTGTCGCCGGGGCATACGCTGTGGACCAAGCTGACCACCGATGCCCAGCTGAAAGCCCGCATTACGCAGGTCCTGCCCGCCATCGGCCGGATCGAGCTTTTGTGGCCGACCAATGTGCCCTACGGCGGCACGGGCTTCGTGGTTGGTCAGGGCCTGTTGATGACCAACCGGCATGTGGCCCAGATCTTCGCGCAAGGCCTGGGTGACCGGAATATCTCTTTCATCAATGGGCGGGCAGCGGGCGTTGACTTCAAGCGCGACAAGGCCGCCGGGCCGGTGTTCAAGGTGCGCCGGGTCCGGATGATCCACCCCTATTGGGACATGGCCCTGCTGGAGGTTGACGGAATACCTGGCGACATCCAGCCGCTGCGGCTGGCCGTCGACGATGCGCGCGAGATGCTGCACCGCGAAGTCGTGGTGGTCGGCTATCCCGCCTTCGACGGGCGCAACCCGGCGGATGTGCAGTCCGACGTGATGCGCGACCGTTACGAGGTGAAGCGTCTGCAACCCGGCCTTCTGCAAGGCGGATTTGACACGGAAAGCTTTGGCAAAATTCTGACCGCCGCCACGCATGACTGCTCGACAACTGGCGGCAACTCCGGCTCTGCCCTGATGGATCTGGAGACAGGGATGATCGTCGGCCTGCACTTCGCAGGAAAGTATCTGGAGCGGAACTATGCCGTACCGACCTCGGCACTGGCGCAGGATCAGCGCGTCGTGGACACGGGCGTGAACTTTTCGCCCAAAGCCAGTGGCGGACCGAACGGCTGGGATGACTGGTGGGCCAAGGCGGATCAGACCGCCGGTCCCGAAGCGGCTGCAGGGGGAGGTTCGGGCACCCCCCCGCGGCCACCGCCCCCGATGGACGCAGGGCCGGACGCGCAGTCGCCTCGTCCCGGCTCCGGCATGCTTGGCCCGGACGGCAGCGTGACCTTCGAAGTGCCACTGCGGATCACGGTATCGCTGGGTGGCGGAAGTTACCCGAAGGTCACGACAGAGTCGGTGACGTTGGAAAGCGTCGAGGCCCCGAAGCCCACACCCCCGGGCGGCAAGCTGGTTCCGAAGTTGGTGACCGACTATGCGGACAGAACGGGCTATGACGCGAACTTCCTGTCGGGCGACACGAACTTGCCCGCCGTCTCTGTGCCAATGCCCGATGCCGATGCGGCTCTGCTGGCCAAACTGAAGGCGGGCGGCACGCGGCTGGATTACCAGAACTTCTCGATCAAGACGCATGTCAGCCGCCGTCTGGCTCTGATCACCGCCTCTAACGTCACGCAGGAAGCCTTGCTGCGGCAGCCCGAACCGGGCCGCGACTATTCCCGTGCCGGGCTGTTTGCCGAACGCTGGTTCCGTGATCTTCGGCTCGATGACCAATATCAAATTCCGGAGGTTTTCTATGACGACGATCATGGGGCCTTCGACAAGGGTCATATCGTAAGACGCGATGATGTGGCTTGGGGCCTGACCTTCGGCAAGCTGTTGCAGGGCAATGTGGATTCCTTCCACATCACCAACTGCTCGCCACAGGTCGAAGGCTATAACCGGTCAGACAGCGGTGAACAGAATTGGGGCGATCTGGAAAACCACGTCCTGTCCGAAGCGGCGAGCGAAAGGCTCTGTGTCTTCGCCGGGCCGGTGCTGGCCGACAGTGACCAGACCTTCGCCGGGAAGGGTCCCAAGGGCGAGACGCTGAGCGCCCGGGTGCCACGCCGGTTCTGGAAGGTCATCGTCGCGCGGGTTTCCAACGGGCTGGCCTGCTTCGGCTTCGTTCTGGAACAGGATCTGTCCAATGTGGAGCTGGAGTTTACCGTGGCCGGAGAGTTCATCCCCGCCATGCGCCGGCTTTCCGAGATTGCAGGCCTGACCAGCGTGACCTTCGACCCTGCCCTGCTGGCTGCCGATCAATACGAAACGGTCCGTGGCGCCGAGATTGCCAGACGCGCTGGCTCGGTTCGCACGTGAGAGGCCCAGGGCCAGAGCGGCTCAGTATCTGGCGGGGCCGTCCGTCCAGATCTCCAGCGTGCCGGGTTTGATCAGGCGATTGGCAACCGCCATGGCGCCGGGAAGCCCGGCCGCCCGGAGATCGGCGGCCAGCAGAAGGGCGGCGCTGGCATCTTTGGGATTGTCGGGGCTGTAGCGGACCTCGTTCTGGCCGATCGCCCCCTCCAGCCGTTTTTCGACGCCGGGCATGTTCCAGCCAAGCCCTTGCAAGGCCGCCTGCACCTGCCCGGCCCGCTCGCGCGTGAAACCAGAAAATTGGAAGTAAACCACCTGCGGCGGGGCGACATCGAGACCCAGCGCTGTCCGCAACCGGACAAGATGTGGGCGGGTCTGGGAGCCTATGTCAAGCTGGCCCGCCTGCGACATCAGGGTCAGGTCCGCCGTGGCGCGGCGGGCTGCGGCCTTCAGCGCCATCCAGTCAGGACGGTTCCAACTGCTGGCAGGCACCTGCGACAGCACGAACAGCAGGTTCAGACGGCCGGTCGGCGATTGGTCTGCCGCCGATTGCAGACTTTCGACTAGGGCAGCCACGACCTTCTTCTGATCCGCTGCATCCAGCGCCCCATCGCGGACTGCCGAAACAAGCCGCTGCGCCAAGGCCTTGCGATCGGCCGCCACCGGGCCGTCAAGCCCGCCCACTTCTGCGCCCAACCGGTCGCCCGCGGTCTGGCTCAGCAGCCCCGGCCCAAGATCGGCGGCAAGAACGGCAGCCGAAAACGTCAGGCCGCTACGCCGCGCTATCTCGGCCACCGTGGTCCGGAAGGTCTCAACATCCGCCGTTTCGGTCGGGAGACCCTTGGCCGGAAGCTCCACAAGGAAGGCATCGGCCACCAGACCGCGGCCAACGACACTTTGCTGTTGCAGCGCGGGTGCGGCCGAGACGGCGATCTTCCACAGCGCAATGGGAGGCTCGCCGGGTGCTGCGGATGGCCGGAAGATGAGCCCGCTGAGCAGTGTGACGCGCGAGGCGGCAGGATTGTGTCGGACACGGATCCAGTCTTCGACCGTCTGCCAGCCCGGCGCCAGACGCAGGGAAAGAGGAGCCGTGTTCGGGTAGACGTTGACAAGCTGGTCGGCGAGGCTGCTATCACTGTCCTTGCTGCCCATACCCCATGTCACATCATTGCGCATGACCAGATAGGCCACATCCAGCATCGTCCTGCGGTACCAAAGCGGATCAGGCTGCAGACCCGGAAGCAGGCGCGGATCAGCGGCAAGCGCCTGCGCCGCCCCCGGCAGAACCGCCAATTGCGAGCGGTCAAGGTTCGCCGCCGCAAACAGGGCAAAGCGCCGGCGCGCATCCAGAACAAGGCTGTAATGCAGGTAGGGAAAGGCTTTCCCCTTCTCCACGGCGTTCGACCGCTGGACGTCAGACAATTCAGGAAGCGGCATCGGGACACCCAGAAAGTCCGGATCATAGCCGAGCGTGGATCCGTCAAAAGCCGATATCGTCAATTCTGGCATCATCGCGCGAACCGCTGCGGCCACATCGGGCGCCAGATCTCCGGGCAGAACGGTGTGACTGGTCATCCGGCCGACGATATAGGTCAGGGTCTCATCGCGGATCGACAGGGGAATGTCGGCAAGGCCAAGGTGGTTCTGGATGATCAGGTTCCCGAAGGCCTCGATCACGGCATCCAGAACCCGCTGGCGTTGTTCCAGATCGGCAAGACGGTTGCTTGCGGCGGTGCTTTGGCTTTGCAGGTCATCGTAAAGCCGCTGGCTGTTGGACAGGGCGGCTTGCAGCTTTTCGTTGGTGTCGCGGATGTCACGGGCCTGCGCCTTGGCTTCCTGCGTCTGTTCTTCCGCGACCTCCTTCAGATCAAGCGCGGCCTTGCGTTGCATCAAGGCAAGGACCGTCAAGCCGGCCAGCGCTAAAACCACGACCACCAACGCCGTGATCAGACCATTCTTCCATCGGGCCCGCTGCTTTTCCCGTTTCAGTTCCGCCTCGCTGCTCGCTTCAACAAACTTGCGGATATCGGCGTCGCGGATGAACTTCTTCGCCTCGGTCAGAGCGTCGTCGCTCAACAAATAGCCCGATGCGCCGCTGTCGCGCCATTCTCGCGCCAGAGCCGAGACGCGGATATACTGGCGCAACTCGTCCTTGGTATAGGCGGCTGCGGTCGGATCGGGCGAAGCCACCTCGGATGCTGCAGGCTTAAACGGTGCCAGCCGCATCGGCGCAGGGTCAGTTGAGGCATTGCGGTATTCGGCCACAAGGTCGGCCTTCCAGTAGTCGATCACCCTTTGGGCAGTCTGACGGTCTTCGCTTTTGTCCAGAATGGCGCCCGTCGCACAGACGCGAATCAGGAAAGCCGTGACCTCTTGCGGGTCGATCACCGTAGTGCCGGACGGGGTTTCCACTGCCTGCCGTTCGATCAGGGCCAGATGGACAGACCGAAGAGCGCCAAGGCTTTCAAACCGGGTTTCGGGAGCAACCGAAGTGGGGGCGGGATCTGTCATAGGCCAAGCTCCACAAGGATGGTGTTCAGCGGCGCGCTGACTTGAGTGAGGGCGGAACAGTTGGACTTGAGTTTTGAATCGACGGTCAGGAAATGGTACTGCGCCTCGCCCCGGAAGGCCGCGAAGGCATCCTGAAAGTCGCTGTCAGAGTTGCCGAGGACGGTTTGGCTGGCCAGATCATCGTCGACCTTGTCAATGTAGCCCTGCATGTCTTTCGTCCAATCGGCGGCGGGATCGCGGGCGATCTGGTCCTGAACCATGGCTTTCAACTCGATCCAGTCGCTGGTGAAATCCTCGATCAGATCAGCGCCGCCATGTTCGAAAAGCTGATCCAACTCGCCGATCCGCACATCGGCGTCCTGCCATTCCCGGTGTTCGACTACATTGGCGCGGATGGTGGGAATGATCAGGTCGAGCGATTGCAGGGCTGCCTTGATCTCGGCCGCACCCGTCGCCTCGGCCAGTTCCAAAAGCGTTCGGGCCAGATCGACCAGCGGCAGTTCCTTCGCGTTGGTCACGATCATGCTGTTCAGCCGGGGTGGTGCGCTGACCATGATGCGGCGGATCTTCTTCAAGGCCGAACGGGCCTGATCGGCATCGCGCTGGTCAATGGCCGCGTGAAACTGCGCGCCTGCGGCGTCCAAACCGTCGATCCAGTCCATTTCAGTGGCGCGGACCACAGGAGCCTCGGGCAGTTTCAGCACGTCGCCGCGCGCCAGAAGGCAGGCGCTGCGCAGCTGGTCGCGGTAAGCCCGAAGTTCGCGCGCTTGTTCGGGGCTGGTCGGCAGCTTTTTGGCGGCGTCATTCAGGACCCAGTATTGCTTGGCCTGCAACTGGTGCAGCCGCTCATGCAGGTTTTTGTAGGCATCAAGGCTGTTGATCGTCTCGACGATCAGGCGCAGTTGCACGCCGGAGCGGATCAGGTCGTCCCGCACGGTCGGATCGTTTAGCCGCGCCTTGATGGCGGCCAGTCCGGTTAGCACCGCCGCCACCTGTTGGCTGGCTGCGGGAATGGTCAGCTTCGCGTCGGGGCAGGCTTTGTCGATGGCGGCGGCAAGGTCGGACGCCATTGGATAGCGGGCAAGCATGTCACCCAGCACAATCCGCTCAACCCCGCGCTGGCTGACACGCTCCAGCAGTTCCATCGCAGTTTCCCGGTAGGGTTTGCCCTGCCCGGCCCATGATTCATACAGCCCCTCGCCCGTGGTCTTCAGCATGATCCCGTTCAGATCGGCCAGCGGCACCGCCTTGGCGATCTGGATGCTGAGAGGTTCCATCATTTCGCCAGGGATCGTCATGGCACCTTACACCCCCAACAGCGCGGCGTGACCGGCGGCCACGATCTGCTGTCGGATCAAGTCCAGGGGCACTCCCTGATTGAACGTGGGGTCGCGCCACGCCGGATCGCCATAGTGATGCAGCAGCACCGGATCCCAATCCATACTAAAACAGGGAGAGCCGGAGGCCCCGTTATCGGTATTGGTCCGATAGCGCACCCGCGTGCCGTTGGCGTTGGGGCCGATCACCGACTGGGTGTCCATGGCCAGCTTCATCGGCGCGCCGTCGGGATGCTGCACGATCAGCAAGGGCGCATCCTTGGGCAGCGCGAAGGGCGTGTCCGGCAAGGTTACCCAACCGCGCTGACCACCGGCCACGGGATGGGTTCCGGCGGGCTCGGCAAGATGCAGCAGGGCGAAATCCAGTTCACCCGGCGCAGGCAGCGGAGTGTCGGGGTGGTTGGTCAGTTCTGCCGGGCTGTAGGGGCCGGAGACAAGGATCGCCGGGTCTGACAGTTTGGCCACAATGCCCGGCTGACGTGCACCGTCTGTCTGGCGGACATAATCGAAGCGGCAGCCGACGTCGGCCATCTTGCCGACGGCGCCCTGAACGACATGCCAGTTCGTCAGCACCACCTGCGGCCCGACCAGAAATCCGGTTCCCGCGGCCTGATCCGAGATCTCGACCCGGCAGACCTGATTGCGGACCTGCACAAGCCGGTCAATCCAGACCATGATATCCAGCTTGGTCAGGTTTGGCCGGACGTTCTTCTGCAGGCCGGGGGCGAAAGCATCATCCGGCACATCTGCTACCGGCACGCCCGCCTTTTGCGAGGACAGCCGGATTTCCTCTCGTGCCACCGGCGTCAGGGCGGATGGCAGGGCCTGCAGGATCAGGCTCGACAGGTCTGCGCTGTTCGGACGACGGGCGGTCATGTCGGCCAGAACAAGCTCGGCAATGCCGGCCTCATTGACCCGTTGCAGCAATTCGAAGGCGGTGCGCTGGCGCGGCATGCCTTCCCCGACCCAGACTTCGTAGAGCCCATCGCCGGACACCTTCAGCATCACGGCATTCAGTTCCCAGGGCTGGAACAGCTTGCCGATAAGCACGCTCAAAGGCTCGATGAATTGCGGAGGGATTTGCGCCATCAGCCTGCCTCACGCTGCGATGCCAGGCTCAATGGTGCAGGCGACGCCGCAAGGCCGCGTTCACCGCCCACGGTCCGGATCGGCGCCAGAGCAAGGCGTGGGGAAAGGTTGCTGCAATCCAAAGGGTCCTCCACAATTCTGGGGTCTCGACAAGGGGACGTGCCGCGCAATCAATTCATCAACAGGGTTCAGCGCAAAACAATACATGGCCTGATTGGCCGTCTTCAAAT
>CANBRQ010000199.1 GCA_947371955.1 Paracoccaceae bacterium | reverse complement strand
AGTACAGCACCGTGGCCCCGTAAACCGCTGAAAGCGTTGCCCTTTTGGAGTACCAGTTCACGTCCTGCGAGGCATCTCCAAGCGCATTCCAGATCGCGTCCGCCGTGCCCCAGATCGCCTTGGCACCATCGGCGGCATGCTGTGGCAGGGCGAAGAGGGCCGTTCCGCGCCGGACCACCTCGCGGTCGGCATCCTGAAGGCGCAGGCGGACGGCGAGGGTGACGCGTTCGCGAAAGCGAAGCGCGGAAAGGTCAGTGGCGGCGAGGGCTGCCACCATCGCAGCGTCGCCCTGATGATGATAGGCCAGCGCCAGATCGATACCGCCGCGCGGCACCAAAGCACGGGCAAGGCCGGGGGGGACGCCCGAATCAGGGATCGCCTCACGCAGGGCGGCCTCGGACCAACCCTCGAAGGCCACATGGGGAAGGGCTGCTTCCACCAGCAGTTTCAAGGCGTTATCCCGGTTCATCTCAGCTTCCATCTCGGCACTCCCAAGGACTTGTGGACAAGCGTCGCGGCCTTTGTTAGGACAGCCAAGCCTGCACATCTAGTGCAACTCTAACTTAGGAAGGTGGTGACAACCACATGCAGGTCAGCGTCCGTGACAACAACGTTGAGCAAGCCCTTCGGGCGCTCAAGAAAAAGCTCCAGCGCGAAGGCGTGTTCCGCGAAATGAAGCTCAAGCAACATTTCGAGAAGCCCTCCGTCAAAAAAGCGCGCGAGCAAGCCGAAGCCGTTCGCCGTGCAAGGAAACTTGCGCGCAAAAAGCTTCAGCGTGAAGGCGGTCTTTAATTAGATCGCTGTCTTGAGCCTTTAAGGCCAAGCCAACGCGTACGAACTCTGGGGGAGCGATCCCCGCCCCGATTGACCCCCGCCCGCAAGGACGGGGGTTTTTCTTTTTCGGTGGCGTAAGTGTTTGAGAACGCGCTGTTAACGGGACGAAATCAGGGGGAAGGCCAGGTCTTTTTCCGGTCTTCCTTGCGTCTTCCTTTCGTCTCTACGCGCGCAGAGACGACGGGGCGTTAACCATGATGCGGCGAATCAGTGGCCGGAGACGTCGCCCCCGGCCAACAGGTCAGGCCTTGGCCAGCGCGTTCAGGGTCGCGAGGTGTTCGGGCGGCAGCACCAGATGTTCGGCGGCGAGGTTGTCGCGCAGGTGGCCGCGCGAGGAGGTGCCGGGGATCAACAGGATGTTCGGGCTGCGCTGCAACAGCCATGCCAGCGCCACTTGCTGGGGCGAGCGGCCCAAGGCGGTGGCGACCGCCTGCAGTTCCGCCGACTGGATCGGTGAGAAGCCCCCGAGCGGGAAATAGGGCACATAGGAGATGCCATCCTCGGCCAGCGCGTCGATCATCGCGTCATCGGTGCGGTAGACGAGGTTGTAGTGGTTCTGCACCGTGACAATCGGGGCCACGTCACGGGCGGCGCGCAGTTGTGCTGCGGTTACGGTGGAGATGCCGATATGGGCCAGAAGCCCCTCGTCCTGCATCTGGCGCATCACCTGCATCGGGGCGGCCACGTCATCCTCGGGCCCGCCCATGCGAAGGTTGACGACGGCCATCTGGTCAAGGCCAAGACGGGTCAGGTTGTCTTCAACCGAGCGGCGCAGGAAATCGGGCGAGCGGTCGAGAATCCAGCCGCCCTTGTCATCGCGCCACGCGCCGATCTTGGTCACGAGGGTCAGCGAGGCGGCGTAGGGGTGCAAGGCCTCGCGGATCAGGTGGTTGGTAACATGGGGGCCGTAGAAATCGCTGGTGTCGATATGGTCGATCCCGGCGGCCACGGCCTCGCGCAGGACGGCGCGGGCTTCATCGGGGTCCCGGGCCGGGCCGAAGACATGGGGACCGGCCAGTTGCATGGCGCCGTAGCCCATGCGGTGGACGCTGATCTGGCTGCCGGGAAAGGTGAAGCGGCCTGCCGCGCCGACGGGGGCGGACGTGGTGTGGTCGGACATTCGAAAATCCTTGCGATGGGGGTGGGGCTGAAGCCGGTGCGGTTGCCGGTACCCTTGGGCTTTGTCTTTCTGCCGCGACGGGTTGAAAAAATCGGATAAGTCAGTCTGGCGGATGTGTCAATCGAAGCCGTCTTGCCCGTAACCGGGCTCAGCCGTGACGCATTGCGCGACCCCGCGCCGGATGTGGTGCTGCGGTTGATCCGTGCGGCTGGCGTCGTTGGCCAAGGCAGTCTTGTCGCGTTGCATGCCTGTTTCAAGGATCGTGGTGCGCAGATCGCCCGAGGCAGGGCGCGGGCCGCGCGAGAGAGCGGACGCCTGAAGATCGGGCAATTGGGGCATGGTGGCGGGAATTCTGGCCCGGGACGCCGGATTTGACAGGCCTTGGCCGGAAAAGCTGCCTAGGGTGGAACCGGATGGCCTTTCGACAGTTGGGTCTGAGACGTGCCTTCAGGGCGCTTTTGAAAGGTGACGTATGCTCGTTCGGTTTGGTTATGACATTACCGTGTCCGTGATGCAGGATACGCCCTTGATCTGCATGATGTCGGTGCGCGATGAGCGGCGCGATGATTTGCGGATTCAGGGGGCGATCGAGACGGTGCCGGCGGTGCCGACCTCGGTGTACCGCGACATGTTCGGCAACACCTGCCGCCGGGTCGTGGCCCCCATGGGCCTGTTCCGGTTGCGCAGCGATTGCACCATCGAAACCAGCGCCGAGCCCGATCCGGTGAAATCATGGCTGCGCGAAACGCCGATCGTGAATTTGCCGGACGAGGTGCTGATATACCTGCTGGGCAGCCGCTATTGCGAGACGGACCGGTTGAGCCAGTTCGCGTGGGACATGTTCGGCAACGTGCAACCCGGCCATACGCGGGTGCAGGCGATTGTGGATTATGTGCACAACCACATCACCTTCAATTATCAGAACGCGCGTGTGACGCGGACGGCGTATGAAGGCTGGCAGGAAAAGACCGGAGTTTGCCGCGATTTTGCCCATCTGGCGATTACGCTTTGCCGCTGCATGAACATTCCGACTCGCTATGTGAATGGGTACTTGGGCGATATTGGCTGGCCGGTGAACGGCCCGATGGATTTCGCGGCTTGGATGGAGTGCTATCTGGATGGCGGCTGGCATACGTTTGACGCGAGGAACAACAAGCCGCGGATCGGGCGGATTGTCGTGGCCTATGGGCGCGATGCGGCGGATGTGCCGCTGATCCACTCGTTCGGGCCGCATGTCCTGCAGAAGTTCCATGTCTGGACCGACCGGATCGACGGGGTTCTGGTCTGAGGGTTAAAGGAGGAAATCCTGCGCGCCCAAGGCTGCGGTGCCGTAAAGCAGGATGCTGTAATCGGTGACGCGGTCGTGGTTGATGTCGATCTCGACCACGCGGTTGGCGCCTTGAACGCTGTAGCGGACCTGGAAGGTTGCGTCGGTGGTGAAGGCGGCGGTGCCGATGAAGGCGAAGGCCTGATCGCCTGCGGTCACCGGATCCGGGTCGACGGCGCGCAGGTGGATCTTGTCATTTTCGGCCCGGGAGAAATCGCCGATGGTGTCGAGCGCGGGGCCTGCGGTGAAATCGGTGAGGTAGGTGAAGACGAAATAGTCGCCACCCGCGCCGCCCCAGAGGATGTCGGCCCCTGAGCCGCCGTCCAGTGAATCCCGGCCTGCACCGCCGACCATGTAGTCGTCTCCGGCCATGCCTTTGAGCTGATGGCCGCCTGCGCCTGCGAACATCGTGTTGCCAAGGGCATTGCCGATCCCCGTCAGACGCGTTGTGCCAAAAAGGTCCAGTTCCTCGACATTCGCCGACAGGGTGACGCTGACAGTGGAGAAGACCCGGTCGTAGCCCTTGTTCAGTCCTTCTCCGGTGCGGTCGCCGCTGGAATTCACGATGTAGGTGTCATCGCCAGAACCGCCGTTGAGGGAATCGTCGCCCGGGCCGCCATCCAGCGTGTCATTGCCCAGACCGCCGACCAGCGTGTCATTGCCGTTCAGGCCAAAAAGCCGGTCATCGCCGTTGTTGCCATAGATCACATCCTTGACGGACGAGCCCCTGATGGCATCCGCCGTCGTGAAGCCGTTCTGGGTCAGGGTCTGGGTCGCGTTGTCCCAAGACCATGACGCCACCTGTTTGCCGTCCTGCGCCTGAGCGCCATAGATCGCGGCAATCGCCTGCTTGTCCATGGCGGTCAGGTGGCTGTTGGCCGAGGGGAGTTGGCTCATGATGGTCAGGTTGGGGTCATCGACGCCCCAGACCGGGTGGACGACGGGCGGGCTGGCGGCGAAATCGGTCCAGACCTCGGTCGGGTGTTTCAGGCCAAGGGCGTGGCCGATCTCGTGCAAGAGCGTGCCATAGGTGACGGTGATGTCGGAATTCATGAACACATCGCCGGAAGAATCGAGATCAGAGTTGAAATAGGGGTAGGTGCTGAAATCCCAGCCGCCGAAGGGCCGATAGGCGATGCCGCCCGCGCCATCATAGCCGGTGCCCGAGAAGTCGAGTTTCTGGAAGTTGATGTCGCCTTGGCCGGGTGTCACTTCGATGAAGATAAGGCCCGAGGCATTGCCCCATTCAGCCAGCGCGTCCCGCGCCATCTGCGCCTCGGTGGCGGAGAAAGCGGTGTAGGAGGCCAGCGCGGTCGGGGTCAGGTTGGGGTCGTTGATCCCGGCCACATAGCCGGGGGCGGTGGTGGGGAAGCTGTAGGTCACGATGGTGGGTTTGCCGGTGACCTCGATCCCGCTCCAATAGCTGCCGGACAGAAGGGCGGTGTAATCATCGGGCATCTGAATTCCCCTTATGACGAAAGCCGCAGCATAGCGCAGGGGCTTGAGTCGCGCAAAGATTGGCTGGGGCGGCGGGTATTCTGCGAGGAAACTTGCGCGTCAGACGGAAAGGGCCGTGGTCTGCACGACGGTGCGCAGGGCGAAGGAGGATTGCATCTGCCGAACGCCCGGCAGGCGGGCGAGGTAGCGGCGGTGGATGCGGGCGAAATCCTCGGTGTCTTCGGCCATGATCTTCAGCAGATAGTCGGCAGCACCCGCCATCAGGTGGCATTCAAGGATGTCGGGGACCTTGGCGACCTCGCGCTCGAAGGCGTCGAGCAGGTCCTCGGCTTGGGATTGCAGGGTGATTTCCACGAAGACGATGGTGGGTTTGCCCATCTTGCGGGCGTCCAGCAATGCCACGTAGGCGGCGATATAGCCGTCCTCCTCCAGCCGTTGCACGCGGCGGTGGCAAGCCGAGGGCGACAGGTTCACCCGTTCGGACAGTTCGGCGTTGGTGACGCGGGAATCCTTTTGCAGCACCCCCAGAATGCGCCGGTCGATTGCGTCAAGCGCCTCTGCCATGGGAAATTCTTTCGATAGAGGGATCTTTTGCGGGATATCTTACCGTTTTCTGGCTTTCCTGCCAGTGAAATCTCAATCCTTCTGCGGCGGCTTTGCGCCAAGCTGGCCTTAGGCCCAAGGGAGAGAGCACATGAAAATCGGTTGCCCGAAAGAGATCAAACCGCAGGAATTCCGCGTTGGGATGACGCCCAATGCGGCGCGCGAGGCGGTGAACCGTGGCCATTCGGTCATGGTGGAAACCCAAGCTGGCGTGGGCGCTGGCTTTGCCGATGCCGATTATGTGGCGGCGGGGGCGGTGATTGTGGCGACGGCGGAGGAGGTCTTTGCCGAGGCCGAGATGATCGTGAAGGTCAAGGAGCCGCAGGCGGTTGAGAGGAAGCGTCTGCGCGAGGGGCAGGTTCTGTTCACCTATCTCCACCTCGCGCCCGATCCGGAGCAGACGGCGGATTTGCTGGCCAGTGGTGTCACGGCGATTGCCTATGAGACGGTGACGGATGACCGGGGTGGCTTGCCGCTGTTGGCGCCGATGTCGGAAGTGGCGGGGCGCTTGGCGCCTCAGGTCGGCGCTTGGACCTTGCAGAAGGCGAATGGCGGGCGCGGAGTCTTGCTGGGCGGTGTGCCGGGCGTGCTTCCGGCGCGGGTGCTGGTGATTGGTGGCGGGGTGGTGGGCACCCATGCGGCCAAGGTCGCGGCGGGGATGGGGGCGGATGTGACGGTGCTGGACCGCTCCGTGAACCGCCTGCGGTATCTGGACGATGTCTTTGGCGGGCAGTTCAAGAATGGCTATGCCGATGCGGCGACCACGATGGAACTGGCGCGGGCTGCCGATCTGATCATCGGCGCGGTGCTGATCCCGGGGGCTGCAGCACCCAAGCTGATCTCGAAGGCGCAGTTGTCTGAACTGAAGCCTGGGGCGGCATTGGTGGATGTGGCGATTGATCAGGGCGGGTGCTTTGAGACCAGCCACGCCACGACCCATCAGGATCCGGTCTATGCTGTCGACGGGATCATGCATTACTGCGTGGCCAATATGCCGGGCGCTGTGGCGCGGACCTCGACGCTCGCTTTGGGCAACGCGACGATGCCCTTCATGCTGGCCTTGGCTGACAAGGGCTGGCGCAAGGCCTGTGCCGAGGACCGTCATCTGCTGGCAGGGCTGAACACCCATGCGGGGCATCTGACCTATGCGGCGGTGGGTGTGGCGCTGGGATTGCCGGTGATTTCGGCGGCGGAAGCGTTGAAGATCTGACATGCGACCCAATGGGCGGTCCGGGGACGGGCCGCCCATTGGCTTACACCAGCAGGATATCGGCCGCCGTCAGCACAGCGCTGGCTTGCAGGTCTGCCAGCATACGCGCAGCACTCGCTCCGGTGCCGTCGTCGTCAAACCACAGGGTCTGATCGGTGGTGCGGAAGATGAAGCGGTCGTCGGCATCCTGCGCCACGTTGTCGGACCTGATCTGGAACTGCGCGGCCGCCAGCGCGCCTGCCACGAGGCCGCCGCCAAAGGCCGAAGCGGTGATGACGAACTGGTCATCGTTGCCGCCGACGTTGCTGAAGTCGGTGATGGTGTCGCCTGTTTCGGACAGGGTGAAATAGCCGAACAGGTCATTGCCCAAACCGCCGGTCAGAACATCAGCCCCATTGCCGCCGCGCAGGGTATCGGCGCCGCTGGCCCCGTCGAGCGAATCCCTGCCGCCGAGGCCCGTCAGCGACTTGGCAAAACGATCCCCACGCAGCAGGTCTGCCCCAAGTCCTGTATCCTGCGTCATGGCGACTGCGGAGCCGAAGACTCAGCTGATGATCGTGCCATTGTTCAGCAACGACGCAGAGTTTCCGAAGAGTTCGACCCCGATATTGCCCTCGACCAGGCCATGGTTGATCACTCTGGCATCTTCGCTTACCGCGTTGATGCCATTATTCTTGCCGACCAGAGAGCCCGCAGAACCTACGACCACGTTTTAGTCACTCGTCCCCAGCCCGCCCATCTGGATGCCCCTGTCGCCACCACGGACGGACCCCATGACCGTGACGAGGTGGTCGCTTGTGGTGGCCTTGATCGCCATGGCATTGATCGAGTATGGAAAGGTCCCCGCCGCGACGTAGGGTCAGGACCCATTGATCTTGCTGCCGCCGCGTGATTCAGGCTCCGTAAGGAGACCGATCAATGAGCAATCTGTTCTGGCTGACCGACGTGCAAATGGCGCGTCTTGAACCGTTCTTTCCCAAGAGCCATGGTAAACCGCGCGTCGATGATCGGCGTGTTCTGAGTGGGATAATTTTCATCAATCGCAATGGGTTGCGTTGGTGCGATGCGCCCCGAGAGTATGGTCCGCCGAAGACCC
>CANBRQ010000198.1 GCA_947371955.1 Paracoccaceae bacterium | reverse complement strand
ACGCAGGCGACCGAGGAAAAGATCATGTATGCTGCGGTGCATTGACCCGCAAAGGAGACCCCATGGCAACCGTGAAACTCTGGACCGACGCCGAGGCCGAGGCTGACCCCCGCGTCAAAGCCATCTTCGACGACATCCGCGCCACGCGGAAATCGGATTTCGTCAACAACTTCTGGCGAGCGGCGGCCAATGACCCTGCTTTGCTGGAACGCACCTGGGGCGGCCTGAAAGCCGTGATGGCAGGGGAAACCGTGCTGGGCCGCGTGGTGCAGGAAATGATCTACATCGCCGTTTCCACGGCCAATGGTTGCAGCTATTGCGTGCATTCTCACACGGCGGCGGCCAAGGCCAAAGGCATGACTGACGCGCAGCACGCCGAACTTTTGGCCATCATCGGGCTTGCAGCGCAGACCAACCATCTGGTCACCGCCATGCAGGTGCCGGTCGACCCTGAATTCCTGGTGGAAAGCTGACGCCATGTCGAAAGCCCTGATCGCCCATGCCCCCGGCGGGCCGGAAGTCCTGCAATGGGAAGACATCGAGACCCCCGCACCCGGCCCGGGAGAAGTCCTGCTGCGCCAGACCGCCATCGGGGTGAATTTCATCGACATCTACCAACGCTCGGGCCTTTACCCTTGGGCCACGCCCACGCTGATCCCCGGAGGCGAAGCGGCAGGCGTGGTGGAGGCGGTGGGCGATGGGGTCACCGACATCAATCCGGGTGACCGGGTAGGCTATGTCACGGCAGGCGGCGCTTACCGCGAAAAGCGAGTGCTTCGGGCAGAGCGATTGTTGCACCTGCCGGAGGGGATTTCCGATGTGACGGCCGCTGCCAGTCTGCTGAAGGGCATGACGGTGCAATATCTGGTCACCGCGTGCCATGCGGTCAAACCAGGCGACCGGGTGCTGGTTCATGCGGCGGCGGGCGGGGTCGGGCTGCTGCTCGGCCAGTGGTTGAAGGCTCTGGGCGCCTTTGCCATCGGCACGGCGGGGTCGCAGGAAAAGGTCGCCTTAGCCCTGCAACATGGCTATGCCCATGTCATCAACTACAGCACGCAGGATTTCGTGCCCGTTGTGCGCGATCTGACCGAGGACAAGGGCGTCGTGGCCGTCTATGACTCGGTGGGGCAGGACACGTGGGCAGGGTCGCTGAAGTGTCTGGCGCGGCGGGGAATTTTTGTGAACTTTGGGCAGTCGTCCGGCCTGATCACCGGCTTTTCCATGGGCGATCTGGCGCGCGGCGGCTCGCTTTCGGCGATCCGTCCTGCGCTGTTCGACTACATCGCCACCCGCGAGGAGCTGTTGGAACGCTCCGCCGATCTGTTCGCACGGCTGCAGGACGGCACGTTGCAGGTCCCGGCCCCGCACACCCGCCCGCTGCGGGATGCCGCCCTTGTCCATGCAGATCTGGAGGCGCGGCGGACCACCGGGGCGACGGTGCTGATCCCCTGATCCGCCCGCAACCACAAACTGTTCCGTTTACGTTCTGTTTGCTGTACCCTGCCCGAAACCGCCGGCAAGCAGGCGGAATAGGAGCAGTCGCATGGCCTATCTCGACAAGCTGAATGACCGGCAGCGGCAGGCGGTGGAGTTTGGCGCGGGCCCGGGCCTGCCGCCGCCCCTGCTGATCATCGCGGGCGCAGGTTCAGGCAAGACCAACACGCTGGCGCACCGCGTGGCGCATCTGCTGGTGGGCGGCGCGGACCCTCGGCGGATTTTGCTGATGACCTTTTCGCGACGGGCCGCAACGGAGCTGACGCGGCGGGTTGAGAGGATCACGACCGAGGCTTTGGGCTCGGGCTATGCCGCCGAGGCGCTGGCTTGGGCGGGTACCTTTCACGGCATCGGGGCGCGGATTCTGCGGGAACATGCGTTGGAGATCGGGCTGAACCCGGAATTCTCGATCCATGACCGCGAGGATTCCGCCGACTTGATGAACCTAGTCCGTCACGGACTTGGGTTTTCCAAGACCGAAAGCCGCTTTCCCTCGAAAGGCACCTGTCTTGCGATTTATTCCCGCGCCGTGAATGCCGAGGAATCTCTCTCCCAAGTGCTGCGCAACCAGTTCCCATGGTGCGCCAATTGGGAGGCCGAGTTGAAGCGGCTTTTTGGCGGTTATGTCGAAGCCAAGCAGGCACAGAATGTGCTCGACTACGACGACCTGTTGTTGGCTTGGGCGCAGGTGATGGAGCATCCGGGCTTCGCCGCTCATATCGGGGCGACATGGGATCATGTGCTGATCGACGAATATCAGGACACCAACCGCCTGCAATCGCGCATTCTGCTGGGGCTGAAACCGGATGGCAGGGGTCTGACCGTTGTGGGCGATGACGCGCAGTCGATCTATGCCTTTCGGGCGGCGACCGTACGCAACATCCTCGACTTTCCATCCGCCTTCACGCCACCTGCCGATGTCATCACGCTCGACCGCAACTACCGCTCCACCCAGCCGATCCTCGCGGCTGCCAATGCGGTGATTGAAGAAGCCCGGGAACGCTTCTCCAAGTCGCTCTGGACAGAACGGGAGTCCTCTGAAAAGCCCCGTCTTGTGACGTTGCTGAACGAGGCTGATCAGGCGCGCCATTTCGTCGACCAGATCCTTGCCAACCGCGAAACCGGGATGCGGTTGACCCAGCAGGCGGTTCTGTTCCGCACCTCCAGCCATTCTGGCCAGTTGGAGGTGGAGTTGACACGGCGCAACGTGCCTTTCGTGAAGTTCGGCGGGCTGAAGTTTCTGGACTCGGCGCATGTGAAAGACCTGCTGGCAGTCTTGCGTTTCGCCCAGAACCCGCGGGACCGGGTGGCAGGCTTTCGGGTGCTGCAACTTGTGCCGGGCGTGGGCCCGACGGCCGCGGGCAAGGTGCTGGATGCGCTGGCCCCGCATATCCATCCACTTGAAGCTTTGGCTACCCTCAACCCGCCAGCCCGCGCCGGAACTGCCTGGAAAGACCTGATCGAGGCGCTGTCCGGCCTGCATGCCGCCGACTGGCCTGCCGGCATCGCCCGCGCCAGGGCTTGGTACGACCCGCATCTTGACCGCATCCACGAAGACGCCGAGACCCGCCGCGCCGACCTGCTGCAACTGGAACAGATCGCCGGCGGCTATCCCTCGCAGGAGCGGTTCCTGACGGACCTGACGCTGGACCCGCCGGATGCCACCAGCGGGCAGGCCGGGGTTCCCCTGAAGGATGACGACTATCTGATCCTGTCCACCATCCACTCGGCCAAGGGGCAGGAGTGGCGGGCGGTCTTTGTCCTGAACGTCGTCGACGGCTGCATCCCGTCCGACCTTGGCACCGGATCCAGCGCGGAAATCGAGGAAGAGCGCCGCCTGCTGTACGTCGCCATGACCCGGGCGAAAGACCAGTTGACCCTTGGCGTGCCGCTGCGGTTTTACGTGACGCAGCAGACCCGCAACGGTGACCGACATATCCACGCCATGCGCAGCCGCTTCATTTCGCGTGACATGCTGGATCGGTACGAGGTCATCCACTGGCAGCCGCCCATCCTGTCAGACGGTCGCCCTCGCCCACCTGCCCCGCAGGCCATTGACATCTCCACCAAGATGCGCGGCATGTGGAGTTAGCAGTCCTTCACCGCGAGATGCTGTGCCCGGGCCACGACATCCCACAATGGGCGCTGATTTGCCGGTTTTGGCGACACGGCCCGGCGACAATCCGCGTCACGATCACGGCATTGTGTTTCCGGCATGGACAATGAGGAATGAAGTCGAAAAGTTGCCCTTATTGCGACGTGATTTGAAGCGATTGACACACCGAACCCGGCACTCCTCTACGCTGTTCATCTGACGATGGGGTTACGGGGGCCATGTCTTTCTTGGGCCCCGACGTTTGCTCCTTGGCGAGACCAGCATGAGGTCAACCCCTTAGGGAGAACCCCGATCATGGCCAACGCCCACAGTTTGAAGCCCTTGGTTTACGGCACCACCGGAACCGGCCTTGACGCCATCATCGCCCTGATCGCCAGCGATCAGGGACTGGCCAACAATGTATCAGCCCGCAGCCTCAGCGCCGGTTTGGCGGCGGCAGACGGGCTGGACAGCCTGATCGCGAATGGCATCCGGGCCACCGGGGCGGCGAACGATGGACAGATCACCACCTCGGACGTTTATGCCATCAGCCAATGGATCCGAGACAACCATCTGGATCTGTTCACCTCTCTGCATGGCAATGACGAGGGCGGAATCGAGACCGGGTATCACCTTGTGCAGGGCGATGGGGCGACGACGCGGATGTTCTCGCTGAATGCAGTCGATCAGGCGATCGATAGTATTTACCACATCGGTTTCCAGATCAAGGATGGCCGCTTCCTGAACGAGGACGGCAACACCAATGCGGAAGTCAGCGAAGTGGCCTATTGGCTGAATTCGTTCCTGTCCATCGATCAGACCAACAATCCCTTGACCAATCCCACCGTCGATCCGCAATTCCATGGTACGACCGGCACCGGACTGGACAAGCTGGTCGAGGCGATTGTCGATGATGCCGGTCTGAACGACACCATCGGTCAGGCGCAGATCAACGCCGGGGCTGCCGCCGCCGATGGGATGAACAAGATCCTGATTGAGGGGATCAAGGCCTCTGGCATCGCGGATGACGGCGACATTACGGCGCTGGATCTGCACACGCTCAACGACTGGATCCGCGCCAATAGGCTCACGGATTGGACCAAGCTGCACGGCGATGACGAAAACGGCGTGGAGACCGGCTTCCATCAGGTGCAGGGCGACGGCGGCACGAACTACACCTTCGGCGAGCAGACCGTGAACACGCTGGCCGACGGCATCTACCATACGGGCTTCGCGATCCAGTGGGACCACTTCCTGAACGAGGATGGCAACGGCAATGCCTCGCTCAGCGACGTGGCCACATGGATGTCGTTGCTGCTGAAAGACGATCTGGCGGCGGGTCATCTGGCGTCAGGCCGTGCGCCGGTCGCGCCTGCCAGCTTTGCCAGCGCCATTGATTTTCAGGGCCAGAAAACCATTCTCGTCGACGGCGGCACGGGCTACCGCGACCTTGGCGCGCCCACAGCCCTGAAAGACCACGACGGCACTTTTGCCATGCGCTTCACCGCAGATACGCCGGACGACGGGTCCTATCAGGTGCTGTTCTCAAAGGACGGCAAGTACAACCACGCGGGCGACCTTTCCGTCTATCTGCACGATGGCGAATTGTGGGCCACGATGAAGGACGGCACGGGTGCCACATGGCTGCAGGTGCCAGATGTGCTGATCAACGCCGGGCAGACCTATGATCTGGCCCTCAGCTTCGGCAAAGGCGGGCTGGAAATATACCTGAACGGCGAGAAGGTCGCCGTCGACGACGCCTTCACCACCGGGATGGAAGCCAACACCCGCGGGCTGGTCGTGGGTGGTGGAACCTGGGGCCGCACCAGCACCGATCCGAAGGCGGTCTGGAACGCCTTTGATGGCAAGATCGAGGGCTTCACCCACTACAATCGCGCGCTGAATGCCTTTGAAATCCGGGGTCTGGCGCAAAGCCCCGCGCTGGAACTGCCGCAACCGGGTGACGCCGAGGCCGTGGGCGCCTTGCCCGCCGTTCAGGCAGGAACCGGCTTGACGGGCGCGGTCTATGACCGGACAGGCAGCTTCAACGACATCAACGACCTTCTGGCCCAGACCGTCACCCAAGTCACACCCACCCGCAGCTTCGTGGCCAATCGGGTCGATTTCGGCGCCTTCGACGGAGAGACGACGCTGGGCGCCTTCTTCGATGATGCCGCCACCCTGACCAACGGCGGTGCCGCCACCGACATGTCGACCATCGGCATGCGGCTCTCGGGCTACGTCTGGATCCCGGCCGGCACCCACATCCTCAACGTGCAATCCGACGACGGCTTCCAGCTGGCGCTGGGGGGCCAGGTGATCTCCTCCTACAGCGGCGGACGCGGCTTTGAGGGTACCAGCCGGCAGATCGATTTCGGGGCAGGCGGCCTCTACAAGATTGACCTTTACTACTATGAAAACTCCGGTGATCAGGCGCTGCAGCTGGAAATGGACGGTTCCGTGATGGGGCCGCAGTATTTCTACCGCAGCGTGGCGGATTATCAGAATGCCCTGACCTCCAACGGCCCGATGCCGGATGGCGGCCTGCCCGAGATCTATCACGGTCCCGTCGGCACCACGGGCACCGGTCTGGACCAGATCATCCACGTCATCGGCACGGATGACGGTCTGGCAGAGAACGTCTCGCACGCGCAGATTGCCGCCGGGGCGGGTGCGGCGGATACGATCAATTGGCTGATCATCAACGCCATCCGCGCAACCGGTGCGGCCAACGACGGTGTCATCACCACGACCGAGACTTACGGCCTGTCAGACTATATCCGCGCCACCTCTTACGCGATCTTTGCAGCAGCGCATGGCGATGATGAAAACGGGGTCGAGACCGGCTTCCACCTGTTGCAGGGCGACGGCGGCACCGCGCAACTCTTCGGTCAGGATGCGATCAACACGGTCTTCGACGGCATTTTCCATGTGGGCTTCGCGACGCAGTGGGACCGGTTCGTCAACGAAGACGGCAATGCCAATGCGCGGGTGGAAACCGTGGCCTGGTGGCTGAACACCCTGCTTGCCGCTGATCTCGAGGCCGGCACGCTGGTCAACAATGGGGTGGGCCAGCCGGGGCCGACGGGCCTTCTGGGCAGCGCGGCACAGCCGGATGTGGTGTCCACCGATGCCCTGACCTCGGTTCTGGCGCCGGATGCTTTGACGCTGAAGCTAACCGGCACCTCGCAGAATGGCATCGGCAATGCGAAGTCCAACACCCTGACCGGCAATGACCGCGACAACATGATGGACGGCGCCAGCGGCGATGACGTGCTGGGCGGCGGGCGCGGCAATGATGTCCTGATCGGCGGACGCGGCAATGACCAACTGGACGGCGGTCTGGGCAATGACACGCTGAGCGGCGGCGCGGGGGCTGACATTCTGGCCGGGCGGACGGGGACCGATTTTCTAAAGGGTGGCTCGGGCACCGACCAGTTCGTCTTCGATGCCGCGCGGGGTGGGGCCGATACGATTCAAGATTTCCTTGTCGGAACTGATAAACTGGTCATCGACGCCTCAGGCTTTGGTGGCGGTCTTGCGGCTGGCAATCTGGCCGCGAACCGGCTGATCATCAGCTCGACTCCCGCCGCAACGCAGGCCTTTGGCCAGTTCCTTTACGACAAGGACGATGGGCGGCTGTACTTCGACGAAAACGGCACAGCCGATGGCGGGTTGATCCTGTTCGCCCAACTGACCGGCGCGCCGGTGATCAGCGTGACGGATTTCCTGCTGTTGGCCTAGCCCGGTCCCCGGATCAAACGGACGGAGGTTTGGATGGACCATGCCTCCGTCCATTGCTGCAAACGGGCCGACCTCCCGGTATCCCTGACTGCCGATCACAGGCAGGGATCTCCTGCAGAATGAAGCGCGACCGCTGCAAAGCGCGACGAAAGCTTGATGCTTCCCGGCCAATCTTCATCGCGGTTTTCCTTGCTTCGAATTGAACGCCAGTACCGTCAGGATATGGATCGACAGAACCTTCCGCATGCCACTACGCTCCGCATGGCGGACAGTCGACTGTCCGACGGAAAAGCGCAGGTCGGTTTGTGCCGCTCGGCGCTCTTTCCC
>CANBRQ010000197.1 GCA_947371955.1 Paracoccaceae bacterium | reverse complement strand
GATGCGCAGCTTTTGTTCCGGCTGGATGCGGGCGAAGATCGTGGCGCTTTTGACGGCCTTTGCCAAAGCCTCGTCCGACATGGCCTCCAGATCGGGGCCAGAGATCACGATGTCACCCTCGATTCCGGCCTGTGAAGCAATGGCGCGGGCGGTTGCGGGATAGTCGCCGGTGATCATCACCACCTTGATCCCCGCGGCCCTGCATTCGGCTACCGCGGCGGGCACCTGAGCGCGCAAGGGGTCTTCCAATCCGACCAGCCCCAGAAACCTGAAGGCGAAACCCTCCTGCGCATCGGGCAAGGCACCCGCATCGGCCACCGCCAGCCCCAGAACGCGCAGCCCCTTGGCGGCCATCTCGTTGACCTGAGAGGTCACGGCCTTGATCGCCACCGGCCCAAGCTGGCACAGGCCCGCAATCGCCTCGGGGGCGCCCTTGGCAGTGGCGATCAGGGTCTGGCCGGCCTGCCAGACCTGCGTCATCGCCAACAGGTCCTGTGTCAGGGGATAGGATTTCACAAGGCTCTGGCCAAGGTCCACTGGGTACAGATCGTGAAAGGCCTTCTCCATCGGGTCGAAGGGTTCCGGGGCCGAGGCCATTGTCCCCACCTCGGCCAGCGTCAGAAAGGGTTCTGCCAGCGCTGCCCCGGACAGGGTCAGCGCCTGCCCACTCGCCAGCCGCAACTCGGCCACTTTCATGCGGTTTTCGGTCAGCGTTCCGGTCTTGTCGGTGCACAGAACCGAAGCCGCCCCAAGGGTTTCAATCGCCGAAGCGCGCCGGGTCAGCACCCGCGCCTTGGAAATCCTCCACGCCCCCATCGCCATGAAGACGGCCAGCACCATCGGGAATTCTTCCGGCAGCATCGACATGCCCACCGCAATTCCCGCCAGAACCGCCTGCAACCAACCGCCGCGCAACAGGCCGTACAGGACCACAACCGCAAGGCTGACCAGCCCACCCGTGGTCGCAAGGATCAGCACGATCCGCGTGATCTGCCGTTGCAGATGCGGCGTCTCGGTCTCAAGTGCCGCAATCGAGGTGCCGATCTTGCCGAGTTCCGTGCGCGGCCCAATCGCAATGACCTCGGCAATCCCGGTTCCCCGCACGATCAGCGAGCCCGAGAAGACCTGCGGCAGATCCTCCCCCCCGGCGCGCGCGGAGGGCGGACGGTTGGCGAGGTTGGCCGGAGCCTTCTTGCGAACGGGAACCGCCTCGCCCGTCAGAAGGGATTCGTCGGCGGCAAGGCCGGTGGCTTGGGTCAGCATGGCATCGGCAGGCACCCGATCGCCTTCGGACAGAACGATCAGATCGCCCACCACCACCTCGCGCCCGGCGATGCGCAGGCGCTGGCCATCCCGGATCACCAGCGCGCGCGGGCTGGTCAGGTCGCGCAGGGCGTCCATCACCCGCTCCGTCCGGGCCTCTTGCACGACGGTGATGCCGATCGACAGGCAGGCGAAAACGAGCAGGATCAGCGCTTCTTCCTTGTTGCCCAAAAGCAGATAGACCACGCCGCCGCCCAAAAGCAGGCCCAGCATCGGCTCTTTCATCACCTCGAACACGATGCGAAAGGCAGACCTCTTGCCAGATCGTGCAAGTTCATTGGCCCCCAGCGCGGCCAGTCTTCGCGCAGCCTCGGCTTGGGTCAGGCCTTTGGCGGTATCGACGGCGGGTTTTTGGGTCATCGGGTGCTTTCGGCCAAGGTTGCAAGCACCAAGCCGCAAAGCCAAGGCTCGTGCCTTGATCTGCGTCAGGCTGCGCCCGGCAATCCCTGATGTGCGACGAATCAGGCCTTGCTTTGTGGCGCCACTCCGCACTGCGCCAGGAAAGGCAGGATCAGAGATGCGACCTGCGCTGCCGCCTCTTCATGCACCAGATGGCCAAAACCCGCACATGTGGCCGGTTCCGCCATGGGGATCACCTCGGCCGCTTTCCGTGACACCGAGGGCGGCACGGCCCGGTCGTTCGACCCGGTCAGCAGCAGGCAGGGCGTTTTCTGCTGCCCCAGTCGGGCCAGCAAGGCGTCCAGCGTCCATTGCGCCATCATCGTAAGGGTGGCATCGACATGGCTCGGCATCCGGACAAGGTGCAGGTATTGCGCCTCTCCCGCCGGTTCGATGTGCGATCCGGTCGAGACGAGCAGGTCATGCACCTGCGTCGGCGTGCCGGCGAGCTTGCTGAAGATTTGCGGGATGAAGGGTGTTATGGCAAGAAGCTTGGCAACCGCCGGAAACAGCCAGCCCGCCATCCCCTCGAACTTGCTCAGGGCGGCGTTGATGCCGATGACGGCCTGCAACGGCATGATCTCGGCCAACCTGAGGGCGATGGCCGCCCCGGCGGAGTGGCCGATCACGGCAGCGGGCTGCCAGCCCTCATGAGTGCAAAGCGTGGCGATGTCCTGCGCTACGGCATCCAGCCCGCAGCGGGCGCGGTCGCCCAGAACGGTAAAGCCTTGACCGGGCAGGTCAAAGGCAATCACGCGGTAATGCGGCACCAACAATGGGATCAGGTTGCGCCAACTGTGCGTCGCCCCTCCGGCGCCGTGGATCAGCAGCAAGGTGGGGCCCGCGCCCATCTCTTGCACATGCCAAAGATGCGGGCGGCTGGCGATATGGCGCGAGGTGTCGCGAAAGGGCCAGTTGTGCGGGATCTTCAGCGCCCGCATGTCAGCCGCCCAAGGCAGATTGCAACACGGCCGACAGGCGCTGCGCATCGGCACGCGGCAGGGGCAGATAAGGCGCATCCAGCGCCTCGGCCATCCGGCGCAGGGCGGGTTGCGGGCGGTTGGCGATGTCGATCACCAGCCCGGGCATACCAGCGGCGCGCAGAGCCCGGGCCATGCGCAGCGCGTCCGCCTCGGCCACTTCGCGGTTGGCGCTGCCATCAAAGGCAATGTTGCCGCGCCCGTCCGTCAGCAGCGCCACCGTGGGCGTCATGCCCCTTGCGCGAGCCTGCAAGGCCAGTTCAAACGCCATCCGCATCCCTGCGGCCAAAGGCGTGCCACCGCCTCCGGGCAGCGAGGCGAGGCGGCGCTTTGTCTGCACCAGCGACCGCGTCGGCGGCAACAGCAGTTCCGCCCCTTGCCCGCGAAATGCCACCAGCGCCACATGATCGCGCCGCGCATAAGCCTGCGCCAGCAGCAGTTCCACCGCACCCTTGGCCTCGGCCAGACGTGCAAAAGCGGATGAGCCCGAGGCATCGACGGCAAAGATCAGGACCCGGTCCGAGGTTTCCTGATAGCGTTTCAGCCGCAGGTCGGACTTGCGGATTTCCAATTTCAAGCGGTCGGTCACTGGCCCCCGCCGCCGCAACGGTTGCCAAGGGGCTGCGGCGCGCAACGTCGCCACCAGATCAATCCGCCGCCCCGATCCCGGCACACCGGGCAGCGAGGGCAGGGGGCGACCCCGGTGGTTTCCCTTGCGCACAGCGCCCGAGCCTGAACCCTTGGCCGACCGTGCCGCCTTGCCAGCCGCCAGCCTTTCCAGCAAATCGGCTGGCAGCGCGGCGCGGATCGCCTCCAGTAGCACCTCATCCGGTATGCGGTCATTGTCGTCTGGCTGCTCGCTGTCGCCTTCGCCCGGATCTGGCGGCGGGGGTGGGGGCTCCTGATCTTCTGGCCGGTCTTCCGGCGCTTGCGGCAGGTCGCCGCGATGGGCGAGCGTCAGTTCGGCGGCATGGCGGATGGTGTCGTCCGAGGCCACAGCTTCGCCGCGCCATGCCGCCAGCGCCCGAGCTACCGCCATAGCCAACAAGGGTGCCCGCAGGCTGGCGATGCCCATGGCAAAAGCCACAGAGGTGAGGCTTTCCAGCGCCGTTTTGGGAAGACGGACCTGAAGCAACCGAACACGGGCGTCTGCGATGCGCTGCGGGTCATGCACCAGCGGTTCAGTCTCGGACCAGCCCAGATCGCCAAGGTCCAGAAACATCCCCAACCGGTCGGCGAGTGCCGTTGGCAGGCTTTCCTCCGCTTCGGCCCCCTCATCCAGCGCAATCAGGCAGGGGCCGGCGTCATCCAGCCAACGCGACAGACGTGCGGAAAGACCGGGCGGGCAACGCTCGGCCATTGTCAGGGTCAGGGGGGCTGTTTCGGCCAGAAGTCCCCGGCTGCGCACCAGTTGGCCGCTGCCAAGCGTCGCTGCCAGATCGACGCCACCAAACAGCGATGTATCGTCAATGCCGGGATGAACCCGCCGCGCCACGGGCAGAGCCGCCGTCACCCTGTCGCGCACCGCAGAGGCCCTCGAACGCAGCCACAGTCCCTTGACCCCCGCCGGATCAACGGCCAGCACCGCCATAGCGGCCTCGGCACGCGCCCAAGGGGAGAGGGGTTCGCTCACGGCAGGGTTTCAGCCACGATGCGTGCAACGCGAGAGCCCGATCCCGCCTCATCCAGCGGATCACGCCGCAAGCGGTGCGACAAAGCGCTGGCAGCCACGGCTTTCAAATGCGCGCGGGTGACGGTCGTGGCCCCCTCAAACGCCGCATGGGCACGGGCGGCACGCAAAAGTGTCAACTCGCCCCGCAACCCGTCCGACCCCAAGGCGATGCACAATGACGCGCAGTCGTGCAGCACCACGCCCGGCGTCTTCAGCAAGGGAAGGGCAGCGCGGGCGGTCAGGATTGCCTTACGCAGGGCGGTATCCTTGGTGCGCCACTTCTTCATGAAGGCGTCAAAGTTGTTCTCATAGGCATCCCGCCTGCGCATGACCTCAACGCGTGTCTCCACATCGCGCGGCGAGGCGACTTCGACAGACAGACCAAACCGGTCCAGCAGTTGCGGGCGGAGTTCGCCTTCCTCGGGGTTGCCAGAGCCGACCAGCACGAAGCGGGCCGGGTGGCGGATCGACAGACCCTCGCGCTCAACCACGTTCTCGCCCGATTGCGCCACGTCCAGCAGCAGGTCGACGATGTGATCTTCGAGCAAGTTCACTTCGTCGATATAGAGATAGCCCCGGTTTGCGCGGGCCAGAAGGCCGGGTTCAAAGGCCTTTTCGCCCCGCGTCAAAGCGCGTTCGATGTCCAAAGCGCCGACCACCCGGTCTTCGGTCGCACCCAAGGGCAGGTCGATCACGGGCGTAGGCCGATTGATCATCTTGCCCGTGGCGGTATTGACCCACTCCGGCACATCCTCGACCCGGGCCGAGTTCACCGGGCAGCCTTCCACGGCGGTGATTTCCGGCAGCAATGCCGCCAAGGCCCGCACTGCGGTGGATTTGCCAGTGCCCCGGTCGCCAAACACCAGTACCCCGCCGATGCCGGGGTCGATGGCCGTCAGTACCATGGCCTGTTTCATCGCCTCTTGGCCGACGATGGCGGAAAACGGGAAAGGCTGGCTCATGCGGCGTCCTTTGTCGCAAGCGGGTTCTTCCCGCCCCATGTGCCCCAATTGTCCAGAATGCGGAAGCGGGCATAGAGTTCTTCGGAAAACCAATTCTCAGCCCGCACCGCTTGAATGGCGCGGCCATGCGGACCATTGCCCCGTGCGAACTTCGCCATCGAGGCGGCATCGGGCCAGATCGAGAAGGTGACCTGATGCAGCAGGGGCACTTCCCCAATGCCGATCTTGAAGATCACGTTGGTGTCGTGGCCGATCACCGCTGATATGTCAGGCACCCGGCGCCAGAATCGCAGGAAGGTGGCCATGCGCATGGTGGCGCGGGTCAGGGCGACAACCGGGCCGGTGTTGGGCGTGTCAGAGGGGATGAACGGCTCCTGACCCGACCACTTGCCGCGCGCCGAGGTCGGCTCCAGCAAGATCGTCCAGCTTTCCGACGCATGGCCCAGCCAGCGGCGATAGACGGGCGCTGTTTGTGTGCGGTTGCGGGCCGTTTCGGCATCGGGCCAGGTGGCGAGGATCGCCCAGACGGCGGTGTTGGGTTTCGGGGTGAACCCCTCTCCGGTGCCCGAACCGCAGAGTTTGTAAAACCCCACCTCCGGCATCCGCATGAAGGCCAGCCGCGCCGCCCCCATCTGCCCAAAGACCCAGATTCGAGCGGGCAGCGAGGTGAAACGGAACAGGCTCAGACTCACGGTATTCACGACGGCCTCCCGTAACTGTCACCCAAGACTGACAGTTTCTGCGGTGACTTCAAAGGGGAAAGGCGAAATTTTTGCAACGGAAAGGCAAGTATTGTAAATTGAACTAGACAGTATATCGTGAAGCCATGCTGACACACACCGACTCTCAGACCAGACAATCGCAGGCCACTTCGGGGGCCGATGCCATCGTGATCGGGGCGGGCCTTGGCGGGCTGGCGGCTGCGATGCGACTGGGTGCCAAGGGCTACCGCGTGACGGTGGTCGACCGCTTGGATATGCCGGGCGGACGCGGATCGTCGATCAGCCAGGGCGGTCATCGCTTCGACCTTGGCCCGACGATCGTAACCGTGCCGCAGGTCTTGCGTGAGCTTTGGGCCGCCTGTGGCCGCGATTTCGACCGCGACGTCGACCTGCGCGCCATGGACCCTTTCTACGAAATCCGCTGGCCCGATGGCAGCCATTTCACCGCCCGGCAAAGCACCGATGCGATGCGGGCCGAGGTGGCGCGGCTCTCTCCCTCTGACCTGCCGGGCTATGACAAGTTCCTGAAGGACTCCGAGCGGCGCTATACTTTCGGCTTTGAAGACCTTGGCCGCCGGTCCATGCACCAGCTTTGGGAACTGATCAAGGTTCTGCCGACCTTTGCCATGCTGCGGGCGGACAAGTCGGTCTATGCCCATGCCGCCAGCCGCGTGAAGGACGAACGCCTGCGCTTTGCACTGTCGTTCCATCCCTTGTTCATTGGCGGCGATCCCTTCCATGTGACGTCAATGTATATCCTCGTCAGCCATCTGGAGAAGGAATTCGGCGTTCATTATGCGATGGGCGGGGTGGCTGCGATTGCTGCGGCAATGGCGGGGGTGATTGCAGCACAGGGTGGGCGGCTGATGCTGAACACCGATGTGGATGAGATTATCCTTGAAAATGGCCGCGCCAAGGGTGTGCGGCTGGCTGATGGGCATATGCTGACCGCCGATGTGGTGGTGTCAAATGCCGATGCCGGTCACACCTATGACCACCTGCTGCGCAACCAGCCGAAGAAGCGCTGGACGGCGGGCAAGCTGGCAAAGAAGCGCTGGTCGATGGGGCTGTTCGTCTGGTATTTCGGCACCAAGGGCACGAAGCTGAAATGGCCTGACGTGGGCCACCACACCATCGTCGTGGGCCCCCGCTACAAGGACCACATCCGCGACATCTTCATCCGTGGCAAGCTGGCCGATGACATGAGCCTTTATATCCACCGTCCCACGGTCACTGATCCTTCGGCGGCACCCTTGGGCGATGACACATTCTACGCTCTGTCCCCCGTGCCGCACCTGGGCATCGCCGAGACCGACTGGGCGACCGAGGCCGAACCCTATCGCCAGAAGATGCAGAAGATGCTGGAAGAACGGTTGCTGCCAGGGTTGGGTGACCATCTGACCGAGCAGCTTGTTTTCACGCCCAACAGCTTCGAAACCCGTTATCTTTCGCCCTATGGCAGCGGCTTCTCGATCGAACCGCGCATTCTGCAATCGGCTTGGTTCCGACCGCACAATGTCTCGGAAGAGGCGAAGGGGCTGTATTTGGTGGGTGCGGGCACCCATCCGGGGGCAGGGCTGCCGGGAGTGATCTCTTCTGCCGAAGTCTTG
>CANBRQ010000196.1 GCA_947371955.1 Paracoccaceae bacterium | reverse complement strand
GCCGTGGTGGTGCTGGCCGTACCGATCGGTACGGCATCGGCGATCCTGATCAACTCGATCCAGGGCCGGGTCCGCAGCGTCCTCTACGGGCTGATGGTGGCGCCGATCCTGGCGCCCGGGGCGGTGATCGGGATTTCGACGATCCTGTTCTGGAACAAGCTGAGCGTGCCGACGGGTCTGCATCTGTCGGTTCTGGGTCAGGTCAGCTATATCGCGGCCTTCGTGATGCTGATGGTGCTGGCCCGGCTGCAAAGCTTTGACGAGAACCTTGAGGAAGCAGCCCTTGATCTGGGTGCCAGCCACGCCCAAGTCATGCGCCGCATCCTGTTGCCGCATCTGTACCCGGCCATCGGGGCGGGGGCGGCGATTGCCTTCTTCCAGTCGATCGAGAACTTCAACATCACGCTGTTCACGCGCGGCACGTCGCAGACGCTGACGGTCTATGTGTTCTCCAAGGTGCGCGCGGGGATTACGCCCTCGATCAACGCCTTGGCGCTGTTGCTGATTTTGGTGACCTTCTCGGCGGCTGTCGTCTATGAAGTCCGCCGTCGCCGGGCCGCCACGGTGGAAGCCGCGCGTGAGGCGGAAGCCCGCCGTGCGGATGAGGCTGGCATCATCTGACTGACGTTACGGGCAGACACGAAAGGGGGCGGCGACGCCCCCTTTTTCATGGCCTAGACGCCGTCGTACCTAGAACGGCTGGGATTGGCCGGTCAGCCCAAGGGCTGCATAGATCGGGCAAAAACGGGCCGAGGCCGTGCTGAGAAGATAGACGCAGCCCGTGCCCGTGGCCCACAAGACCGGCCCTTCAAGCAGGGCCGAAAAGAACCACATGTCCAGAATCAGACCGGCAGCAACGCGGATGTTGCGATCAAAGATGGACAGGTTCCTGGTAAACACTTTTGCCTCCGAAATTGCTTGGGCTAAGGGAACAAACACCAGAATTGAGTCAAAATCTTGCCATCATCGGGGTCACACGGCGGCGGCGGCGTGTCGGGCTTAGCGTAGCAGCGCCGACAGATCACCGATCCATTGCAGGACCTGCCCGTTCTGCCGGTCAACGCGGTAAAGCGAGTCGCCGTATCGGGCATAGACCGACCTATCGGGGCCTTGCTGGACCGGAGGCGTCAGGATCACGGTGTATCCGTTCGGCAACTGATCGCCGGGCTGGTAGGGGTCAATCAGCCGTCTGCCTATCTGACCGGGCGGCACGCAGGGCGGGTTCTTCCGGGCCAGACCCGGCGGGCAATGGCCGAAGTCGACATCCGACCAGCGCCATGTCCAGTCCGACACCGGGCCGGGGCTTTGCATCACCTCTCCGGTCCGACGGTTGATCACATATAGAAAATCACCGTAGCGGACATAGATGGCACCGGGCCAGTAGGGATAAAGCTGCGGGTCGAAGAACAGGACATATCCCTCGGGCAACCCGTGTCCGACCTGATAGGGGCGAAGGTCCGGAGCGTTGCGCAGGACAATATCTGGCTGGATGATCTGGACCTGCGGCTGAATGAGGATGTCGCGGGGCCGGACTTGGCCGGGGGGGATGCAGGGTGGGTTTTTCCGGGCGAGGCCGGGCGGGCAGTTGAAGCCCTCGGAATGGCTGTCGTGCTTGTCTTTGCCCTTGTCGCCTTTGGGGCCAGCATCGGCGGCCTGGGCCATCAGAAGGCTGGTCAGAACAAGGGCCATCGCCACAGGGTGCCGCATCACGCGCTCCAATACCGGAAAGGGAGGAGCGTCGGGGACGATCCTGCCGCCCCAAGCTTACGCCGGGGCGGCAGGAAGGGGTTTAGTGCAGATCAGTCCATCTGCTTGAAGTTCAGCGACGCGCCTTCCTTGATGCCGGAGGGCCAGCGCGAGGTGATGGTCTTGGTCCGGGTGTAGAAGCGGAACGAGTCCGGGCCGTGCTGGTTCAGGTCGCCGAAGGCCGACTTCTTCCAGCCGCCGAAGGTGTGATAGGCCAGCGGCACCGGGATGGGCACGTTGATGCCGATCATGCCGACGTTGACGCGGTTGGCGAAGTCACGCGCGGTGTCGCCATCGCGGGTGAAGATTGCGGTGCCGTTGCCGTATTCGTGGTCCATCGCCAGCTTGAGCGCCTCTTCGTAGGATTGGGTGCGGACGGTGGAGAGGACGGGGCCGAAGATTTCCTTGCGGTAGATTTCCATATCCGGGGTGACGTGGTCGAACAGGTGGGGGCCGACGAAGAAGCCGTCCTCGTAGCCTTGCAGGTTGAAGTTGCGGCCATCGACGACCAGTTTTGCACCGGCAGCTACGCCCGATTCCACAAGGCGCAGGATGTTGGCCTTGGCGGCAGCGGTGACGACCGGGCCGTAATCGACATCATTGCCAGCGGTGTAGGGGCCGACCTTCAGCTTCTCGATCCGCGGGATCAGCTTGGCGATCAGGCGGTCGGCGGTTTCATCACCGACCGGAACGGCAACCGAGATGGCCATGCAACGCTCGCCTGCCGCGCCGTAGCCTGCGCCAACAAGGGCGTCAGCGGCGAGGTCCATGTCCGCGTCGGGCATGATGATCATGTGGTTCTTGGCACCGCCGAAGCATTGCACGCGTTTGCCGTTCGCGGTGCCGCGGGAGTAGATGTATTCGGCAATGGGCGTCGAACCCACGAACCCGATGCCCGCGATCTGCGGGTTGTCGAGGATGGCGTCGACCGAGACCTTGTCGCCGTTGATGACCTGCAGCACGCCATCGGGCAGACCAGCTTCCTTGAAAAGCTCGGCCAGCATCAGCGGCACGGAGGGGTCACGCTCGGACGGTTTCAGGATGAAGGCGTTGCCGCAGGACAGGGCGGGGCCCATTTTCCACAAAGGAATCATGGCGGGGAAGTTGAAGGGGGTGATGCCGGCGGCCACACCGATCGGCTGGCGCATGGAATACATGTCGATGCCGGGGCCGGCGGAGTCGGTGAACTCACCCTTCAGAAGGTGCGGGGCACCGATGCAGAACTCGATCACTTCAAGGCCGCGCTGGATGTCGCCCTTGGCGTCAGGGACGGTCTTGCCGTGCTCGGACGAGAGGGCCAGGGCCAGCTTTTCCATGTCACGGTTGAGGAGGCGGACGAATTCCATCATCACGCGGGCGCGGCGCTGCGGGTTGGTGGCGCCCCATTTGACTTGGGCCTTGGCCGCATCGGCGGTGGCGGCGTCGAGTTCCTCTTTGGTGGCAAGGGCCACGCGGGCTTGAACTTCGCCGGTGGCGGGGTTGAACACGTCAGCGAACTTGCCCGAGGTGCCGGGGACATGTTGGCCGTTGATCCAGTGACCGATCTCTTTCATCGCTTCCTCCATTGGTTGACGGGAGAATAGCCTTGCGGAAATGCCGGGAACAGGGGCAAGATTTCAAAGGGGCTTTGCAGAATTGCAAAGATGGGCGGATCGCCCATCCTACCTTGTACCAAGGGGCGGGAGAGGCCGATGGATTGGGATGACTTGCGCATCTTTCTGGCCGTGGCGCGCAGCGAAAGCCTGTCGGCGGCGGGGCGGGTGTTGAAGATTGATCCCGCGACGGTGGGGCGGCGGATTGCCAGGCTGGAGGATGCGATGGAGGCCCGGCTGTTTGCGAAGGGGCCGCAGGGCTATGCTTTGTCGGACGAGGGCGGGCGACTGCTGACCCATGCCGAGCGGGCGGAGGCAGCGATGGAGGGGGCGGCGGAGGCTTTGACCGGGCCGGAGGGGCTGACAGGGCAGGTCAGGATCGGCGCGCCGGATGGCTGTGCGAATTACCTTTTGCCGCAGGTTCTGGCGCGGATTTGTGATGCCAATCCGGGGTTGGAGGTGCAGATCGTAGCGCTGCCGCGGGTCTTCAACCTGTCCAAGCGTGAAGCGGATATGGCGATTGGGGTGTCCCGGCCGGAAGCCGGGCGGTTGACGGTGCAGAAGCTGACGGATTACCGGCTGCATCTGGCGGCCTCAAAGGACTATCTCGCGGCGCATGGGCCAATCCTTGGGCCGGGCGATCTGGGGGCGCATCGGTTTGTCGGCTATATTCCGGACATGATCTTCGACAAGGAGCTGGATTATCTGGCCGAGATTGGGGTCAGACCGCCTCCGCTGGCATCAAATTCCGTGTCGGTGCAGTTGAACTTCCTGCGGCATGGCGCGGGGCTGGGGGTGGTGCATGACTTTGCTTTGCCTGCGGCGCCGGAATTGCGGCGGGTCATTCCGGATCAGATCAGCCTGAAGCGGGCCTTCTGGCTGATCCGGCATGCGGATGATGGCAGGGTGGAGCGGCTCAACCGCTTTGCAGCACTGCTGACGACGGAAGTCCGGGCCGAGATGGCGCGGTTGGAGGCCTACTGCGTGCAGGACGGGTAGGGGGCGGCTTCGCCTTCGACCTTGTTGCAGACGCGGGCGAGGGCCAGCGTGTCGGCGCGGGGGCGCCAGAGGGCGGGGTCAGGCTCCATCGGGTGGGTTTGCGCGGGGCCGTGTTCGGCCCATTGCACGGTATAGATGTCTTCGGCACCCTTCAGGACGACAAACACCATCGCCTCGGACTGACCACCCGTGTCGCCACAGCCGAGGTAGCCCGCAAAGGCCTCGGGCACGCCCTTGATCTGCGGCACCGGCAAAGCGCGAGCCGAGAAGGTGGTGGGGCAGGCGGCCTGATAGCCTTTCGCGATCTGGCTTGCGAAATCAACCGGGGCCATGGTGGCAGACAGACCCTTGGCACCCGAGAGGGTGATCATCTGCGTCCAGTGGTCGACGCTCTCGGTCTTGGGCGTCAGTTCCAGAAGGTAGGAGCCATTTTCTTCATGCTCGAACCCCGGTTTGAAATCGGCGGGCACGGCGGCGGCCACCAGTTGCGCATAGACGGGGCTGACGATGATGACGCCCTCGGCTTGGGCCGGCGCGGCCAGAAGGCAGAGAAGGGGCAGGATGTGGCGCATGGGAACCTCCGCGTTTGATCTTGGGTAGCCTGTCGGGGTGGAATCGTCAAAGCTTTGTCGCGTTGAAAGATAATTGCTGCAAATGCATAAAACTTGACAGAAAGCTGCGCGAGGCGCAGCGTTCGAAGGACAGGAAAGGGAGATACCCATGCTTGTCAGTCATATCCTCAAATCGAAATCGGACGATGGCGTTGTGACGCTGCCCCCGGGAACGACCGTCGCCAAGCTGGCCGAGGTTCTGTCCTCGCGCCGGATCGGGGCGGTGGTGATCTCGCAGGATGGGCGCGACGTTGCGGGCATCGTGTCGGAACGCGATGTGGTGCGGGAATTGGGGCGACGGGGCCCGGCTTGTCTGACCGACCGGGTCGAAATCCTGATGACGGCCAAGGTCACGACCTGCAGCCGGCACGACAGTTCCGATCTGGTTCTGGCCACGATGACGGAAGGCCGCTTCCGCCATATGCCTGTGGTGGAGAATGGCCAGATGGTCGGGCTGATTTCCATCGGCGACGTGGTCAAGGCGCGGCTGTCGGACCTCGCGGCGGAAAAGGACGCTTTGGAGGGAATGATCAAGGGGTTCTGACCGCAGCGTTTTGTTTTAAGATCGGACGCCCTCAAGTCTGTGACGCTTTGTCTCTTGCGTCGGCGCGCGCACTATTGTTGCGTGGGCAGACCGTTCAGCGAGGGCACCCATGCGCATCGGCCTATATCCCGGCACCTTCGACCCGATCACACTGGGTCACATCGACATCATCCAGCGCGCCATGGCGATGGTGGACCGGCTAGTGATCGGTGTGGCGATCAACCGCGACAAGGCGCCGCTGTTCGGGCTGGAAGAGCGTGTGGCCATGGTAGAGGAGGAGTGCCGCGAGATCTCGGCCCGGGTTGGCGGCGAGATCATCGTGCATCCGTTCGAGAACCTGCTGATCGATTGCGCCCGCGATGTGGGAGCGGGGATCATCATTCGCGGTCTGCGGGCGGTTGCGGATTTCGAGTATGAATTCCAGATGGTTGGCATGAACCGGGCGATGGATGCCTCGATCGAGACGGTGTTTCTGATGGCCGATGCACGGCGGCAGGCGATTGCGTCCAAGCTGGTGAAAGAGATTTGCCGGCTGGGTGGCGATGTGACGAAGTTTGTCACGCCCTCGGTCGATGCGGCGCTCGTGCGGCGGCTGCGGCGCAAGGGCTAGACTGCGCCCCGGCATGGCCTGATGTGAACGTTAGGCTTGCGGTAAGGTTTGACCGCTATCTTGCAGCGATGACCAAGCTGCGCCCTTCCCTTGTTCGTCGAATCCCCCTGCTGCCGGTTCTGGTGGCAGTAATCGGGCTGCTTGGCAGCCTGGGTACGGCTGTTCTGGCCGCACCGGATGCCACTTTGGTGGCCGTGGTTATGCTGCCGGATTCTTCGGCGGCCTGGGCCGCGATTGACCGGTCGGGTCTGCCAGTGGTGCAGGTGCGGATGGGCGGTTTTCTGGTGATGGTGGATGGGACGGGTCTGCCGCAGGGCATGGCCGTGCTGCGGCGCGCGCCGGTTCTGCTGCTGGATGCGGCACGGGTCCCGGGCTGCGGCAAGGACGAACGATCTGAAGGAGCTGACGATGAACCTGACGCTTGACGCTTTGCGGGCGAAGGTGGCCCGTGTGATTGGGTTTGCCCTGTGGCTGCATGTGCCCTTGGTGGTGACGATTGCGCTCTTGCGCGGTGCCTCGCCGATCTTTCCCGGCGCGGCCGTGGCGATCCTGGCCGGACTGGTGGAGGTGTCGACTATCCGCAAGCCGGGCGCTGCGGCGGGCCATGTCGTGCTGGCCTTCGCCTATGCGGCGATCATCGCCATCATGGTCGGGCAGATGCAGGGCCATCCGTGGCAGACCGACATGCACATGTATTTCTTTGCGGCTCTGGCCATCGTGTCGGCCCTGTGCAGCTGGCCCGCCATTGTGGCCTTCCTTGCCTTCGTGGCGGTGCATCACCTGGCCTTGAACTTCCTGCAGACCTCGCTGGTCTTTGGCGGCCCGGCTGATATTGCGCGGGTGCTGGTCCATGCGGTGATCCTGATTGTCGAGGCGGCGGCGCTGGGTGGGCTGACTTTTGTTCTGGCGCAGATGTTTGCCCGCAGCGAGGCTGAGATGGCCACGGTTCACGCGGCGCATGATCAGGCGGAAACGCTTCTGGCCGAACGCCGGGCGGCGCATGAGGAACAAGAGCAGTTCCTTACGGCGTTGGTCAGCCGGATCACCGAGATTGCGGCGGGTGAATTTGGCCGGCAAATCTCGCCGGGCGGCTTTCCGGCGGAGTATGAAGGGGTGCGCAACTCGTTGAACATGCTGTCGACCCGGCTGCATCACGCGCTGGAGACGGTGTCGGATGCGGCGTCGGGCATTCAGAATGCCGGTGGGGCGCTGGCCTCTGCAAGCCAAAGCCTGCAGGCGGGCAGCCGGGATCAGGTGGCCACGCTGGACGGTGCGGCGGAGTCGTTCCGGGCGCTGATGGCCAGCCTGACCTTGACCGCGCAGCTGGCCCAGCAGGCCGATGGCCTGATGATGGAAAACCGCAGCGAGGTGGAGCGCGGCACCGGCCTTCTGGCCGAGGTCGTGGCTGCGATGGGCTTGATCGAACAGTCGACCGGCCAGATCCGCCAGATTGTCGAGGTGATGGACAACATCGCCTTCCAGACCAACCTTCTGGCCCTGAATGCCGGGGTCGAGGCCGCGCGGGCCGGCGATTCGGGGCGCGGCTTTGCCGTCGTGGCGATGGAGGTGCGGGCTCTGGCGCAGCGGGCAGCGGAATCGGCGCGTGAAATTCGCGGGCTGATCGATCAGGGGCAGGGCAATGTGGCACTGGGCACCCAGAAGGTCAGCCTGACCACGGCGGCGCTGCAGGGACTGCAAGGCAGTGCCAGCAAGGCGGCGGGCTTCGTCTCGGACATCGCGGTCAAAGTGAA
>CANBRQ010000195.1 GCA_947371955.1 Paracoccaceae bacterium | reverse complement strand
ATCCGGCGTTACCTCGGCAATGGGCCTTGTCGAGATGTGCTGGCCATCGCGGATCACCGTCACCCGGTCCGCCACCTGAAAAATCTCATCCAGACGGTGCGAGATATAGATGACCGCCACACCCTTGGCCTTGAGCGCCTTGGCGATCTTCAACAGCCGCGCCACTTCATGCGCCGAAAGGGAAGCCGTCGGCTCGTCCATAATCAGAACCTTGACGTTCAGCGACAAAGCCCGCGCAATCTCCACCGTCTGTTGCTCGGCCAAAGTCAGGCCCGAAGCCGCCCGGTGGACATCCAGCGTCACCCCAAGTTGCGCGATCAGCTTAGCCGCCTCCGTATACATCCGCTTCCAGTTCATGAAAGCGCCCTCGGCGCGGTTGGAAATGAAGATGTTCTCAGCCACGTCCAGATCAGGAAACACCATCGGCTCCTGATAGATGGCAGCTATCCCGAAGCCTTGGGCATCCTGGGTTGAGCGCACGGAAACCACAGCCCCATCCACCCGGATTTCCCCGGTATCCGGCTGATGCACCCCAGTCATGATCTTGATCAGCGTCGATTTGCCCGCACCATTCTCGCCCACGATGGCATGGATTTCCCCCGGCTCGATCGCCAGGTTCATATCCTTCAACGCCGCCGTAGCGGCAAAGCTTTTGGCGATGTTGCGCAGTTCCAGAACGGCTGTCACGGGCGGAATCCAGAGTGTAAGAGGAAGCAGGGCCGCCACCGGGGCGGCCCTGCAAATCGCCTGAAATCCGCCCGATTATTTCGAGGCGGCTTCGACGTTGTCCTTGTTGTAGACCGTGAACGGCCCCATCAGGATGCGCTTGGCGCCAGCACGACCGGGATCTTCTTCGATCTTGAAGGTACCCATGCGGCCCGCCTTGAACTCTTCGCCGATGTCACCCTTCATGGCACCGGTGCCGATCAGGTAGCTGGTGTAATAGGTCAGGTACCCAAGGTCGACGAAAGACCACAGCGCGAATTCCGGCGCGCAGCCGTTCAGCGTGTAGGACACCATTTCCGCCGGCAAGCCGAGGCCAGAGACCTTGACCTTGTCGCAGAGCTTTTCGTCCTGCATCGCCTTGGCGGCGGCCACGATACCGACGGTCGTCGGTGCCATGATGACCTTCATGTTCGGGTACTTGTCGACCAGACCCAGAGCGCGGTTGTAGGATTCTTCCGACTGGTCGTTGCCGTAGACAACGTCATCCAGCTTCAGGTCCTTGTACTTGGCATCGGTCGACAGCACCTTCTTCATGGCGTCGATCCAGGCATTCTGGTTGGCCGCATCCGGCGAAGCCGACAGGACCGCGAATTCGCCCGAACCACCGGCAAGGTCATAGACCATGTCGGCCATCACGGTGCCGATCGAACCGAAGTCGACCTGTGCGACGAACACGCTTTCGCCCTTGCCCGACGGGATCGGCGAGTCCCACGTCACAACCTTGGTGCCAGCGGCCTGCGCGGCCTCGGCGGTCGGCGCGATCTGCTCGCCGGCGTTGTTCGACAGCATGACCACGCCCTGCTTCTGGGTCGTGGCGGTGGTCAGCATTTCAATCTGACCGGCGGCCGAGTTCTCCGGGGTCGGCCCGATGTACTGGTAGGTGCCGGTGTTGCCCAGTTCCTTGGCCGCTTCCTGCGCGCCGCGGTCCGCCTGATCGAAGGGCAGAATGCCCAGGAACTTCGGCAAAAGCACGATGTTCACGGCCTGACCCGGCTTGGCTTCGATCACGTCGGCAAAGGCGGTGGAGCCCATCAGGCCAGCGGCCAGTGTCAGGGCAAATCCAAGTTTATTCATTGCAGTCCTCCCGTTTGGTTTTCTTCGGCATCAAGCTGCCGATAGCTTCACTTCCCTTTCACCCTCGGCAATCAGCACCTCCACGCCGACTGACCGAAGATGATCCACCATCCCCGCTGGCGCACCGGCATCGGTGACCACCGTGGAGACCCTTGTCAGGGGGCAGACAACCATGTTGCCCCGCGCCTCGAACTTCGAGGAATCCGCAATCACGATCAGCTTTTCCGCCCGCGACAGAAGCTTGGCCTCTGCCCGCGCAATCAAGGGATCGCTTTCGATCACGCCCATGGGCGTGATCGCATAACACGACATGAACATCTTTGAGGCCGCAAAGTGCTGGATCGCATCCTCCTCGAACGGCGACAGGATGATCCCCGGCTCGCGGTACAACTCCCCGCCCGGCAGCACGACCCGGTTGCCAGAGTTGGCGATCAACTCCTGCGCAATCGGGAAAGAGTTGGTCAGCACCTGCATCCGATGCTGGCGCAGGCATTGCGCCATGAACCATGTCGTCGACCCGGCGTTCAGAATGATCGAGTCTCCATCGGCACACAGGCTCGCAGCTTTCCGCGCCACCGCCAGCTTGTTGTCCGCGTTCGTCGTCTGGCTTGCGCCAAACGAAGCCGCCGTCAGATCGCCCTGACTGACCTCCGCCGTCTCTGCCCCGCCATGGACGCGGCGCAGTTGGCCGGTATCCTCAAGCCGCGCCAGATCACGGCGCAGGGTGGCCAAGGACGCCCCCGTCAGTGCGGCAAGATCGTTCACGCGAACGATCCCGCGTTCGCGCAGCCGAGTGAGGATGAGTTGCCAGCGTTCACGTTCATGCATTCCGCAGGCTAGTCAGAATCGCTCACTTCCGTCAACAAACAATCGTAATGCCGCATTGCAGTAGATTCGCTGCGGCGCAGCGCGACGTTTCGTGATTGACTATGAGCGTTTTGCCCGTATCTTTGGCGTCAACCTTCCCAAACATGAAAAAGCGATGACCCAAGACATCCTTCTTCCGTCCCTGTGGGACGACGCCGTGGCTGCCAAACTCGACGAGCCGGGCAAGCTGCTTTACCGCTCCAATCTTTTGGGGTCGGATCTGCGGATCACCAACTTCGGCGGCGGCAACACCTCGGCCAAGGTTCAGGCGAAGGACCCGCTGACCGGGGCGGATGTGACGGTGCTGTGGGTCAAGGGTTCAGGCGGCGACATTGGGTCGATGAAGCTGGATGGCTTTGCCACACTATACATGGACAAACTGTTCCAGCTTAAGGCGCAGTACAAAAGCCTCGATCAGGAAGACGCGATGGTCGATGCCTTGGGGCATTGCATCTTCAACCTGAACCCCCGTGCGCCCTCGATCGACACATGGCTGCATGGCTTTGTGCCACACATCCATGTCGACCACGTCCACTCCGACGCCGTGATCGCGATTGCCGCCTCGAAAGACCAGATCGCCCTGACCGCCCAGATTTTCGGCGATGAGATCGGCTACCTGCCCTGGCAGCGCCCCGGCATCGACCTTGGCATCAAGCTGGGCAAGATGGCCGAGGAGAACCCCAACATGGTGGGGCTGGTTCTGGGCAGCCACGGCCTGTTCACCTGGGGGGCCACGGCGAAGGAAAGCTACGACCAAACCCTGCGCATCATCAACAAGGCCGCCGTCTGGCTGGATGCGAACGTGAAACGCCCGGCGTTCGGTGGGGTAAAGAACCCCACCCTGCCGCAGGCCGAACGCGCCGCGACAGCCCGTCGCCTGATGCCGCTGATCCGTGGCCGCATTTCCAAATCCGAGATGAAGGCCGGCCACTTCACCGACGCCCCCGAAGTGCTGGAATTCGTCAATTCCAACATGCTGGAGGCCCTCGCCCCCCTCGGCACCTCTTGCCCCGACCATTTCCTGCGCACCAAGATCAAGCCGCTGATCGTCCCCGCTGACGCTGACGCCGCCACTCTGGACGCACTCATCGCTGGCTACCGCGCCGACTACGCCGCCTATTACGACCGCTGCAAGCACGCCGATTCCCCGGCGATGCGCGACCCGAACGCCGTGATCTATCTGGTCCCCGGCGTCGGCATGCTCTCCTTCGCCAAGGACAAAGCCACCGCCCGCATCTCGGCCGAGTTCTACGTCAACGCCATCAACGTGATGCGCGGCGCCTCGGGCGTGTCGGAATACCAAGGCCTTGATACGCAAGAGGCTTTCAACATCGAATACTGGCTGCTTGAAGAGGCCAAACTGCAACGCATGCCCAAACCGAAGTCGATGCAAGGCCGCGTGGCCTTCATCACCGGCGGCGCGGGCGGCATCGGCTCGGCCTCCGCCGAACGGTTGCTGCGTGAAGGCTGCAACGTCGTGCTGGCCGACATCGACCAACCCGCGCTGGACGAAGTCACCGCAGGTTTCGCCAAACGCTACGGCCGCGACATGGTGCGCGGCGTGTTGATGAACGTGACCTCCGAAGAGCAGGTCATTGCCGCCATTGACCACACCATTGGCGAATATGGCGGCCTTGATGTCTTGGTGAACAACGCCGGCATCACCTCAGCCGCTGCGGTCGAAGATACCACCCTCACCATGTGGAACCGCACGATGGACATCCTGTCCACCGGGTATTTCCTCGTCGGCCGCGAAGGCTACCGCGTCATGAAGACCCAAGCCCTCGGCGGCTCGATGATCTTCATCGCCTCCAAGAACGGCGTCGCAGCCTCGCCGGGTGCCAGCGCCTACTGCACCGCCAAAGCGGCGGAAATCCACCTCGCCCGCTGCATGGCGCTGGAGGGTGCTCCGATGGGCATCCGCGTCAACGTGGTGAACCCCGACGCTGTGCTGCGCGGATCCAAGATCTGGAAGGGCGAATGGAGCCAGCAACGCGCTGCCTCCAACAAGATCTCCGTCGATGAACTGGAAGATCACTACCGCAAGCGCAGCCTGTTGCAGCGGTCGGTCTTCCCCGAGGATATCGCCGAGGGCGTGTACTTCTTCGCCTCCGACCTCTCCTACAAATCCACCGGCAATTTCCTGAACGTCGACGCGGGCAATGCCGTGTCCTTTACGAGGTAAGCGATGACCGAGATTTCAACCGACCTGATCGGCACGCTGAACCACCAAGCCGCCGAAGCCCAAGCCGAAGACTACGCCGCCCTTGGCCGCCAACTGGCCCGCCGGGGTGTCGATATCGAAGCCCTCACCCAACGCGCCATCAACTGGACCGTCGCCATCCCCACCTGGGGCGTCGGGACCGGCGGTACCCGTTTCGCCCGCTTCCCGGGTCTGGGAGAGCCGCGCAACATCCACGACAAGCTGGAAGACTGCGGTGTGATCCAAAGCCTGACCCGTGGCACCCGCACCGTCTCCCCGCATATCCCATGGGACAAGGTCAGCGATTACAACGCCTTGCGGCAAGAGGCCGCCCAATACGGCCTGGGCTTTGACGCGATAAACTCCAACACCTTTCAGGATCAGGTCGGTCAAACCAAAAGCTACAAGTTCGGCTCGCTCTCCAATGCCGATGCCATGACCCGCCATCAGGCCATCGAGCACAACCTTGAATGCATCGAGATCGGCCAGAAGCTTGGCTCCACCGCGCTGACGGTTTGGGTCGGCGACGGCACCAACTTCGCCGGCCAGCAGAACATGGGGCGCATGTTCGAACACTACCTCGACGCCATGCGCCAGATCTACGAAGGCCTGCCGAACGACTGGACGATGTACATCGAGCACAAGATGTACGAACCGGCCTTTTATTCCACGGTGATTTCCGACTGGGGCTCCAGCCTGATCGCCGCACAAGCGCTCGGCTCACAGGCCAAATGCCTCGTCGACCTCGGCCACCACGCGCCCAACACAAATATCGAACAGATCGTTGCCCGCCTGATCCATGTCGGAAAGCTGGCGGGCTTCCACTTCAACGACAGCAAGTACGGCGATGATGATCTCGACGCCGGCTCGGTCGACCCGTTCCGCCTCTTCCTCGTCTTCAACGAGTTGGTGGATGCGGAACCTAAGGGTCTCAACCTCGCCTATATGATCGACCAAAGCCACAACGTGACCGATCCGATCGAAAGCCTGATGTCGTCCTCCATGGAAATCGCCCGCGCCTATGTGCAGGCCAGCCTCGTCGACCGCAAGGCCCTGACCGAGGCGCAAGAGGCCAATGACGTGCTGGCCGCCCACCGGATGCTGAAGGCCGCCTATATCACCGACGTTTCGCCCATCCTCGCCGAGGCCCGTGCCCGGCAAGGCGGGGCTTTGGACCCGATCGCCACTTACCGCGCAAGCGGCTACCGGGCAGAGAAGGCCACGGAGCGCCCGATGGTGGTCGGGGCATCCTCCGGTATCGTCTGAGGCAGGCCCGGTAGGGTGGGGTTGAACCCCACCCTACGAGCAGCGCCTGACACCGTAGGGTGGGGTTGAACCCCACCCTACCCGCAGCCAGACACCGGAGGGGAGGCCGGACCATGGCAGACAAACGATCCATCATCGATGAAAGCCACGATTTCTGGTCAGAAATCGTGCTTCCCCTGCTGACCGGGCATTACCCGGCCGAAACCGCCCAAATGGCCGCCGGTTTCTTCGGCTATGGATCGGAAGTCCTGCGCCTCGATGACGAATATTCCACCGACCACCACTTCGGCCTGCGCGTCAACATCCTGCTGCCGCAAGCCCTGATGGACGCCAAGGGCAAGGCCATCGAGGAGACGCTTGCCGCCCTCCTTCCCCACACTTGGCGCGGCCGCGAATTGCGTGAGGGTTACACCCGCACCAAGGGCGTGGCGCTGGCTTCGCTCGACCACCACCTCCTCAGCACCATCGGCCTCGACCACCCGCCGCAGACCCTGACCGAGTGGCTGACGATCCCCGAAGAAGACATCACCCACATCATTGCCGGCGAAGTCTGGCACGACCCCTCTGCCCAGTTCTCGGCCATCCGGACCACGCTTCTCAACTACTACCCCGAACCGGTGCGCCTGCGCCGCCTCGCCCATTGGAGCCGCTATTTCTCCGGCATGGGGGTCTATGCCCTCAAACGCGCGCTCCTCAGAAACAACACGCTCTACGCCTCCACCACCTTCGCCCGCTCCTTGCGCTGGGGCGTGCAGATGGCCTTCATGTTGGACCGCACCTATTACCCCTACGACAAATGGCTGACCGAGATGTTCCACCGCCTGCCCCGCATGGGCCCGCGTCTGGCCCATATCGTCGACAAAGCCGCGCAGCTGACGACCGGATGGGAAGAAAAGCTGCAACTCCTGCACGAGATGTCCGATATCCTCGACCAAGCCATGGTCGAAGACGGCCTGATCGCCCCACACCCCCGTTACAAAGCTTCGGCAACATCGGGCTACCGGCTTCTGGAATCGGCCTATGCCGAACTGATCCAGAAATGCCCCACGGAAATCAAAACCCTGGTCCCGCAATGGGAACAGGTGCACTGGGAATCCTTCCACTCGGGCTTCGTTGACCAGGTGGATATCGCCGATTGGCGGCGCATGTTGGTATTGGAGGCGGAATGAACTCTCTCGAACGCGTGATGGCCACGATCAACCGCCAGCCCGTCGACCGCACCCCGATCGACTGCTGGCTCTACCAGAAGCAATTCCTCGAACGGCTGGAGGCCGACTACGGCCCGCGCGAGAAGTTCATGGAGGAATTCGGCGTCGATGTCTTCGTCGGCCTTATGCCCTTCCCCAACCAATACGGCCGCAAGTTCGACATCATGGAACTGGACACCCTCAAATTCGAGGACCCCAAAGACCCCAAATGGCTGAACTACACCGCCTGGAACTATGACTTCGGCGGCACCAACATCGCCACCGCGGTGGCCCAGCAGAAGGGCAAGCGTGCCGTCCTCGCCCATTGCTGGGGCATGGTCGAAGGCACCTCCTCCTTCCTAGGCATCGAAAACTGCTGGATGCACCTCGGCGGCCAGCCCGACCGCATGGCCGCATGGTTTGACAAATACGCCGACTGGATGTGCATCCAGGTCGATAACCTTGTCGAGGCCGGGGTCGACATGATGACCCTCTCCGATGACTGGGGCTCGAACGGCACCATGCTGTTCTCCCCCAAATCCTGGCGCAAGCTGATCAAGCCCTATGCCATGCGCGTCGTCCAGCACGCCCGCTC
>CANBRQ010000194.1 GCA_947371955.1 Paracoccaceae bacterium | reverse complement strand
GGAAAACCGCATGCAAAAGCTGACCCTGCGCGGCGTTTATGCCCCAATGGCGGACCCGCAACCTGCGGCAGAGGCCCCTGCGGCGCCCGATGCCACGGCCTCTGATGCGCCGGTCGCGGACCCTGCGACCGATGATCAGCTGGAGTTCTTCACCTCGCCCACCGGCAATATCTCATGCCTGTTCATCGTCGGGCCAGAAGTCAGCGTGCGCTGCGATCTTGCGCAATTGAACCGCAGCTTCACCAACCAGCCAAACGACTGCGGCGAGGATTGGGGCGACAGTTTCGGCGTGACCGAGACGTCAAAGCGGGGCGAATTGCTGTGCCACGGCGACACGGTGGCCGACCCATCGGCGCAGGTGTTGGATTATGGCAGCCTGATCAACCATTCCGGCATCACCTGCGCCTCGTCCAAGACGGGGATGACCTGCCAGAATGCCGATGGCCATGGCTTTACCGTGGCCCGCAAGGCGCAGCAGGTGTTCTAAAGCACGAAGTCTGCGGCGGTCAGGGTGTAAAGCCCCATCAGCCGGATCACGGCATCGGCCTGCCCGTCGCCGTTCACATCCATCTCGATCAGTGTGACGCCGCCAGACTGCACGGCGTGGAGTTGACCTGCCGTACCGGTGAAAGCCGTGGTGCCGATGAAGGTGAAGACATCGGCCGCAGCGCCATTGCCCCGGATGGCGTCGATGGCGGACAGGTCGATGTGATCCTCGCCTTGGGTGAAGTCGGTGACGGTATCCGCCCCGGCCTGACCCGCGCCGGTATGGCCAAGGCTGGCGAAAACGAAGCTGTCACTACCAGCACCGCCGGTCAGCGTGTCACGGCCGAACTCGCCGCGCAGGATGTCGTCGCCGTCATCGCCCGACAGCCGGTCTGCACCTGATCCGCCGCGCAGCAGGTCGTTGCCCTCGCCGCCCGACAGCGTGTCATTGCCCGCACCTCCCACCAGCCGGTTGTCGCCCGTGTTGCCGGTGATCGCATTGTCCAGCGCGTTGCCCGTGCCGTTCAGGTCAGTCGCGCCCTTCAGGATCAGCACCTCTAGCCCATCCTCCAGCCGGTAGGACGTCCAAGCCAATACGGTATCCACCTCGGACCCCATGTCAGTGATCCGCGTCAAGGGGCTGTCGACCAGATAGATGTCGCTGCCGCCTTGGTCGATGATCTCACCCGCCACCGCATTGCCCCGCGCGTCGACCGTGTCATTGCCCAGCCCCATCGTCAGATCCCCGTCAAGATGCCCGCCCGCGTAACGGTCATTCCCGGCCCCCAGAGTGACATCGCCCGTGATGCGCCCGCTGTTGCGGATCACGTCATCTGCCCCGCCGGACGAGGTGACATCGCCGATGATCTGCCCGGCATTGATCAGCCAAAATGACCCGGCGCCAGCCACCTCGACCGCGCCGCTGATCGTGCCGCCGTTGCTGAAGCGCACACCACTGCCCTCGACCAACACGGCGCTGCCATTGGCCTCCAGCGTGCCGAGGTTGGACAGGCGCGTGGCATCGCCCAGAATGACCGCATGGGTGACGCCGTGGATCAGGCCGCCGTTGGCCAGACTGTCGCCCGCGCTGGTCAGATCAACACCCACTTCCGCCGACACCCGGCCAGAGGTGACGATGGTATTGCTGCCGCCCAGCGTGGCAATCGCCGTGCCTTCTGCCACCGTGATCTGACCCGCCGCATCCAGATGTGCGCCGCCGCCACTGCCGCCGATGCGCAGCGCCACGCCAGAGGTGTCAGAGACGAACTGTCCCGATCCGGTGATCGAGAAGTTGACGTTGTAGTCCACGCCCAGACTTTGCAGATAGACATAGCCCGCAAAGCTGATCGCGGTCGCCCCCGCCACCCCTACATCCGTCAGCGCCACATCCGGCATCACCAGCGAGGCGTTGGGAGTCACAATGAGCCGATCCCCGCCGTGAAAGCTGGTCAGGCCGATCCATGTTGCGTCATTGGTGATGAGATAGGTGGTCATGGCGGCTCCTTAAAATCCGATGCCGGAAATTAAGAGAGTTTTAACCCACTCACCCCTTCGAACAAAGCGAAGGTTGAACAACTGCTTAATTGGTTAAAATAGGGCGGGCTTGGTTAAAATCCGCCCCAAAACGCTTTCAGACGCGCCCGGCACCTGTCACCACCGCCACCACAGGCTCGGTCACCGGAACCACGGCGGGCTTGGGCTTGCGGGCCTTGGGGGCAGGCGGCGGTACGGACAGCTTGCTGGGGAACTGGCCATCCTCGGTCAGCACGACGACATGGGTGCCGTCGGGGACGCGATTGTACAGGTCCATCACGTCCTGATTGATCATCCGGATGCAGCCGGACGAGGCGTTGTGCCCGATCGAGTCCCACTCCGGCGTGCCATGGATGCGGTAACCATAATCTACGCCATTGGTCTTGAGGTACAAAGCCCGCGCCCCCAAGGGGTTGTTGACACCACCGGGTTGGCCCACATCGCGGAATTTTTCCAGTTCCGGGCGGCGGGCGATCATTTCATGCGGCGGAATCCATTTGGGCCAGGTCGTGCGCCCGACGATATCCGCCTCTCCCGACCAGCCAAAGCCGGTGCGGCCCACCGCAATGCCATAGCGCAACGCGCGGTTCCGGTCGGTGATCAGGTACAGATGCTTGGTCGACGGGTCGATGATGATCGTGCCAACCGGCTGGTCGGTCTGATAGGCGACCAGTTGCTGCTGCATCTCTGCCGGGACTTCCGCCACCGGAACAGCGGGGACCGTGAAGCCATTGTCCGGCACGGCGTTGTAATGCTCTGCCGAGACGGTCGATGCCACAACCGTCTGCGTTGCCGGAGTTGCCGTCATCAGTGCCGGATCGTCGCAGCCTGCCAGTCCCAACAGGGCCAGCGCCCAAATGCTGATCTGAAAAATTTTACCCATTATCATTGCCTCATAGCCTCGTGAACCAGAGCCTTGACACGCTCCGTTGCCCAAAACGCTAGCGCAGGCTTGCTTCAAGGTCAAAGCCCTGTGATGCGCCGATCCGGCACGTTCCTCACAAAGTGGTGCGCAATTGCCAAAGTTCGGGGAACAATTCGACCTCCAACATGCGTTTGAGGTAGCTTGCCCCCGAGGTGCCACCGGTGCCGCGCTTCATGCCGATCACCCGCGCCACGGTGGTCAGATGGTTGAAGCGCCAGCGCCGGAAGAAGTCTTCGAAGTCGACCAGCTTCTCGGCCATCTCATAGGCCTCCCAATGCGTCTTGGGGTCGCGGTAGACCGATTGCCAGACCTCCATCACACCTTCATGAAAGGTCCAGTTCTGCCGCAGGTCGCGGGTCAGCACATCTTGCGGGACGGCCAGGCCGGATCGCGCCAGATGCCGCAACGCTTCGTCATACAGCGACGGTCGGGCGAGTTCGGCTTCCAGCTTTTCCAGAATGTCGGGCCGGTGGGCATGGGGGCGCAGCATCGCCGCATTGCGATTGCCGACCGAGTATTCGATCAGCCGGTATTGCCAGCTTTGAAAGCCCGAGGACTGCCCCAGACTGTCGCGGAAGGTCGTATAATCCGACGGAGTCATGGTCCGCAGCACGTCCCAGGCGTTGTTCAACTGTTCAAAGATGCGGGCAATGCGGGCCAGCATCTTGAAGGCCTCGCGCGCGCGGCCCTCTGCGATCATCCGGCGGGCGGCGTCCAGTTCATGGATCGCCAGCTTCATCCACAGTTCCGAGGTCTGGTGCTGGATGATGAACAACATCTCATCATGCGCGTCCGACAAAGGTTTCTGCGCGCCAAGGATGCGGTCGATCCGCAGGTAGTCGCCGTAAGACATGCGTCCGTCAAAGGACATCTGCGCGCCGTCTTTGGCGGGGTCATAGGTGGTCATGTTTGGTCTCCTGAATGGGGGGAAGGGGGCGGATCAGACCGCGCCCTGCCCATCCAGCACCGAAAATGCCCCCATCCGCCGCCATTGGGCGACCCATGCTGCGGGGCGGCAGAGGGGTGGCAGTTTCAGCATTTCGACATCCCCAAGGCGGCACAGACGCCCGAGTATAACACGGACTTGCCATCGGTGATGCCAAAACTGCCCGAGAAGGACCAGACCGCCCAACCCACGCCCGCCGCCTCTGCGGCAGAGCGTTTGGCCAGCAGGAAGCGGTAGTGGCTGGCCGGGTCAAGTTTGTTGCCCGCATCGTCAAACCAGAGCGCGCCGAATTCGCCCAGAAACAGCCGCCCATGCGGGATGGCGTGGGCGTCGGCCCAGGTCGTGGCCTCGGTGATCGGGGCGGAAATGGTGTCCGACGGGCTGTTGCGGTAATCCATCACCAACTCGCGAAGGGCAGGGCGGGTGGCCTCTGCCGCCAAGCGCTCGGTCGAGGCCTTGGCCCGCAGCCTTGCGGCATCTACCACGCGCTGCTGGATGGTATCGGTAACGCGTGAGGGAGGGAAGGGCAGTCCACGTACGAACATCAGGATGTTTTCGGTCCAGCTGGCGCCCTGATGCGTGAAGCTGAAGGGGTCGTAGGTGTGGAAGCTCCACAGCAGGTTGTCATCGGCCATCGCCGAAGGGTCGAGCACCGACAGGCCTTTGGACCCGCCCCAGCAGGCACCAGACAGCACCAGCGGCAGTTTGGGCGCGGCCTTGCGGGCCGTATCATGCAGACGCTTCAGTTTGTCAGGCCAGGTGGATTTCGAAGGATCGGAATAGATCGCGTCGCAGTCCTGCGTCGGCTCGTTCATCAGCTCAAAGGCGGTGATGTCGGGGTTCAGGTCCGCAATCTTGGTCCCGACCTTGGCCACCATCCGCAGGTAAGCCTTGAACAGCGCAGGGCTGGCGAGGATGGCATTCACATCCCCCACGTCGCCCGCATGCGGATAGGTGTGCAGGTCCAGCACCACCTTCAGCCCGGCCGCCTGCGCCTCCAGCACCCGCTGGCGCAGGTTGCTCAAAAGCCTCGCCTCCCGTGGCGTCCCCGCCAGTGCGAGCAGCGGAGACGGATCGGCCGCGATCCGCACGGTGTCAAAGCCCTGCGCGTGCAGCGTGGCGAAAGCATCGGCGGGGATGTGGCGCGGGTAGTCGGGATAGATGTCGAGAAAGCCCGGAGTGCTGACCATGTCGGCGGTGGTCTGCCATTCCACCCAGATGTCGGTGGAGAACCCGCGCTTTGGGGCAAAGCGGTCCGCCGCTGTCTCGGCCAATGCCGGCAGGGCAAGCATGGCGGCAAAGATCAGGGCAAAAACACGCATCATCACAAATCCAGCACCATCACACGATTCAGCGGAGTGTCCTCCGGTCCCTGATTTGGATCAAGCCCCTCGATGCCGGTGATTTCGGGGGCAAGCCGCCAGCCATGCCGCGAAAAGAAGCTTTGCGCATAGCGGCTGGCCAGCACATGCAGGCGGATGAGGTCAAGCGCCTTCGCCTCGGCAAAGATCGCCCCATAAAGCGCGTCGGCCACGCCCCTGCCCATTACCTCTGGCCGCACGAAGGCCATGTTGAGATAGCCCCGCGCCTCCAGCATCATGAAGCCCTGAATGCCGCCGTCGTCCTCGGCCACAAAGGTGATGTGCTGGTTGAGCCAGTCGCCGTAACCGATCGGCATCGCGGGTGCTTTCAACCAGTCCGCCAATTCCTCTGCCGTATACCGCCCCGCCGCACCGACCCGCACCGCCGCGACAAAGACGTCGCGGCAGGCTTGCGCATCGGAAAGGCGGAAGCGGCGGATCATGTCACCTTGGACCGCGCTTTGAACTCGGGCCGGTTCCAGGACCCGCTGGCCATGATCCGCGACAGGATCGCTACCGCGCCGTCAACCTCTGCGTTGCCCACATAAAGCGGCGTGAAGCCGAAGCGCAGGATGTCAGGCGCGCGGAAGTCGCCGATCACACCCTCGGCTATCAGGGCCTGCATGATGGCATAGCCGTCGGCATGTCGGAACGACACCTGCGAACCGCGCCTTGCATGGTCCCGTGGGGTCACGAGTTCCAGAGTTGGGCAGGCAGCCTCAACCCCAGCAATGAAGCGATCGGTGAGCGCAAGGGAAGCCGAGCGCAGGTCATCCAGATCAACCTCATCCCAGACATCCAGCGCTGCCTCCAAGGCGGCGAGTTGCAGGATCGGCGGGGTGCCGACACGCATCCGTTCAATGCCAGCGCCGGGGCGATAGTCGCGGTCGAAGGCAAAGGGGGATTCGTGGCCAAGCCAGCCGGACAGCGCGGGCTGTACCTTTTGGGAATGGCGTGGGGCCACGTAGATGAAAGCCGGACCACCGGGGCCGGAGTTGAGGTATTTGTAGGTGCAGCCCACCGCGAAATCAGCCCCACCCGCCGCGACCCCCACTGGGAAAGCGCCAGCCGAATGCGCCAGATCCCAGATGATCAGCGCGCCCACCGCATGCGCCCGCGCCGACAGCGCCGCCATGTCATGCCGCCGCCCGGTGCGGTAATCCACCTCGGTCAGCATCACCACGGCAACCGAGTCATCAATTGCCTCAACCACGCCTTCCGGGGCCACGGTTTTCAGCACGTAATCACTGCCCAAGGTCCGGCACAGGCCCTGCGCCATGTACAGATCGGACGGAAAATTGCCGGTATCCGACAAAATCACCCGCCGGTCCGACATCTCCAACGCCGAGGCCAATGCCTGATAGACCTTGATCGACAGCGTGTCGCCCATCACCACATGGCCCGCCTCGGCCCCGATCAGCTTGGCTATCCGGTCGCCCACGCGGGACGGCATGTCCATCCACCCGGCCTTGTTCCAGCCCCGGATTAGCAACTCGCCCCATTCGGCCACGACCGTCTCTGTCACCCGGGCCGTGGCTGCCAGCGGCAAGGGCCCCAGCGAGTTGCCGTCCAGATAGATCACCCCGTCCGGCAGGTGGAACATCCGCTTGGTCGCAGCGAAATCGGTGGTCATGGCATTCTCCCTTTTCGGGCAAGCTACCGCGAAACCGGGCTTCGCGATACCGCCTATTCCTTTTAAGCTTGAAATAGTCGGCGCCCGATTGCAAGCCACTCCGTCCCGCGACCGAAGCGAAGCTTTACGAAAGTTGCGCGGCGGCGCAGGATAAGGTTGCATCCCGTTTCCGCCATGATATGCCGAAAAACGGTAAAAGGCCCATTGGTCCTGGGTCGAAGAACAGGGGGAGCGGCTTTGAAGATCGGAGCATTGGCAGAGGTTTTTCCGGGTGAGAATCGCGTGGCGATGACCCCGGACTCGGCATTGGCGATACAGAAGCTGGGGCACATCTGTGTGATCCAGTCTGGTGCCGGGGTGAAGGCCGGTTTTTCCGACGCGCTTTACACCAAAGCCGGGGTCGAGGTGCTGCCCGATGCGGCGGCGGTCGAGGCGGCGGCGGATGTGCTGGTCAAGGTGCGCGGACCTGAAAAGGCCGAGGCCGAGGCGTTGCGGCAGGGTCAGACGCTGATCAGCTTCTTCTGGCCGGCGCAGAACGCCGAATTGCTGGAGATCGTCAAGGGACGTGGCGCCACTGCCGTTGCGATGGACATGGTGCCCCGCATCAGCCGGGCGCAGAAGATGGATGCTTTGTCCTCGATGGCCAATATTGCGGGCTACCGTGCTGTCATTGAGGCGGGCAACAACTTCGGCCGCTTCTTCACCGGTCAGGTAACGGCGGCAGGCAAGGTGCCTCCGGCCAAGGTGCTGATCGTCGGCGCTGGCGTGGCGGGACTTGCGGCCACCGGGACCTCGGTGTCCTTGGGCGCCATAGTCTATGCCTTCGACGTGCGGCCCGAAGTGGCTGAACAGATTGAATCGATGGGGGCAAACTTCGTCTTCCTCGACTTCGCCGAGAAGGCACAGGACGGCGCGGCGACCGGCGGTTATGCGGCACCCTCCAGCCCCGAATTCCGCGAGGCGCAGTTGAAGAAGTTCCGCGAGCTTGCTCCGGATATGGACATCGTCATCACCACCGCCCTGATCCCGGGCCGTCCGGCACCGAAACTGTGGACTGCCGATATGGTAG
>CANBRQ010000193.1 GCA_947371955.1 Paracoccaceae bacterium | reverse complement strand
TCACGCAACCAAGCAAAAATCAAGTTCGCATTCATCGCATACCGCCGCGCCACCTGCGCAACCGACACGTCCGCCGCTGCCGTCTGAAGGCAGATCGACCGCTTCTCTTCGTCAGACCACAGCCGCCTCGTCCGACGCACCATCGGCGCAATGCAGTCGGGCTCGATGACCGGTACTGTCAATGCCGGTGGCGTTGTTGACCACGTCACCAGCGCCGCAACGTCCAGCACCACCACGGCAAACGCCGCCGTGGACAGCTACGGTGGCATTGCCAACACCGTTGCGTTCCAGAACATCGCCGTGAACTCCGGCGACATCAACGGCTCTGTGCAGTTGTCGCTCAACGATGTGACGACAAGGATCGGCAAGATTGGCACCACGGCCATCGGTGCGATGGATTACGGCGCTCTTACGGCGTCAATCACCGGCAACATGGGCCACACGACCGAGATGACGGCTTCGATCGTCGACGCCCTCGTCGGCAACTGAGCCTAAGCGAAGCGTCTGCACTGGCGGGCGCTTCGGTGCGCGCCATTTCCGTTTTGGCCTGACCGTTTGCTTTGGCATGAACTGGTCTTGTCGCGTATTTGTGCCGCCCCGAGTGCTCGTTTCAGCCGGTTCTGGCGGTGCGACTGTGCCGGGGTGACGTTCGACACCCGCCCCAACCTCGCCCGCTGATAGGCCGCGATGCAGGTCCGCCCCGCCGTGCAGCGCGGTATTGCCGCCAGCAAGGCCCTTGTTGAAACTGAAGCCAGAGGAGATCCGCCAGCCTGCCTGCCCCGTTGAACGAAGGCCGCCCGATCATCACCCTCTAAACCCGAGCTTGCCATGACCACGACCCTCTTGCCCGCGCTGGCGTGAAGGCCAGCGTGACTCCGGTCGACTTCGTCGTTTTTCACTTGTCCCGGCCGGGATCGTCATGCTGCCTTGGCTGTTGCGTCACGCGCTCGTCGACCTCGGCGGAGGTGTCTGGGGCCGAAGTGTGGCGCTGCCCCTGTTCGCCGGACCGTTGTTCATAGCACGTGGCGAGAGCGGCTATGCCTATGCACCACTGGCCCATGGCGCGGTCATCCAGCCCGCTGCGCTGACCCTTGGGGCGATGGCAGCCCCGCGGCCGATCTTTGGCGAGGGCCGCTCCGGGCGGGCGCGCTCGGCGTGGCCATCATCCTTGGCGGATTGGTCCTGATTGCCACCGGCAAAGGTGGGGCCGAACGGACCGGCGCTTAGCAGGGCGATCTGCTGTTTGTGGCTGCCGGGTTGTTCTGGGTCGGCTTCACCGCACTGCTGCGCGGCTGAAAGATCGGCGGCAATCCGGCGATGTTGGCCGTGGCCACGGTGTCCGTCCTTTTCCCCATCCTGATCCCCGCGGCTGCCCTGATCCTGGGCACGTTCCGATCGCTGGCGATTTCCCTGCGCCAACCGACTGCATCGGGGCCTTGATGACCACGGCAGGTCTTGCGCTGGCGATCGGGATGACGGGAATTGGTCGGATAACCTGATCCATCTTGCTTTTCGTCGCCATCGGCGCGCTATCGACAGGAAACGGACCTTCGCCAAAGAGGCTCATGGTCTCGGTCATGGGAAGCCGGAATGAAAACAATAGCCGAAAGGCATTGGCAATCGACCACGAATAACCCCATCTTGCGGCAACCAAAGGCGAAAGGTGTTTGACATGGACGGGTACAAGAAGACCAAAGAGGCTCTTGCCGCGCTGACCCCGATGCAGTTTCGCGTCACGCAGGAGGGTGCGACCGAGCGTCCGGGCTCGGGTGAGCATCTGAACAACGACGAATCCGGGATTTATGTCGATATCGTTTCGGGCGAGCCCTTGTTTGCCTCAAGCGACAAGTTCGAATCCGGGTGCGGTTGGCCCAGCTTTACCAAACCAATCGTGCCGGATTTCGTGAACGAGTTGCGCGACGTCTCGCATGGCATGGTGCGCACCGAGGTCAGATCGACACACGGCGACAGCCACCTTGGCCATGTGTTCAACGATGGCCCGCGTGAAGCAGGCGGATTGCGGTATTGCATCAACTCTGCCGCATTGCGGTTCATTGCGCGTGATGAGATGAAGGCCGAAGGATACGGGGCGTATATCGACCAGGTGGAGGATATCTGATGACACAGGAACGGGCTGTTTTCGCAGGCGGTTGCTTTTGGGGTATGCAGGATCTGATCCGCAGGCTTCCCGGCGTGGTCTCGACGCGGGTCGGTTATACCGGCGGCGATGTCGCCCATGCCACCTATCGCCATCATGGCACCCATGCCGAGGCGATCGAGATCACCTTTGATCCAGGCTTGGTCAGCTATCGCAGGCTGCTGGAGTTCTTCTTTCAGATCCACGATCCAACCACGCCGATGCGCCAGGGCAATGACCGGGGTGCCTCTTATCGCTCGGCGATCTATTACACGGACGAGGCGCAGAAGGCCGAGGCCCTGAGCACGATCGCTGATGTGGAGGCCTCTGGCCTGTGGCCGGGCAAGGTGGTGACCGAGGTCGAGCCGGCACGCGAGTTCTGGCAAGCCGAGCCCGAGCATCAGGACTATCTGGAACGCATTCCGAACGGCTACACCTGCCACTTCGTGCGCCCGAACTGGGTGCTGCCGCGTCGCGCGGCCGCAGAATAGCCTCTGGCTGATTGCGACGAGTTCCGGCGCCGATTGACCGGCGCCGGAACGCCCCCGCAACGTGATTTGACCGAGGATGGCTTAAGGGGTTCTTTGCTTCTGCCTGTTTGGTCGTCAGCCCGGGTCTAGCACCAGAAAGTGCGCGCGGACGCCTGCCAGCCCTTGGTGGGATGACCTTCACGCGGTCCTCCAATCCGCGCGGCTGCGGCACCAAAGATGGTCTATCCTGCGCCACCGCAACACCCCGATCCGTCGCCCGCCTGACGGCCCTGATCGTGACCTCACGGCTGAAGGTCCGTCTCGTCATATCCAGGCTCCAGTTCCGTCACGATCTTGCCCACGGGTCCACGAAACCGGCAGCGGTTCAATATTCCAGGCCAAAACACGGCCCGCCGGGTCAAGCCACACTGGGCCACCATGGGGCCCAAGCACCTGTGCGCTCGGGGCGATTTCGCAAGTCAGCGGCGCTGTCGCAGAGGCTTCATTTGGATGTCACGCGTTCTTAGCGCGGGCGTCACCCATGCGGTTTAGCGCAGGATCATCGCCACTCTCTGTGGCGAGCTGCCCATATCTTTGCATCGCAACACTCTCGGAGGACTACCGATGAAAACGCTTTTTGGCGTCACGCTTGGCGCGATCGCGCTTGGCCTGATGACGACATCTCTGCTGGCGCAAGACCTGCGCATTCTGACGGCTGTGACCGGTGGCAAGGATGCCGCTGAGCAAGAGCTGTTCGTCAAGGAACTGGAAGCCCACCTTGGCCTGAAGATCGAGATGGTCAAGCCGGAGGACTATGACAACGTTCTGTTCACGGCGATGTCCTCGGGCGAGAAATATGACCTCGTTTACGGCGACAGCTCTATGCTGGCCAATTTCGTGGCCCAAGGCGCCGTTCAGGATGTGACCGCCTTGGTCGCAGCCTCGCCGGTTCTGTCCAACGTGGCCGAGATCCCGGCCTCGGAATGGGCGCTGTTTGACATCGACGGCAAGAAATACGGCGTGCCGAACAAGTTCGAAGGCGGCACCATGCCGGTGGTCCGCGAGGACTGGTTGGCCGAATTTGGCATGAAGGACCCTGTCACGCTGGACGACTGGGTGGCTTTCTTCAAGAAGGCCAAGGAAGTGAAAGGCGCTTACGGTCTGTCGATGGCAGGCCTGTACGACATTCAGGGCTTCATGTCGGCGGCTGGTGTGAAGGCCGGTTATCTGACCGTCGACGGCAAGCGCACCATTCCCTATGCCACCGACGCCGCCGCGCCCATCTATGACTGGTTCGGCGCGCTCTACAAGGAAGGCCTCATCGACCCGCAATTCACCACCAATGGCTCGAAGGAATTCCGCAACCTGTTCATGACAGACAAGGTCGCTGCCGTCACCTATTGGGACGCCTGGGTTGGTCTGTTCAACAACATCGTCCACACCGACCACCCGGAGTCGAAGTTCGAAGCCAAGGGCATCGCGGGCGTTCCCGGCCCGGATGGCAAGGTTATCCTGCGCCGTGGCGAGCCTTCGCTGTGGTTCATCCCGACCAATGCCGAACACACCGCAAATGCCATCAAGTTCCTGGAATTCTGGCACTCGCCCGCTGGCTACGTGATGGGTACGCTGGGTGTGAAGGATGTCGACTACACCGTGAAGGCCGACGGCACCTATGAACTGACCGAGCAGGGCAAGAAGCACAGCCTCGACCACGGCTCGCCGCGTGTCGAAAGCACCACATGGGTCAACCCCTTCGGTCTATTGCCGGGCGTTCAGGCCGCGCAGGACGTGATCGTCGCTTCGGGCGCCACCGTGGAACAGCACCCGGTCGAGTGGAACGATGCCGAGCCGATCCTGAAGAAGTACGCTTTCGCCGCCATGTCGGGTGAGATGACCGGCGCCGAGGCCGTCAAGCACATGCAGGACGAGTTGAAGGCCGCCAACCTGATCGACTGATCTGTCTTCGGCCCCGCTGGCAACGGCGGGGCCAACCTTTTGAGGTGTCATGCGCAGCCTTCGCACCCATCTTGTGCTGTACCTTCTGGTCGCCCCGGTGCTGATCTATTTCGCGCTGTTCGTCTTCTATCCCTTGGCGCAGGGCATCTGGCTGTCGTTCCAGAAGGCCGGCATGATGGGGCCGCAGGGCTTTGTCGGGCTGGTGAATTACCGCAAGATCTTCGTCACGGGCGCCGTCTGGGACGCCGCCTGGAACACCGTTGCCATCGCCGCAGGCATCACCGTCTTTGGCACAGTCATTCCCATCATCCCCGCCATCGCGCTGGCCGAGATCACACCCGACCCGCTGCGCCGTGCGCTTCAGACCACGATCTACACGCCCTATCTTTTGTCATGGGTCATCATCATCGGTGTCTGGATGAATACCCTGTCGCCCATCGGCATCGTCAACGCCGTGCTGCTGGCCCTGCACATCATCACCGAGCCTATCATCTTCTTCGCCTCCACCACTTGGGCGCAGCCTTTGGTCGTGGCGCAGACCGTCTGGAAGGACATGGGGTTTCATGCCCTAATCTACTATGCTGCCCTCATGTCGATCGACCCCGAAATGATCGAGGCCGCCACGATGGACGGTGCCAAGGGCTGGCACAAGATCCGCGACCTGATCCTGCCGCATCTGGCCCCGGTGATCGGCGTCGTCTTCATGCTCACCCTGCAAGGCTCGCTGCACACCTTCGACAGCGCTTACCTCATGTCGAATGGCCGCACGGCCGAGAAGGTGACGACGCTGGCCGTCTATGCCTATCAGAAGGGCCTGTTGCAGTTCGACCTTGGCATGGCCTCGGCGGCAGGGGTGGTGCTTTTGGTCCTGTGCCTTCTGGTCGCCGTTCTGTCGCGCTGGCTTTTGCCAAAGGGGGCGCGGGTCTGATATGCTGCGCGCCAAGGGAATCCGCCGCCTGTCCTATGTCATCATGGCGCTTCTGGCCGCCAGCATGATCGTGCCGTTCTGGAGCGTTCTGGTGACCGCTTTCAGCACGCGGTTCGACAGCTTCCAGCCCGGCATCCACCTTTGGCCCGCGTCGTGGTCGGTCGAGGGCTTCCGGACCCTGTTCAGCCGCGTTGATTTCGGCCTGCCGTTTACGAACACGCTGATCGTGACAATGACCGGCACGGCGCTGCATGTCGCTTTGGCCACCTTGGGCGGCTATGTGCTGGCCCAACCCGGCCTGCCGGGGCGGCAACTGATTGGCGGGATCATCCTTCTGACGCTGACCATCCCTTCCCAAGTCATCCTCGTGCCGCAGTTCGTTGTGTTCCGGCAGTTGCACCTTTTGAACACCCTGACCGCGCTGGTGATTTCGGATGCGGTATCGGCCTTCTCGGTTCTGCTGATGAAAACCTATTTCGAACAAATCCCGAAAGATGTGCTGGAGGCCGCCCGGATGGACGGCGCCCGCCATGCTCGTCTGGTCTGGGATTTCTACCTGCCGATGGCGCTGCCGGGGGTGATGACCATCGCAGCCTTTCAGGTCGTCTCGCGTTACAACATGTTCACCGAGCCGCTGCTGTTCATCACAGACGCCTCCAAGATCACCCTGCAGATCGCGCTGAAATCTGTGGTGCAGGGCAAGGATACCGTCTCGACCAGCGATTTCATCGGGCCGAACGCGCAGATGGCGGGGGTGGTGATCTCGATCCTGCCGCTTCTGATCTTCTACCCGTTGATGCAACGGTATCTCGTGCGCGGCCTGACGATAGGAGGGGTGAAGGGATGACTTTGATCACATGTCACGTGACGCGGGCGGATGGCGACTATGTCTATCTGCCGTTTGAATTGCCTTCGGGCACCACGCAACTGTCGGTCACGCTAAGCTATCCCAAAGCCCCCGACTGCGTGATTGATCTGGGGATTTTCGACAGCAGCGCCGGACCTTTTCCCACCCCGCGCGGCTTTCGCGGCTGGTCCGGCGGGGCGCGGGATGGCTTTAGGCTGGGGCTGGATTCTGCAACGCCGGGCTATCTGGCCGGACCTATGCCGGACGGCGTCTGGCAGATCATCCTCGGCCTCTACCGTCTGCCGGTCGCGGGGGCAGAGTTCACGGTGCAGGTGACGTTTGACGCCGCACCCCGCACCGTCTTCGCGCCAGCCCCGCCGTCGCAGGCCCATCGCCCCGGTGCGGCATGGTATCGCGGCGATCTGCATTGCCACACCTACCATTCCGACGCCGCAGGCTCTCCATCCCTGCTGCATGCGGCGGCCCAGCAGGCGGGTCTGGATTTTCTGGCGGTGGCCGACCACAACACCATCTCTCAATGGGACGACTTCAACGCCGCCTCCTCTGCCGATCTGGTCTTTGTCCGGGCGATGGAGGTCACGACGGCACGCGGCCATGCCAATGCTTTTGGCACCCGAGGATGGGTGGATTTCCGCATCACCCGTGATGCCGATGTGCATCTGGTGGCGGCAGAAGTAGCGCGACAGGGCGGGCTTTTCTCGGTCAACCACGACAAGCCCACGATTCCCTGGGACTATCCCTTGCCGGCACTGGACTGCATGGAGGTCTGGCAATCGGCGTGGCTGGCTGGCAACTGGATTTCGCTGGCCCGCTATCAACAGCGTCTGGCGCAGGGCCTGCGGATTTCCGCCATCGGCGGCAGTGATTACCACCAACCCTCGCGCCTGCGTCCCGAGGGGCCCTTCGTTCTGGCCCGGCCCACCACGGTGCTTTGGATGGATGGCTTGAATGAACCCAATATTCTTGCGGCGATGAAAGCCGGACTTGGCTATGTCACCGAAAGCCCGACCGGGCCGCATCTGGCCCTGACGGTTGGTGGTCAGCCGATGGGGGCGCAGGCCAGCAGCGGGGCCACAGCCCAAGCCGAAGTGCGCGGCGCGGTGGGCGATATACTGGTCTGGATTGATGCCACGGGCGTGCTGGAGGAGACCCTGATTTCGACCGATGGCGTCCTTGCGGCGTCGTTTCACCAAGCCAAAGGCTTCCTGCGTGCTGAGATCGTGGCGCGCGCCAGTCAGGCCCGGCTTTTGGCAGAGGTGCAAAACGCCCTCGACAGCGCGACCGAGGATTTTGACGCCCCACCCGCAAGGGAGTTGGACCGCATCCGGCGCGCGATCAGCAACCCCGTCTATCTGGGCTGAGGGTTGCGGCGCGGCGCGGTCTGGTCCAGCCGCCAAACCTGTTCCACCGCACGCGCCACCAGATCGGGCAGGCCGCAGAAGAAGGCCATGTGCCCTTCAGAGGGTTCATCGCCCCAGCGTAGTGTATGCGCCAAACCCGCCGCTTCGGCCAGCACGGCGCAAGCCGCCACATCCCAGATATGCTCGCCAAAGCCCAGATAAAGATCGCTTTCGCCCATGATCACAGCCGCCAGACTGACGACGGCGGACCCAGAGCG
>CANBRQ010000192.1 GCA_947371955.1 Paracoccaceae bacterium | reverse complement strand
TGAAAACCCTCCAATGGAGGCTTTTTCGGGCTCTCATCACACCCGAACCCCCTGCCTCAGGGGAGGCACGACTCCCCTTGAGAAACCCCAGTGGATATTTGGGCAAATGTGAAAGGGTCAGCCGGCCGCTACGCCAGCCTCGGCGAAGGTGGCCATGCCGGAGTGGCATTCGGCAGCGGCCCTGACGATGCCAATGGCAAGTGCTGCGCCGGAGCCTTCGCCGAGGCGCAGGCCGAGCGATAGCAGCGCGGTCTTGTTCAGGGAACCCAACAGGCGCGTATGGGCGGCCTCAGCGCTGGCGTGGCCTGCAATGCAGTGGTCAAGGGCTGCGGAGTTGGCGGCGTGCAGGACGGCGGCGGCGGAGCAGGCGATGAAGCCGTCAAGGATGACGGGGATGCAGTGGGCGCGGGCGCAGAGCATGGCACCGGCCATAGCGGCGATTTCGCGCCCTCCCAAGGCCGCCAGCACAGACAGCGGATCGCGGGAGGTCAGGCGAGCGACGCCGGCGCGTACGGCATTGGCTTTGCGGGTCAATCCAGCATCATCGACGCCAGTGCCACGGCCCACCCAATCATCGGGCGCGCCGCCGAAGAGAGCACACGCCAGGGCTGCGGCTGAAGTGGTATTGCCGATCCCCATTTCGCCGGGCACCAGAAGGTCGGCCTTGGGGTCGACGGCATTCCAGCCGATCAGCAGCGCGGCCAGAAGGTCAGCCTCGGACATCGCATCCATTTCGGTGAAATCATGGGTCGGGCGGTCGAGGTCGATGGCATTGACGGTCATCGTGGCGCCGAAAGTGCGGGCCAGTTGGTTGATGGCGGCACCGCCATGCTGGAAGTTGGCCACCATCTGCGCGGTCACCTCGGGCGGGAAGGCCGAGACGCCCTTGACCACGACGCCGTGATTGCCCGCAAAGATCGCCACCTGGGGTGTCTTGATGCGCGGCCGGTCGGTGCCTTGCCAGCCCGCCAGCCAGATCGCCACATCCTCCAGCCGGCCAAGCGCGCCCGGCGGCTTGGTCAACTGGCCATTGCGGGCCATGGCGCCTGCGGTGGCAGTGGCATCGGCGGCGGGCAGATTGGCGAGAAGAGCGCGAAAATCGGCAAGTGTTGCAGGGGTCTGGGTCACGGGCTGAGCCTCCGGTCAGGGTTGGCGGAGGGATAGGCCAAGGGAGAACGAATGGCCAGACACGCAGGACTCTCTGTGCGGTTTTTCCGAGATCGCCGGGCTGGGCAAGAAGAGATTTTTCCGCGAAAGATCTTCGGCCGATTTCAGCAAAAAAGGCGGCCCCGAAGGACCGCCCTGTGTCAACGCAATCCAGATAGATCAGGCAGCGCGGCCGACCAACACTTCGCCGACCTTCTTCTGCGCGCCAGCCTCATCAACCCCCGCCACAGCCGCCACTTCGCGGGTCAGGCGTTCAAGTGCCGCTTCATAAAGCTGGCGCTCGGAATAGCTTTGCTCGCGCTGGTCATCGGAGCGGTGAAGGTCGCGCACGACCTCGGCAATGGCCATCAGGTCGCCGGAGTTGATCTTCTGTTCATATTCCTGTGCACGTCGCGACCACATGGCGCGCTTCACGCGGGCCTTGCCCTTGAGCGTATCAAGCGCCTTGGTGACCACATCGGGGGTCGACAGCGAACGCATGCCGATCTCGGTCGCCTTGTGGGTCGGAACCCGCAGCGTCATCTTGTCTTTCTCGAACGAGATGACGAACAGTTCCAGCCGGTAGCCGGCGATTTCCTGTTCCTCGATCGAGATGATTTTGCCGACGCCATGGGCAGGATACACCACGAAATCATTCGGGTGAAAGTCAGGCTTCTTGGTCTTGGTCATTCAGTCACTTCCTATGGGACACAGCCCGAAAAGACGAAAAATTCCCCGGCGATACCGAAGCATCCCCGTTTGCAAGGCTCACATTCGTCGGAAAAACCGTCCCAGGCGAGCAGCTCTGGAAGGGCTTCAGGCATCCTTCATTGATTGTGACGATTGTATAACACAAAAAATGCCAAAAACCAAGAACCGCGTTATGCGCTAAGGCTGCCTTGAGGGTTGATCCCCAAAGGTTTTTTTCTTCATTGCAGCCGCGTCATGGTGGATTTGACCGAATCACCCGGTCTGGCGCGACTCACCCGGCAGTTTCAGCCGCCGAGGCCTGCGGCTTCGGAGAAGTACTTCTTGACCTTATCCTTTTCGCCGTCGCGTTCGGTTGCGTTCGGCAGGGCGTCTTTCTTGGTCACGATCACCGGCCAAAGCTCGGCATATTTGCGGTTGAAGGTCACCCAATGGTCAAGATCTGGCTCGGTATCCGGGCGGATCGCATCGGCCGGGCATTCGGGTTCGCACACGCCGCAGTCGATGCACTCATCGGGATGGATGACCAGCATGTTTTCGCCTTCGTAGAAGCAGTCCACCGGACAGACTTCGACGCAGTCGGTGTATTTGCAGGCGATGCAGTTGTCTATCACCACATAGGTCATGGCATTTCCATCCTTCGAAAGCAGCGAGGTCTGACTAGACGAGGCGTCCGGATCATTCAAGTGAGGAAGCGGGATCCGGAAAGGCTGCGGCATCCTGGTCACTGTACAGCGTCTGCGCTTCGGGGGCCGGTCCGCGCCTTGTCCCCAAGGACAGGATGCGAATGACGCGGATCCGGTCCGCCTGCGGAAAGGTCAGCACATCACCAACCGAAACGCCATGCCCCGGCTTGGCACAATGCTGACCGTTCAGCCGCAGGTGGCCTTCGCTGACCATATCCGAAGCCAGTTCGCGCCTTTTGAAGAAGCGCGCCTGCGCCAGCCATTTGTCCAGCCGCATCTTGGGGCTGCCAAGGGTTGTCGTCTTTATCCCGGGACCGGCCATTTACTTCTTCAGCTTCAAAGCGGCCAGAACGGCGAAAGGATTGTCCGGATCGATCGGCTTTTCCACACGCGGCGGGCGGGCTTCGAAGCTGCGCTGCGGCTTGGCATCGGGCTTGGCTTCGTGACGGCCACCTTCACGGCCACCCTCCCGCTCGCCATCTTTCGGGCGCGGCTTTCGGTCGCCCCGGTTCTCGCCTCCCCGGTTCTCTCCACCACCGTCACGCGGCTTGTTGCCCTTGTAGCCGCCACGCTCGCCCTCGCGGCGCGGTTTGGCCTCGGTCGGGGCCACGGCTGCGACTTCGACGGCAACAGCGGGTGCGGATGCAGGCTCGACCGGGGCCGCGTCACGGCGGGGGCCGCGGTCGGCGTTGCAGTCTTGACGCGGAGCGCCGGAACGCGGGGCACGGTCGCCGCGCGGTTCGCCAGTACGCTCGCCACGAGGCTCACCGGTGCGTTCCGGGCGCGCGGGGCGTTCCGGGCGCGGGCGGGGCTTGGGGGCCCAGGTGAAGGTGACGAAAGCTTCCATTTCGGGGGCCGCCTCGACGACCTCTTCCGCTGGTTCTTCAACCACCGGGTTGATCAGCGAGACCTCTTCGGGCACTGGGTTCAGCGAGACGGGCTCTTCTGGCTTCACTTCGACGACGGGGGCGGCCTTGACCTTGACGCGTTCGGCCTTCTCGCCCTTGTAGCCAAGGCCGGACATCAGATCGACGAACTGTTCCAGCGTCATGCCGGTGATCGACAGCATGTCGGGCGTTGCTTCAAAACCCACACGACTGTCCTTGGTGCGCAGGATATCGGCCAGACGTTCCAGCATGTCGATGCGGATCGCCCGCACGCCAGAGGGGTGATAGCCCGACAGCGTATAGTGGCTGCGCGGCACTTCGGGCAGGTTCGGAATGGTCACGAGGCCCGGTGGCGGGCTTTCGGGGAAGTCTTGCAGGCCGGACCACAGGCTCCATAGGACCAGACGCAGGCGCGTCGCTGCGGGCTTCAGCAGCAAGGGCAGGAAGATGGTGAACTGGCCAAAGCGCACGCCATGCTTGCGCAGGGCGGCACGAGAGTCCTGATCCAGCGCCTTCACGTCATTGGCCACATCATCGCGCTGAATGACGCCCATCGCCTCGACCAGACGGAAGGCAAAGCCACGGGCAAGCCCGATCAGGGCTTCATCCCGGCTCATTGCGGCGAGAGGTTCGAACAGCGCGGCAATCTTGCGGTCGATGAAGTGCTGCGCGCGGCGGCGCACCTTGTCGGCCACGTCGGGGCCGGCTTCCTCGTCGACAAAGACCTCGACCTGCGGACGCAGGGCTTCCGCCCCTTTGACCAGCTTGCCCACGGCAGAACTGCCCCACATCAACCCGCCCTGAGTGGTGTAATCCATCTCAGTGTCGGGTGCGTTGTAGAAGCGATCCGCCCGCAGGTGGAATTCCGGCTTCAACGCCGCCAATGCCGCTGTGCGCAGGGTCTGCGCCTCTTCCGGCGACTTGGTCGCGTCCTGCCGGAAGCGGAACCCGTCCAGCTTGCCTACGAATTCGCCACTTACAGTGACTTCGCCCTTGTCATTCACCTCGGCCACGAGGGTCTCCTTCTGCTTCAACCGCCGCAGCAACACGCTGGTGCGCCGGTCAACAAATCTTTGCGTCAGCGCCAAGTGGAGGCCATCTGACAGGCGGTCTTCTACTGCACGCGTCTCGTCGCGCCAATGACTTTCGTCTTCGACCCAGCCTTTGCGTTGCGCAATGTAGGTCCAAGTGCGGATATAGGCCAGACGTTTGGAGATAGTGTCAATGTCGCCGCCCGGTTTGTCGATGCGTTCTATGGCTTTTTTGAGCCAATCGGTGGGGATACGGGTCTGAGACAGGCCGCGACCGGTCAGAAATTCGAAGATTCGGGTCAGAAGCGTCAGGTGTTCATTGTCCGAGGCGCTGCGGAAATCCGGTACGCGGCAGACATCCCACAAGAGCCGCACGCGCTGCGGGCCGGTCAGCTTCTCTTGCACTTCGGGCAGGCCGGAGAGGTATTTCAGCGCCAGAACGTCATCGGCGTCGCGCGCGCGTGACAGCCAAGGGTCGAAGGTCGGCAGTTCCAGACTGCGGATCAGCCGGTCGACCGAGCCGAAGTCGAGATCGGCATTCCGCCACATCAGCTTGCGGACGGGATCAAACTTGTGCGCCTCGATGGCCTCGATCTCTTCCTCATCAAAAGGCCGCGCCTCACCGGTGACGCCGAAGGTGCCGTTTTCGGTATGCCGCCCGGCCCGGCCGGCGATCTGGCCGATCTCTTGCGTGTTCAGCATCCGCATCCTGCGGCCGTCGAATTTAGACGTGGAGGCGAACGCTACATGCTTGATATCCAGGTTCAGCCCCATGCCGATAGCGTCCGTAGCCACCAGATAATCGACATCGCCATTCTGATACATGGCGACCTGTGCGTTCCGGGTCCGAGGGCTAAGCGCCCCCATAACCACGGCGCAACCGCCCTTCGTACGGCGGATCAACTCGGCAATCGCATAGACATTTTCAACAGAAAAGCCGACAATTGCCGACCTTTCCGGCATACGGCTTATCTTTTTCGAACCTGCGAAGGTCAAAGTCGACATCCGCTCCTTGCGCAGGAACTGCACGCCGGGGATCAGGCCTGCAATCACCGGTCGCATGGTGTCAGAGCCCAGAAACAATGTCTCCAGCAGTCCCCGGGCATGCAGCAGACGGTTGGTGAAAACATGGCCCCGCTCGGGGTCGGCACACAGTTGGATCTCGTCGACCACGACGATGTCCGCACCAATCTCCAAGGGCATCGCCTCGGTCGTGGCCACCCAATAGAGTGGCCTTTCAGGAACGATCCGCTCCTCGCCGGTGATCAGCGCCACCACCGAAGGCCCGCGCAGCTTGACCACCCGGTCATAAACCTCGCGCGCCAACAGGCGCAAAGGCAGGCCGATCACCCCGGTGCGGTGCGACAGCATCTTTTCGATGGCATAATGAGTCTTGCCGGTGTTGGTCGGTCCAAGGACCGCCGTCACCACCGATTGTTCCTGCACTTACAGCTCCTGCCCGCCAAGCTGGGCGTCCAGCCGTTTCACCGCATCCCTTACATCTTTCATATGCGGGTTGATCTTCAAGGCCTCGCGGTAAACTTCCAGCGCTTTATCCGGCTCGTTCAGCTGCTCGAAGATCATGCCAAGGCCAGACAACGCCCCGAAATGGCGCGGGTTCAGCGACAGGGCCTTGGCGATGTCGGCAATCGACAGGCCCAGTTGGCCGATCTGGAAATAGGCGGTCGCCCGCTCATTATAGCCTTCCGGGAAATCGGGGGCGTGGTCGATCAGGGCGGTCAGGTGGTCGATGGCGGATTGCGGGTCACCGGCCGCCATGGCGTCCTGCCCGCGCTTCAGCAGCAGGTCCATCGAGGCAGAGCCGGATTTCGACCACTCGATCCAGATGTTCTGCGTGATCGCCCCGGCTTCCTCATCGGTTGAGGTTTGCAATTGCTGGAACAATTCGTTCAGCCGTGTGTTATCTGCCAAGGCAGGCAGCAGCCCTGCCGCAATCAGCAGAACGACTGCAACGATACCATTGGCAAGCGGGCGCAGGGCTTTCATAAGCTTCATCGTAACGCATGGCGCTGAAAACGCCAGTGGCAGGGCATCACGAAAGGGACAGAGATGAGCAAAGTGATCGACACGGCGCTGGCGGCACTGGCGCCGCGCGTTGCCAAGGGGTTCGAGGCGGTGGCCAAGTTCGCCTTCATCGGCGAGGGCGCCATCATGCTGGACGCCGATGGCGCCCGCGAAGGGGACGAGCCCGCCGATGTGACCCTGACCGCCGAGCCTGAGGTGTTCCGCGCCCTCCTGGCGGGCGAGATCTCTGCTGCACAGGCCTTCATGTCCGGCAAGCTGACGGTCGATGGCCCGATGGGGCTGGCGCTGAAGCTGGGTCAGGTGCTGAGTTGACCCCTGCCCCCCTGTTCAACGATGTGGCTGAAGGGCCAGAAGATGGGCAGGGTGTCTGGCTGCACACGCCAGACGGCAAACGCCTGCGTGCGGCCGTCTGGAATGCAGCCGGACCTAGCGGCACGGTGGTCCTGCTGCCCGGGCGTTCGGAATATGTCGAGAAATACGGGCGGACGGCTGTCGCCCTTGCCAAATCAGGCTATTCGACCCTGACCATTGATTGGCGCGGACAAGGCCTGTCTGACCGGGCCTTGCCCGACCCTCTGGTCGGCCATGTCGCGGATTTCGCAGAGTATCAGACCGATCTGGACGCGCTGCTGGCCTTCATCCGTGCGGAAGATTTGCCACAGCCGCTGCATCTTCTGGCGCATTCCATGGGCGGAGCGATCGGCCTGCGTGCGCTTATGCGCGGCCTGCCGTTTCGGACGGCAGTCTTTTCAGGTCCGATGTGGGGCATCATGATCTCACCCGCCATGCGCCCCATCGCCACCGTGCTGTCAGCCATCTCTGGCCCCTTTGGCTATGCCCACCGCTACGTCCTTGGCACCGGCCCCGGCAACTACGTGATCGACTCGCCGTTCCAGGGGAATACCCTGACCACCAACCCCGAGATGTGGGACTACATGCGCCGACAGGCGCTGGCCTATCCTGATCTCTCGCTCGGCGGCCCCAGCTTCGGCTGGCTTCACGCCGCCCTGACCGAGTGCCGCGCCCTTGCTCGCCTGCCCTCGCCCGCAATCCCGACCATCTGTGCCTTGGGCAGCCTTGAACGGATCGTGGACCCGAGGCCCATTCTGTCGCGAATGCCAAACTGGCCCAAAGGGCGTCTGCAGATCGTTCAGGAGTCCGAACACGAGGTTCTGATGGAACGCTCCGCTCTGAGCGACCGTTTCCTCAAGGACGCGGTTTCCCTGTTCAACCATTAACATCTCTGCCCCGCTTCATTCAGGCACAAATATCCCGCAGGGGTCTGGGGGACGCGAAGTCCCCCAGCGCCGGGCGCAAGCGCCTCAGATGTTGATCTGGGTGAAGCCGTCGCGCAGGGCCTTGCTCCAGGCCTCGCTCATTGCGCGGAACTGCTCGTCCCCGGCCTCGATCCGCCGCTTGCGGCCGACCTTCAAAGCATCTTTCTCGATGATACACATATCCAGGGGCATCCCGACCGACAGGTT
>CANBRQ010000191.1 GCA_947371955.1 Paracoccaceae bacterium | reverse complement strand
TTTCGGTGCTGGCTGGGAATGGTGCGGGTCAGCACGCAGTCCAGGCGTTCGGACCAGAAAGTTCCAGTGATCTTGACGTCGCTGAAAGTGACAGATGCATATTTCCGCATGATGGTCCTGCCTTTGGTTAGCCGAGCGTCGAAGCCCGTGGGACGAGGGTGCAGGGCAGCAGGCGCTGCCCGGTTTCGGATTGGCCACCGATCATCCGCGCCATGCAGCGCCCGGCCTCGGCACCAAGGCCGGGCAGGTTCATGTCGATGGAGGTCAGCGGGGGGCGGGCGGCTTCGGCCATGACGCCCCAGTTGTCGAAGCCGACGATGGCGACATCGCAGGGCACATGGCGGCCCATTTCGCGTAAAGCATCGGCGGCCCCGCGGGCGATCTGGTCATTGCCGCAGAACAGCGCGTCCGGGTTGGCTCGGCCCGGACCGTAAAGCTGCGCCACCGCGTCGCGGCCCCAGCTTTCGGTCCATTTGCCGTGCAGGACGTCACCGGGAGCAAGGCCTGCCCCGGCCAGACTGGAAAGATACCCACCCCGGCGCAGTTGCACCGCCTCGAAATTCAAGGGGCCGGCGATATGCGCGATCCGACGGCGGCCGATGTCCAGCAGGTGCTGCACGGCCATGACAGCGCCGCCCCGATCATCTGGCAGCAGCGTGAGGCTGTCATCCTCGTCCGACCGGGCGAAGACGTGGATGACCGGAATGCCAAGGCCCGACAGATGGACCGCCGGGCGGCGGTCAGAGCGGCGGGCCGTGACGATGATTCCATCGACCTGTTTGGCCATCAGTTGATCGACATGCGCCGCCTCTCTCGCAGGGTCGTCAGTGGCGTTGCACATGAAGACGCCCATGCCCAGCGGGGCCAGAACGCCCTCCAGCCCCTCCATGATGGGCATGGTGAAGCGGCCGAAACTGTCGTTTGAAATCAGGCCCACGGTGCCGGAGTGACCCGATTGCAGGCTTTTGGCCAGTGTGTTGGGGCGGAACTGCAGGTGCTCCGCCGCCGCGATCACCCTTGCCCGCGTTTCGGGTGCGATGGTGCCGGTCTTGTTCAGCGCCTTGGAGACTGTCCCGATCGACACGCCCGCTGCCTTGGCGACATCGCGGATCGTGGGGTTCGGGCGCCCAAATTCTGGCCTTCTGACAGTCACTTCACCGCCCCCGACAGAAGGCCAGAGATGTAATAGCGCTGCAGCAGCAGATAGACGATCAGGCAGGGCAGGATCGAAATGATCACCGAGGCCTGCAAGCCCCCCCAGTTGATCGCGCCGAAGTTGCCGGTCATCACCCCGGTCATCATCACCGGAACGGTGAAGCTGTCTTCGTGGTTCATCAAGATCAAGGCCCCTATGAATTCGTTCCACGAGGTGATGAAGGCAAACAGCGCCACTGTCACGACACCGGGGGCGACCAGCGGCAGGAAAATCCGCCGCAGGGCGAAGAAGGAGGAGGCGCCATCGACCACCGCCGCCTCTTCCATCTCTTTCGGGATGGCCTCGAAAGAATTGCGCATCAGGTAGATCGAGAAGGGCAGTTGCAGGATGGTGTGCAGCACCGCAAGGCCGGGTTTGCTGGCCATCAGGCCAAGGTCGTTCAGGAGCAGATACAAGGGGATCAGCAGTGCCTGAAACGGCAGCATCATCGAGGCGAGAAGGATCAGGAAGATCACTTCTTTGCCCGGCAGCGGGAAGCGGGCAAGCGCATAGCCCGCGGGAACTGACAAAGCCAAGCAGAACAGGATCGTCAGCCCAGCCACCGACAGAGAGTTCCAGACGTAGGAAAACAGGCCTGCATGATAGGTCAGGATCTCGCGGTAATTGTCGAAGGAGAAGCTGTGCGGCAAGTAGGTGGGTGGCACCGAAGCCGCCTCGGCAGGGGATTTGAACGAGGCGAAGGCTGACATGACCAAGGGCCACAGCATGATGGCGATCACGGCCACGCAAATGGCGCCGGCGAGATACTCGCCACGGCGGACACGGGGGCGGCGCAGGGGGGCAGCTGCGTCGGTCATTTCTGCCCCTTGCGCGAGAGCCACAGTTGCATGGCTGTGCCCGAGGTGATGACGATCATCAACAGCACCGCCTGCGCTGCGCCGTAGCCCAGTTCAAAGCGGACAAAGCTGGATTGGTAGATCCAGTAGACCGTGGTGAAGGTCTGTCCACGCGGACCGCCGCCGGACATCAGGTAAAACTGATCGAAGGCTAGCATCGACCCGATCGCCGAAATCAGCGTCGCCAGCACGATCGACCGCATAGCCAGCGGGATGATGATACGGCGCACCCGTTTCCAGGCCGACGCTCCGTCGATCATAGCGGCCTCGATCACGTCGTTGCCGACGGCCTGAATCCCCGCCACCATCAGGATCATGCCGAAGCCCACGACCTTCCAGACGACAGATATGATGACGGCAAATTGCCCGGTCGTGGCCTTCTTGAACCAGACCAGAGGCTCGGACAGGACGCCCATATCGACAAGCAGCCGGTTGAACAGGCCGACCTGCTGGTCAAACAGCCAGTACCAAAGCAGAGAGGACGAGGCGAGGCCGATGACCACAGGCAGGAACACCACGGTCCGCGTGACGCGGCGCAGGGGCGTGTTCTTGGACACCAACAGGGCCAGCGCCAGGTTCAAGACCAGCAGGATCGGCGTGATATAGGCGGTGTAAGTCAGCGTGAAGGTCATGGCGCGCCAGAAGTTCTTGTCGCCAAAAGCCCTAGCGTAGTTGTCAAAGCCGACGAAAGCCACCGCGTCATCCGGCCCCGACATCAGGCTTTTCGCGGTGAAGGACAGCCAGATCAGATGCCCCAGCGGCCACAGCACAAAGACGGCAACAAAAAGCAGGGCCGGGGCGACATAAACCATGCCCGTCCAGCGATTTCTGTGTTTGCTCATGTGGCTTGCCTTCCCGGTCTGGCGGCGAAAGGGGCTGCGGCACGCTTGCGCCGCAGCCGTTGGCGCTTATCGACCAGCGATTTCCAGCATCGCGGCGCGGGCGTCGGTGATGGCGCCATCAACATCGCCATCAAAGATCGCCTGTTGCAGCATGCCGATCCAGGGCGACGAGTCCGAGTTCACCATGTCGGCAAAGTGGAAGACCCACGGCACATAGCCCACCGACAGCGCCTTGGCGGTGGTCAGCACCTTGTCATTGCCCTTGGTGTATTCGTTGTCGGCCAGATCGGTCCGGGTCGTCAGGATCGAGTTCTTGGCCAACCCGTTCAGCTGCGCGTCATCGGACAGAACCCAGGTCAGGAACTCGCGCGCGGCCGCCTCGTTCTTGCCTTTGGCCGGAATGGCCACCACGTCGCCGCCCACGAAGGCCGAGACTTGGCCGGCTTCGACGCCCGGCAATACGGTCAGGCCATAGTTGAAATCGGGATGTTCCCGCGCCATCAGGCTGATCAGGAAGCCGCCGGTGCCCGCGATACCGATCTTGCCCGTCGTGAAGGCAGAGACGAAGTTGGCCCCGGTGTCGGTTTCGGCATTGGCCGGGATCATCCCTTCATCCCACATGGTCTTCAACGCTTCCAGAACCGTTTTCACGCCATCGCCGGTCAGCGCATCATCGGTACCGTTCTTCGGCAGCATCTTGGAACCCGCCGCCACCATCATCGGCGAGGTCACGAAGATGTTGCAGCCCGGGCAAGCCCCCGAGAACCAGAAGCCATAGGTGTCGCCGCCCAAGGCCCTGATCTTGCGGGCATCCTCGACAACTTCGGCAATGGTCTGCGGGCCCTTCTCAGGGTCAAGACCGGCGGCCTTGAAGAGGTCCTTGTTCCATGCGAGCACCGACACGTCCGGTGTGAAGCCCACGCCGTAGATCTTGCCCTCGTAGGTGGCGATATCCTTATAGGCTTGGATGTGGTTGGCATAGTGTGGATCAGCGTTCAGCTGATCGGTCACATCGGTCAGGAAGCCCGCCTTCATGAAGTCGGGCATATAAATCAGGTCAAAGGACACAAGGTCCGGCGCATTGCCAGCCTGAACCGAGGTCGCAAGCTTGGTGATCATCTGGCTGTCCGGGATTGCCGTCAGTTCGATCTTGTTGTCGTGGCTGGTGTTCCAAAGGTCCACCATCAGCTTGCCGGGATCAGCTGCGGATTCGCGAACCCACATCGAAAGCGTCTCGGCCTCGACCGCGCTAGCCGAAAACGCCGCGACCGAGGCAGTCAAAAGCAGCCGGCGAAAGCCGGGTAGTGACGTCATTTTCATGTCTTCCTCCCTAAAGGCGCCTGTCAGATACGGCGCAAAAGAAAACGCTTTCCTTTCAGCTTTTTAGCTGATTTTGAATCACGGGCCGCGACGGAAAACGATTTCCTTGCCATACAATTCGATTCTAATCTCAAAATCAAGCAATTTGTGCCTGCCGCGGGGTACCATGCATGACCCCGGATTAAGGACCATCTGTCTGACTGAAGCGATTGCCAGATCACCTGCGGGGTGACAGTCGCGGCGCCTGAAACTGCACGCGGCGCCGAACCGCACAGCCCGAACCCGTGCTGGCACACCGCACAGAGCATGGTGAGAGCCAACACAGTCGCGGCATTGGCGTCGCCAACAGCGGGGATAGTGCTTGGGGCCCGTCACCGGACTGGTCTCTTGTTGGACGGTGGTGTTCTATTGTTTGCGCTGAGTCGCGAGATCGGCTTGCGCTGCCGTTCACGTGCCTATGGCACTCATCCGGCAGGCCATACAGGCCAGCAGCCCGCGTAGTGTGTGTCAATGCTACTATCCGGGAAATTGGTCGGAGCGAGAGGATTCGAACCTCCGACCCCCTGCTCCCGAAGCAGGTGCGCTACCAGACTGCGCTACGCTCCGACCGTGGCGCGGAGTTACCGCGTGCCGTGGGGGTTTGCAAGAGGGGCCAAGGGATTCGGCGCGGGATTCTGGTGCGGGTCAGGAATGATCCGTCCGCTCGCGCGCGCGGGCGTTGCGGCTGTCGAAGAATTTCAGCCAAGCGCTGGAGCGGGGCTGCAAGCCAAGGTCGAACTCTCCGCGCGTTTCGGTGACGGGTTTGGTGGCAGAGACTTCCGGCGTGCGCTCTCGCATCACGATGTAGATGCCCGATGCGATGATGATCGCGGTGCCCACCAGCGTCCACAGGTCGCTGTGTTCGTGAAAGATGGTGATGCCGAAGATCGTGGCCCAGATGATCTGGCTGTACTGCATGGGGGCCACAATGGCGGCTTCGGCACGGCGGTAGGCCGCGATGGAGATGACGCCGCCGATGAAGCCCAGCGTCGACATGGCAGCCAGAAGGCCAAGATGCTCGATCGGCAAGGGCTGGTAGACGAAGGGCAAGGCGATGCCCGAGACCACGGTGTTGGCGATCATTGGGTAGAGCATGATTACGACCGATCGTTCAGATTGCCCGGTGATGCGCACCAGAACCGAATTGATCGCGAAGATGACCGCGGCGCCGATGGCCGCCAGATGCCCCAGACCAAAATGCGCCTGACCCGGGCGCAACACGACGATCACACCGGCCAAGCCCATCAGGATGGCAAGCCCGCGGTGCAGCCCGACCTTCTCGCCCAGCATCGGGATGGCGAAGAGGGTGATCAAGATGGGCGAAGCGAAGAAGATCGGATAGGCCTCGGACATCGGCAGCTTGGCGAAGGCGTAAAAGCCGCACAGCACGTTGACCACCACAAGGGCGGACCGCAACAGGGTAATGACGGGCTTTCTTGGGATCAGGTTGCCTTCGGACCGGTCAGTCATCAGCATGATGGCGACGAGGGGGAAGCCGAATAGGCCGGAAAAGAAGATGTTTTGAAACGGGCTGTAGCTGGCGCCCATAAACTTCACGATAGCGTCGGACGTGGCGTAAATACCAAAGGCCAAGAGCGCCAAGAGCGCTCCGTTGAGGTTCGAAGGACGGGTCGGCATGAAAGACCTGATTTTTGGGGCTTTGGCAGAAGGCCTGCGCCGTAGGTCTATCCAAACGCCGGGGAGTTCAAGGGCAAAAGGCCTTATGCTAGGGATTTGGCGGGTTGCCTCCGCCCGGCGGCGAACAAAAGCATCAGGCCGGCGGCAATGATGACGCCGATGCCAAGGGTGGTTGCCAGCGAAGGCCGCTCTCCCCAGAACAGCAGGCCAAGGGCGCTGGCCCACATGATCTGGCTGTATTGCATGGGCGCCACGACGATGGCGGGGGCGGCACGGTAGGCGGCGATGATGAAGAGGCCACCTGCAGTACCAAGGAAACCCATGGTCAGGCCGATGGACCAGTCGTGCGGCGACAGCGGGTGCCAGACGAAGGGCATAATCAACCCGGCGCCCACAACCTGCGCCAGCACGGGATAGAGCAGGATCACCCCAGCCTTTTCGCGGTGGCCGATCTTGCGCAGCATCAACGAGTTTAGCGCCCCAGTCACCGCGCCGCAGATCGCCGTCAAATGGGCCAAGTGGAACGTCGTCGTCCCCGGCTGCAGGGCAATCAGTACGCCACCGAAGCCCAGAAGGATGATCATGCCGCGGACCGGATCAATCGGCTCACCGAGCAGCGGCCAAGCGAGCAGGGTGATGATCAACGGCATGGTAAAGAAGATGGCGTAGCATTGCGCCAAGGGCAGGTGCGTGAAGGTATAGGTCACGAAGGCACTGCCAAACAGGCTTATGACGATGCGGCCGTAGGTCAGCATCGGCAGGGCGGGCTTCAGGCTGGCCTTGCGGTCCATCCAGTAGATCTGACCCAGCACGAAGGGCAGCGTGCAGAGCGCCGCGAAGAACATCACCTGAAACGAGTTCAGATCCCGCCCCAGCGCCTTGATCGACACGTCAGAGCAGGCATAGGCACAAAAGGCCGCCAGCGACAGAAGCGCGCCGCGCAGGGGGGTGGGGGAATTGGACATGCTGCCTTATCGCCGCCAATTGTAAACAAAACACGCCCGTGACCGTCACGGGCGCGTCGTTTTTTCAGAAATTTTACCTTAAGGCGTGTTTGCCTAAAGGCTCGCGTCCAGCGCCGCGATGACGGCATCACCCATCTGGCTGGTCGACACCGGGGTGCCGCCCTCCGGCCCCATCAGGTCAGCGGTGCGGACGCCGTCGGCGAGGACCTTTTCGACGGCCTTCTCGACGCGGGTCGCCTCATCGCCGAGGTCGAACGAGTAGCGCAGCGCCATCGCGAAGGACAGGATGCAGGCGATCGGGTTGGCCTTGCCTTGACCGGCGATGTCGGGGGCAGAGCCGTGTACGGGTTCATACAGCGCTTTCGGGCGGCCATTGGCTTGCGGCAAGCCGAGGCTGGCAGAGGGCAGCATGCCCAGGGAGCCGGTCAGCATGGCGGCCATGTCAGACAGAAGGTCGCCGAAAAGGTTATCGGTCACGATGACGTCGAACTGCTTGGGCCAGCGGCACAGTTGCATGGCGCCAGCGTCGGCGTACATGTGCGACAGTTGGACGTCGGGATATTCCTTGTCGTGGATTTCCTGCACGACATCGCGCCACAGGATGCCGGATTCCATGACATTGGCCTTCTCCATCGAGCAGACCTTGTTGTTGCGCTTGCGGGCCAGTTCAAAAGCCGAGCGCGCCACGCGGGCGATTTCGCTTTCGGTGTAGCGCTGGGTGTTGATGCCGACACGCTCGTTGCCCTCAACGAAAATCCCGCGCGGTTCGCCGAAGTAAACGCCAGAGGTCAGTTCGCGGACGATGACGATATCAAGACCGGCTACGACCTCTTTCTTCAGCGAGGAGAAGTCGGCCAGCGCGTCAAAGCATTGGGCGGGGCGCAGGTTGGAGAACAGGTCCATCTCCTTGCGCAGACGCAGCAGGCCGCGCTCGGGCTTTACCGAGAAATCCAGCTTGTCATACTTCGGGCCGCCAACGGCACCCAGCAGAACGCAATCCACCTCTTGCGCCTTGGCCATGGTGGCATCCGTCAGGGGCGTGCCGTGGGCGTCATAGGAGCACCCGCCGACGAGGTCTTCGGACACATCGAAAGTGATGCCGCGCTTGGCGTCGAACCAAGTGATGATCTTCTTCACCTCGGCCATGACTTCCGGGCCGATGCCGTCACCGGCGAGGATGAGGATTGAGGGATTGG
>CANBRQ010000190.1 GCA_947371955.1 Paracoccaceae bacterium | reverse complement strand
TTCTGGGCCTTAACGCTGGCGACGACGTATTCAACATGGGCGCCGGGGACGACCGTGCAAACGGTAGCCTGGGCAATGACACCATAAACGGCGGCGACGGCTGGGATACGCTTAGCTATGATCCAACCCATTCGATCGACGGCATTGCTGCGGTCCGCGGGATCACGGTCGACGTCAATTCGGGCACTGTTCTGGATCCCTACGGCTACACAGATCATTTCACCGGGATTGAGCACATTGTTGGTTCATCCCTAAGCGACGTCTTTTACTGTGGCAGCACCAGCATGGATCTTGAAGGCCTGCGTGGGTCGGACACCTTCTTCGGTGGCACCGCTGGCGACTGGATCCGCTATGACGGCGACACCTGGATCGGCGGCAATCGCGGCATTGTGGCGAGGTTGGGCCTGTCGACCGTGGGCAGCGACATTTACGGCACGATCCGGGATGGCTTTGGCAACCTTGACCATACGGTGAATGTGCAAAACGTCAGCGGAACCCGCTATGACGATACGTTCCTTGGCAACGCACTTGGCAACATGTTCACGGGCGGCGAGGGGAACGACACCTACAGAGGCGGTGGCGGCGATGACAATGTGGTCTTCGAGCAAGGCTTTTCCGACGCAGCCCAGCATGGCATCAACGTCAACCTGAAGCTGGCCTCTGGCCAGATTATCGACGACGGCTACGGCAACACCGAGAATGCTTTTTCCATCGAAGGCGTCATCGGAAGCAGCCACGACGACCGGATCATCGGGACTGCCGGCACCAACTGGATCCGAGGTGCCGCTGGCAACGACACCCTGACCGGTAGCGGCGGCCACGACGTGTTCCAGTGGCTGTACTTTTCTGATCTTGGCGGGAATGACGTCATCACCGATTTTCATGCCATGGCTGGCGCAAATCAGGATGTCTTCCACATGGACACGACATCCTGGGGCGGCACGTCCACGCTGCATCTGGTCAACGGAACGGCGGCGACCGAGCCTGTGGACATGTTCATCTTCAACGCCGCGAACCACACATTGTACTATGATGTCGATGGGACCGGCAGCGAATTCGCCGTCAAGATCGCGGTCTTGAACGGCGTTATGTCCCTGCTGGAAGCAAACTTCGAACTTGTCTGACCACCGCTGGAGGGGGTTCCGGTATACCCGGCGCCCCTACCCGTGAACCCGCGTATAGGTGCCCTGTCCCGACAGGATGCCCTTGAAGCCGCCTGGCTCGTCCAGGGAAAACACGATGATCGGCAAGTCGTTGTCCCGCGCCAGCGCGATGGCCGAGGCATCCATGACGCCCAGATGCTTTTGCAGCACCTCGTCATAGGTCACGGTGTCATAGCGCTTGGCATGGGGGTGTTTCTTGGGGTCCATGTCATAGACGCCGTCGACCTTGGTGCCCTTGAAGATCGCCTGACAGGCCATCTCGTTCGCGCGCAGGGTGGCCGCGGTATCCGTGGTGAAATAGGGGTTGCCGGTGCCTGCGGCGAAGATGCAGACGCGCTTTTTCTCAAGGTGGCGGACGGCGCGGCGGCGGATGTAGGGCTCGCAGACCTGATCCATCGGGATGGCGCTGATCACCCGCGTGAAGACGCCAATCGATTCCAGCGCCGCCTGCATGGCAAGGGCGTTCATCACGGTGGCCAGCATGCCCATGTAATCCGCCGTCGTCCGCTCCATCCCCTGTGCCGAGCCTTGCAGCCCCCGGAAGATATTGCCGCCGCCGATCACCATGCAGATCTCAACCCCCAGATCGCGCACGGCTTTCACCTCGGCGGCGATGCGCTGGACGGTGGGCGGATGCAGCCCGAACCCCAGATCGCCCATCAACGCCTCACCCGAGATTTTCAGCATGACGCGGGAATAGGTGATCTTGTGGTCGGGTTCGGTCATGACATGCTCTTTCGGTTTGAAGATGGGCGGGCTGATGTGGCTATGGCTGCCAAAATGAGGCAAAACGCCGGAAGGTTCAACCAGATGACAGAGCGGTGCGGGGGTCGGCCCCAGCACCCCCGGGATATTTAGGCAAGAATGAAAGAGATATCGCGGGAAAGGCCGGTGCTGATCGCAGGACCGACGGCCAGCGGCAAGTCAGGGTTGGCGATGGAGCTTGCGGCGCGGGATGGGCGGGTGATCATCAACGCCGATGCCTTGCAGGTCTATGCTTGCTGGCGGGTGCTGACCGCACGGCCCTCACTGGAGGAGGAGGCCGCATTGCCCCATGCGCTTTATGGCCATGTCGGGCGCGATGAGGACTATTCGGTGGGGGCATGGCTGCGGCAGGCGGCGGGGCTTCTGGACCGGAAGGTGGTAATTGTCGGGGGCACGGGTCTGTATTTCAGCGCTCTGACCGAAGGGTTGGCAGAGGTGCCCCCCATTCCGGCCGAGGTGCGGGCGGAAGCGGATGCCATGCGGCTCTCTGGGCAAGTGGAGGCGATGCGGGCGGGGCTTGATCCTGCCACCGCCGCGCGGACCGATCTGCTGAACCCGATGCGGGTGCAACGGGCCTGGGAGGTGCTGCGCGCCACGGGCCGGGGTCTGGCAGACTGGCAGGCTGCGGGCGCACCACCGCTGCTGCCGCTGGACCGGGTGGAAGCCCTCGTGCTGCGCCCGTCAGTACCTTGGCTGGACGCGCGGATTGCCCGGCGTTTTTCCGTGATGTTGGAGACGGGCGCACTAGACGAGGCGCGGGCAGTCCTGCCCCATTGGCAACCGGAACGCCCTTGGGCGCGGGCAATTGGTGCGCCGGAGCTGGTGGCGCATCTGCGGGCCGAGATGACGCTGGAGCAGGCGCGGGTCGCGGCCATCCTCGCCTCGCGGCAATATGCCAAACGGCAGCGCACCTGGTTTCGCAATCGCATGAAAGAGTGGCAGTGGCGCGACCTGCCCTGAGGCCCCCTGTGGTGCCGGGGTAACGGTTGGGCGGCATTCTTCCCTTGGTTGAAGCAGTGCGGGCCATGCCGCGTGTTTTTCGCTTGGGGCCGGACCGGGGCCGCGCTATCTGTTAACTTCACGAACCCGCGAGATGCAATGATCCCCCCTGCCCCCGTCGCCCCGTTCCGTCTTGTAGCCATCCCGCGCTTGGCGGCTGGTGGACGCTGGCGGGTGGAGGCGATGCGCTCCTTGTCCGAGCCGGTCTTCCTGTGGTTCACCAAGGGCCAAGGCCGGATCACCATCGCGGGTCAAACCCGCGGCTATACCGCGCACAACGGCATCTTCATTCCGGCGGGCGTCATGCACGGCTTTGAAGTCGGGCCGCAAGTGTTTGGCACGGCGGTGTTTTTCGGCCGTGACGCGGGCCTGTCGCTGCCGCGCGAGCCGTTGCATCTGCGCATCCGCGAAGTTCACGCCCAGCAGGAGCTGAACGTCACGCTGGATTCCATCCAGCGCGAGTTGGATGCCGATACGCCCGGCCATGACCGGGCGGCACAAGCGCATCTGGGGCTGCTGGCCGTCTGGATTGAACGGCAGGCCGCCAAGATCGCGGGCGATGCCCCCAAGCCAGATGCCGCCCGCAAGCTGGTCGCCCGCTTTACGGACGTGATGGAGCGCGAGTTCCGCTCGGGCGCCGGGGTGGGCGATATGGCGGCAATGCTGGGCGTCACCGCCACGCATCTGACGCGCTGCTGCCGGCTGACCTGTGGGCGGTCAGCCATCGACCTGTTGCAGGACCGCAGGATTTTCGAGGCGCGCAAGTTGCTGGCCGAAACCAAACTGCCGGTGAACCGGATAGGAACCAGCTTGGGCTTCGCCTCGGCCGCCTATTTCACCCGGGCCTTCCAGCACATGACCGGTTCTTCGCCGACAGCGTTCCGAAAAAGCCTTTAGGCGATTCGCGGCTGACCCGGCCGGGGGATTCGTCCGTTTAAACGGAAAGCTGGCCGCAGGGCTGGAAACCGCACAATTGCCCCAAATCCCGGCCCGATGGAGGCCCCACCGCGTGCCGCATTGCAGCATCCTGCCCTTGGCCCCGGTTGTTCCGGGTTCTTGTCGCAAACGTTATAGAGCACGACGAATCCAAGCGTTGACGTAAGGCCGGAAAAGGTGCGGAATGCCGGAGTGAGCAACTGCACCGCGCCAGTTCCTTGCCATAGGCCCTGCGCCTTGGCCGGGAGCGCGCGCAAGCGGTGCCGCTGATGAACCAAAACAAGGCAATGGCCTGACAGGGAGACTAGTATGAACGACATGACCAAGATCGATGCCTTGCATCCGGGTGCCGCAATGCACCTTTCGGACATGAAGGCCGGTAAACTCGACCGCCGTGAATTCCTGACCCGCACGACCGCCTTGGGCGTATCGGCAGTGGCGGCCTATGCAATGATCGGCATGAACGCTCCGGCCAAGGCCGAAGACGTCAAGGTCGGCGGCATCCTGCGCATGGGTATGGAAACCAAGGCGCAGAAAGACCCGCGTCTGGCAGACTGGCCGCAGATCGCCAACGTGTACCGTGGCTGGCTGGAATATCTGATCCAGTACAACGCTGACGGCACTTTCGAAGGCCGCCTGCTGGAGAAGTGGGAAGCCAACGACGACGCCTCGCAATACACCCTGCACATCCGCCCCGGCGTGAAGTGGAACAATGGCGACGACTTCACCGCCGACGACGTGGTCAACTCGTTCCGCCGCTGGACCGATGGCACCGTGGACGGCAACGCCATGGCGTCGCGCTTCCTTGGCCTCGTCGATGAGAAGACCAAGCAACTGCGCGAAGGCGCAGTCGAGAAGGTCGACGACATGACCGTCGTGCTGCACCTGTCCGCCTCGGACGTGGCTGTGGTGCCGAACCTCTCCGATTATCCGTCGGCCGTTGTGCACCGCTCGTTCAAGGACGGCGATGATCCGTCGGTCAACCCGATCGGAACCGGCCCCTATGTCCCGGGCGAAATCTCGGTCGGCCAGAAGATGACCCTGGTGCGCGCACCGGAAGCCCACAAGTGGTGGGGTGGTACCGCTCCGCTGGATGAGATCCACTACGTCGACTTCGGCACCGATCCTTCCGCCATGGTGAACCTCGCCAACTCGGACGAAATCGACGTCAACTACGAGACGACTGGCGACTTCATCCCGCAACTGGATGCCCTTGGCTGGACCAAGTACGAAGCCATCACGATGTCTACCCTCGTGATCCGCTTCAACTCGGCCACCTCGGACCTCTACAAGGAAAAGGAAGTCCGTCAGGCGCTGCAGAAGGCTGTTGACCCCAAGGTCATCCTCGACCTCGGCTACAAGGGCCTCGGCACCACCGCGGAAAACCACCATGCCGGCCCGATCCACCCGGAATATGTCAAGCTTGCCCCGCAAGTCTTTGACAAGACCGGCGTGAAGGCTGTTCTGGCCAAGTACAAGCTCGCCGACACCGAGTTCGAGTTCATCTCGCTGGACGGCGGCTACGAGCTTGACACCTCTGACGCCGTGGCGGCCCAGCTGCGCGACGCGGGCGTGAACGTGAAGCGGACCGTGATGCCGGGCTCGACCTTCTGGAACGACTGGCAGAAGTACCCGTTCTCCTCGACCTCCTGGAACCACCGCCCGCTGGCCGTGCAGAACATGTCGCTCGCCTATACCTCCACCGGGTCGTGGAACGAGTGCGGCATGGCCAACAAGGACTTCGACGCCGCGATGGCTTCGGCTCTGGCTTTGGCCGATGCCGAAAAGCGCAAGGAGTTTGCGGCCAAGCTGGAGCAGATCCTGCAGGATGAAGGCTATATCATTCAGGCCTACTGGCGCTCGCTCTACCGTCACGCCAAGGCCAATGTGAAGGGCGTCGCAATGCACCCGTCTTACGAGCATCACCACTCCGAGTGGTCGCTCGCCTAAGGCTGAACGATTGGGGCGGGTGCGCCGGTTGCGGCGCCCCCGCCCCATTTCTTTCTGCGCCGATTTCCGGCCCTTTTCCGTCCGGCTTCTTATGCCGGACCGCTGACCTGGTGGGACGCATATATGCTGAAATTCGTGGTCCGGCGCCTGGGCGTGATGATACTGACGGCGCTGGTTTTGACCTTCGTCGTCTTCTATCTGACCAACCTGCCCCCCAATCTTGAGAAACTCGCCCGATCCGAGGGCTCTGTCCGCATGACGGATGAGGCTGTGGCCTCGTGGATCGTCGACAACGGCCATGGCGGGTCCGTTTTCTTCCGCTATGCCGAGTGGCTGGGTGTCGCTCCCGGCTGGGTCAAGACCGATGACAAAGGGGTGACGCGGGGCCTGTGCATCCGGCAGGGCGATGACCCGGCGCTGGCGCCAAGCTATTGCGGCATCTTTCAGGGCAACTGGGGCTTCTCCACCGTCTTCAAGAAACCCGTCCTTTATTCGCTGGGCAAATCAATGGCCGCGACCGGCTGGCTCATGCTGGCCGTGATGGTGGTGATGGTGCCCGTGGCCCTGCTGATCGGCGTGCTGGCAGGCATGCGAGAGGGATCGCGCACGGACCGTGTCCTGTCCACCTTCTCCATCGCCTCTTCGGCCACACCCGAATATGTGTCCGGCGTGATCCTCGTGGCCCTGTTCGCCTCTCCGGCCACCGGCCTGTCGCCCCTTTTCGCCGATTGGGGCTGGATCAGCGGCAAGACACTGTTCCTTGGCACAGCCACCTCGGCCATGGACAATATCACCTTCTGGAACTTCGCCCTGCCCGTCGCCACGATCGCGTTGTACGGCGTGGGCTACATCGCCCGGATGACACGGGCGTCGATGACCGAGGTGATGACCCAGCAATACATCCGCACCGCCCGCCTCAAAGGCGTGGCCTTCCGCGATGTCGTGCTGCGCCACGCGCTGCGCAACGCCATGATCGCGCCCTTCACCGTGATCATGCTGCAGTTCCCCTACCTGCTGAACGGCGTCGTCATCACCGAGACCCTCTTCAACTACAAGGGGTTCGGCTGGATGCTGGTCACCGCCGCAGGCAACAATGACATCGAGATGCTGCTGGGCGCCTCGGTCGTCGCCGTCATCTTCGTTCTGGCAACACAGCTGATTTCCGACATCGGCTATGTCTTCCTCAACCCCCGCATAAGGCTGAGCTGACATGCCCGATACTCTTTCCTGGACGATGATCATTGCCCTGATGGCCAAGCAGTTCTGGCCGGTCTGGGTGGCACTGGTGGCAACCTTCGTGCTGTCGATCCGCTTCAAACGGAAGCTCGGGCTTTACGGAAAGTTATTCGACTCGCCCGTTGGCATTATTGGCTTCGCCATCGTGATGTTCTGGGTCTTCACTGCGATCTTCGCCGACATGATCATCACATTCGATCCCTTGGCCCAGCTAGGCTCGGTCAAGAACCCCCTGCCCGGCAGCCCGACCCCCGCCGGAGCAGACGGCCAGTTCCCATGGTTCCTGCTCGGCGGTGACCACCTCGCCCGCGATGTCTTCTCCCGCATGGTCGAGGGCGCACGGCAAGTGCTGGTCATCGCCCCCGCCGCCACCACCTTCGCCTTCCTCGTCGGCATCACCTTGGGCCTGCCAGCCGGCTACTTCGGCGGCAAACTGGACACGATGCTGTCGTTCCTTGCCAACCTCGTCCTCGCCTTCCCGGTGATCCTGTTGTTCTACCTGTTGGTCACGCCAGAGATCCGCAACACCGGCATCCCCGTGGTCCTCGCCGCCATCCTCTTCCTGATCCCGATCGCCTTCTTTGTCGTCCTCTTCAACTCGCGCTTCCACACCAACCCGCCCAAGCGCAACCTTTACGTCGGCATCACGCTGGTTCTGGGCCTCTGGGCCTATTCGGGCCTTGCCTTCAACCACGACCCGCTCGGCGTCTGGGGCATGGAGCCGAACCTCCTCAACGTCTTCGTCTCGGTCGTTTTCGTGAATGCCCCTACCGTGTTCCGCATCGTGCGCGGCATCGTGATGGACATCAAATCGCGCGACTACGTGGCGGCGGGCCAGACACGGGGCGAGCAAGCCTGGTACATCATGCTGTGGGAGATTCTGCCCAACGCCCGCGGCCCGCTGATCGTCGATTACTGCCTGCGCATCGGCTACACCACGATCCTGCTCGGCACGCTGGGCTTCTTCGGCCTTGGCGTGACGCCGGAAAGCCCCGACTGGGGCTCAACAATCAACGCCGGACGCAAACTGCTGAGCAT